>NZ_JBFANB010000010.1:0-49676 GCF_040659625.1 Nonomuraea sp. NPDC049750
GGAGCATTCATCGGCTACAAGGCGGCCCGGGCCGGGATCGCCGTCATCCACGTCGACCCGGCCTTCACCTCCCAGCAATGCTCCTCATGCGGGCATGTGGACCGCAAGAACCGGCTCGATCAAGCCTGTTTCTCGTGTACGTCGTGCGGCTTCGCTGAGCACGCAGACGTCAACGCAGCCCGCAACATCGCCGCACGCGGTGAGACGGGCTGGGCGGTGAGTCACGCTGCCTGACGCGGACCGGACCGTCGAAGCCATCGACGGCGAGGAGCTGCAAGCTCAGTCGTTTACGGCCGAGAAGCTGACCGAATTCGACTACGCGGGAATCGAACGCGAACCCAGCCGTCATGTGCGGCCGTCCAGGGTGGCGGTCTCGCCCGTGGTCATGGAGTGCCGTTCGCACACGACCCTGCACATGGGCAATTCCACCCTGGTCTTCGGACGGGTGTTCCTCGCGTCAGTGCACGAGGACTACATCGTCAACGGCCGGCCCGACGCCGGGCGGCTGCGCCCGCTGACCAAGCTCGGCGGCGACGAGTGGGGGACGCTGGGCACGATCCTGCACCTGAGCCGCATCCCTTATGAAGAACCGGCGATGTGACGCGGCTGTTTCGTGGTTCTCGTCTGGGTAGGGGCCCGTAAGGTCTGACGGTTCTCATGAGGAGGAGAAATGCCTCGCGGATCGAGCCCGAAGCGGGAACGGCAATACGAGCACATCAAGGACAGCGCCAAGAAGCGGGGAGAAAGCACCAAGCGTGCGACCGAAATCGCCGCCCGTACCGTGAACAAGGAGCGGGCCAGGGCCGGTGAGTCCCGGACCGCGAGCCGTACATCCACCAAGGACATCTCGTCGAGCCGCCGGGGCGGGCTGCGCTCCCATTCCGGCGCGGGCGGCCGTACCAGGGATCAGCTGTACGCCGAAGCCAAGAGCCGCAACATCAAGGGCCGCTCGAAGATGAGCAAGGCACAGCTGGAAAAGGCCCTCGGCTGACCGGGTCGTACGGACGGCCGGGACCCCAGGGGTCCCTGCGACACAAGAGGCAAAATTATAGAATATATGTCCGTATAATCGCGTGATGACCATCGTCGCGAGCCGCTACCGACTCCTGGCACCGCTCGGTCAGGGTGGCATGGGCACGGTCTGGCGGGCCGTGGACGAGTTGCTCCGGCAGGAGGTCGCGGTCAAGGAGGTGCGCCTGCCGGCGGAGCTCGACCACGCGGCCCGAGCCGAGCTCACCGAGCGCACGCTGCGCGAGGCCAGGGCGGCGGCGCGGCTGCGCTCGCACCCCTCGATCGTCACCGTGCACGACGTGGTCATGGACGGAGGGCGGCCATGGATCGTGATGGAGCTGATCCACGGCCGCTCCCTCGATCAGATCGTGCGTACGGACGGCCCGCTGTCGCCGCGCCAGGCCGCCTGGGTGGGCCGGCACGTGCTCGACGCGCTCGGTGCCGCGCACGCGATGGGCGTGCTGCACCGCGACGTCAAGCCCGGCAACGTGCTGCTGACCGACGACGGCCGCGTACTGCTGACCGACTTCGGCATCGCCACGGTCGCCGGGGACGCCGCGCTGACCCAGACCGGCCTGCTCAACGGCTCGCCCGGCTACATCGCCCCAGAGCGGTTACGTGGCGAGGACGACGGTCCCGCCGCCGACTTATGGTCACTCGGCGCCACGCTCTACACGGCGGTGGAGGGCGGTCCCGGGTTCTCCGGCCCCAACGCGGCCGCGGTCATGGCCGCCGTGCTGATGCGCGATCCCGCCCCCGCCAGGTTGGCGGGTCCGCTCGCGCCCCTGCTCGCGGCCTTGCTGGAGAAGGATCCCCAGCGCCGGTGCACGGCCGAGCAGACGGCCCACTGGCTCCACGACATCGCCCAAGGCGACACCCCGTCCACGATCCCCGCACGCCGCGAAGCCCCCGTGAAGCGCCGCCGTACCCTCGTCGTGGCGGGCGCGCTGGCGGTGGCGGTGTGTGGCATGGCCGCCACGGCGATCTGGCTCAATCTGCCGCCCGCGACTCCTGACGCGAGCGCCGATCCGTCACCGAAATCCCCGAAGTCCGCGAAGCCGTCCCCGACGAAGAGCGTCGTGAAGCTGTTCGGCCAGGTGCCCGACGCCTGCAAGCTCCTGACCAACGTGCGGGCGCGCACGCTGCTCGGGGGCACGGCGCGACGCCAGGTCCTGTCCACCTCGCAGTGCCAGTGGCAGGGCGCCGGCAACGCCAGCGTGATGGTGACGACGTACCGTACCCCGACCGTCAAGAGTTGCGGGCTCAACCTCGATGGCATGGTCACCCGCGGGAAGGACGAGCGCGCCCGCCACCCCGACACCAAGCTGCGCTCGACGCGGGTCGTCGGCGACAGGACGGCCGCATACACCCGCCGCGACCCGGATGTGGCCGCGGGCTTCCACAACACCCAGGTGTCGTTCTGCCTGGCCAACCTGCTGGCGTACGTCAACTACCTGGGTCCACGGCCCGGCTACGGGACCGCCGACCAGGCGGCCAAGCACGTCGCCGCGGCGCTGAAGGCCCGCCGCTGAGTACCGGTCGCGGTCAGGGGACCCGGCCGACGCCGCCCAGGATGCCGCCCTTCTCCAGCCCGGGGACGATGAACGGATCGTCGTTGCGCCAGTCCTGCACCGGCACGACGCCGGGTTCGAGCAGCTCCAGCCCGTCGAAATAGCTGCGCACCATGTCGCGGTCGCGCCAGTGCAGCGCGCCGGAGGTCGTCCGCCGGTAGACGTCCTCGGTCTCGATCCGCCGGTCGCGGGTGCTCTGGCCCTGCTCCACGTACGCGTGGGAGATGATCAGGTGGCTCCCCCGAACCAGCGGCTCGCGCAGGGTCTGGACGATGCCGGCCACCTCGTCGTCACCGCTGAAGAAGTGGAACAGCGCGACGGCCAGGACCGCCACGGGCTGGCTGAAGTCGAGGTGCTGGGCGGCGGCGGCCAGCAGCCCCTTGGGGTCGTGCGCGTCGCCGTCAATGATCACCGTGTCGGGGTTGTCGGCCAGCAGCGCGCGGGCGTGGACCAGCACGATCGGGTCGTTGTCCGAGTAGACGACCTTGGCGTCGGGGATGATCCGGTGCGCGACCTGGTGCACGTTGTCCTGAGTGGGCAGACCGGTGCCGATGTCGAGGAACTGCCGGACACCGGCCCTGGCGACCGTCTCCACGGCGCGGATCAGGAAACCACGGTTCGCCCTGGCCATCTCCCGTACGTCCGCGCCGCCCGCGCGGCTCAGTTCGAGGACCCGCTCGGCCGCCTCGCGGTCAGCCGGGAAGTTGTCCTTCCCGCCGAGGAAATAGTCATACATTCGGGCGACGGTCGGGACGGTCGGATCCATCTTCCCCGTAGGCCGCTCAGGCTCGGTCACGCCACACCCTTCGTCATCTATGACGGCATCTTAGGGGGAATCTGTAGATATGTGAGCAGGACTCGTCAGGTGCCCGATATTCAAGACGATCTATCTGCGGCACACCCGGCTATCTGCGGCACACCCGGGCGTCTCGGATGTCGGCCGGGAGTACGGGCTTGCCGTCCACCGGAGGCGTGGGACCGTCCGGCTCCGGCTGGATGCCGCCGGCGGCGATGCGGTCGAGGACGGCGAGCCCGGCGGCGTCGACCGTGCCGAAGATCGTGTAGTTGGGCGCCAGCCCGGAATCACCGTAGACCAGGAAGAACTGGCTGCCGTTCGTGTTCGGGCCGGCGTTGGCCATGGCCAGCACCCCGCGCGCGTACGTCTTGCGCACCCCGGTCGAATCGCCCGGCCATGGCGGCAGGTCCGTGGGCAGCTCGTCCTTGTACTTGTAGCCTGGCCCGCCCTCACCGGTGAAACTGGGGTCGCCGCACTGCAACACCTTCAGCCGGTCGTACGCGGTGAGCCGGTGGCACGACGTGGCGTCATAGAACCGGTGCTGGATCAGGTGCACGAAGCTCTGCACGGTGCACGGCGCCTTGGCCGGGTCGAGGGCGAGCCCGATGTCGCCGTGGTTGGTCCGGAGCACCGCGGAGACCGGACGCGTGGGCGTGCGGCGCGGGTCCGGCGGCAGCGGCACGTCACGCACGGCCGGGTCATCGGGGGTTTCGGTGTACTGGCACGGCCCCTTGGTCGTTCGGGGCGGCTTGTCCAAGGCCGCCGCCGAGGCCGGCAGCGCACCGATCGCGATCAGCGAGCCTGTCGTGACCGCGGATAACGCGGCGCGGGCCGCGAGTCGTACCAATGCTCTGCCGGACATCTGTCCTCCACTGCGTGATGATCGCTGGGTTTCCTGAGGTCTAATCGATCTGACCAGCGCAGTCAAGGGTTCGGTACGAGCCTGTCCGCCCTGGGGCGTCACTCGGCGGCCGGCGTGATCGTCCCGATGCCGGTGACGGCTTGCCGTACCAGATCCGCCAGCTCGGTCCTGGAGGTGATGCCCAGCTTGGGAAAGGCGCGGTAGAGGTGGAAACCGACGGTCCGCGGGCTGAGGAAGAGCTGGGCGGCGATCTCCCGGTTGGACGATCCCTGCGCGGCGAGGAACACCACCTGCCGTTCCTGCGGCGTCAGCCCGCGCAGCGCTTCCGGCAACGGCCCCGCGGGGCTCGACTCCCCCGACGCGCTCAGCTCGGCCGCGGCGCGCTCCGCCCAGGGGGTCGCGCCCAGCTGCTCGAACGCGGCGCGCGCGGCCCGCAGATGAGAGCGGGCTTCGGACCTGCGCCGGATACGGCGGAGCCACTGCCCGTAGGCGAGCTCGGTCCTGGCCCGCTGGAAGGCGGTCAGGGACGGGCCGTGCAGGTCGAGCGCGCCGAGGAAGAGCGGCTCCGCCTCACCGTCCGGCGCGGTCAGCGCCCGGCAGCGCAGCGCCACCGCGCCCACCCAGCGCTGGCGCGTGTCCCCCGCCCACCGCTCCAGCAGGGCGAGCGGCTCGACGGTGGCGCCGGGCAGATCGGCCTGTACGGCCGCGTCCACCAGATCGGCCGCGCAGTGGACCGCGATCACCGGGTGGTGCGCGGGGCCCGCGACCACGCGCTCGAGGTGCGCCACAGCGGCGCCCGCCCGGCCCAGCCCCAGCTCCAGCAGGCCCAGCGCCCAGGTGGCCAGCGCCGCGCTGGCGGGCGCGTCGTGGTCGGCGCAGTAGTCCAGGCTCGATTCGGCGTAGGCCCGGCAGCGCTTCTCATCGCCGCTCAACGCGGCGATCAGCGCGACCAAGCCGCTCAGGTGCCCGACTCGGTGGGTCTGGCCGAGGTCACCGGCCAGCTTCAGTCCCTCGGTGGCCAGTCTGAGCGCTTCGGCGCTGCGGCCGCTCAGCATGAGGGCCTGGGCCTGGAGTTGCAGGGCGTACGGCAGGAGGCCCATCAGGTCCTGGTGGCGGCAGTCGGCCACCAGCGTGGAGGTCAGGCGCAGCGCCGAGCCCGCGTCGGCGGCCATCAGGCCCAACGAGGTGGCGGTGATGGCTTGCTGGGTCGCCAAGGCGGGCGTGTGCTCGACCAGCTCGCCGATGACGGCGAAGCCGCTGAACGGGTCACCGGCCATGATCTTCGCCAGCGTGGGCAGCGACCGGGCCAGCGGAGCGGACCAGGTGGGCTGGGCTCCTGATCGCACGACCTGCGAAGAAGCTGGTGACGAGGCTCGCGCGGAAGCTCGCGAAGAAGCCCGCGCGGAGGCTGGTGAAGACGCTTGCGTGGAAGTTCGCGCAGAACCTCGTGACGAAGCTTGCGAAGTCGCCGGCGCCGACCAGACGGCGGCGGCGATCTCGGCCGCGAGCCCCTCGTCGCCGCTGTAGCCGAACAGGCGGATCGCGTCGGCGATCATGACGATGGCCATGGCGTGGTCGTCGTCGCCGATCCTGGCCGCCGCGTCCAGCAGCATCCGCGCGGCCTTGGTCGGCGAGCCGATCTCGGACTCCACGGTGGCCAGCACGCGGGCGGCCGAGGCCAGCGTCGAGGGTTCGGCGCTCAGCTTGGTCGCGCACGTCGCCAGGTCCGCCGCGCGGCGCAGCTGACCGGCGTCGCACGCGGCGACCGCGGCGGCGGCATAGCGCCGGGCGCGGGGCTCGGGGTCGGTGGTCAGCTCGGCGGCGCGCTCCAGCGCTGACGACGTCCCGATGCCTTCCAGCTCACGCGCGATCTCCTCGTCCGGCCCCAGCACGGCGGCGGCGAGATGCCAGACCCGCCGCTCGGCCGACGTCTCAGTCAGGGCTCGGTGTGCGGCGATGCGGGCCGAGACCGGCGCGGACTGGTAGGCGGCGACCAGGATCAGCAGGTGGCGAGGGGTCAGCCTGTCCGGCCGCACCTCCACCAGCCGGGCGGTCTCGGCGGGCTCCAGATCAGTCGGAGTCGCTCCGGTGGCGGCGAGCAGTTCGGGCGGGGAGGCCGCGGGGTCGGCGGCGGCCAGCAGGAGGAGGAAGCGAGTGCGCTCAGGCAGGGCCCGTAAGCACGCGCCGTACAACTGATCGGCCCGCCGCGACCGTCCGGCCCAGCCGGTGTGCAGGCCCAGTGGCGACAGCCTGCCCTCGACCTGCGCGGGGCTGATCCCCGCGGCCAGCTCGCGCAGGGCCAGCGGATTGCCGCGGGCGTCCTCGACGATCCGCTCTCGCACCTGCGGGACGATGCCCGGCCGGCACTCGGCGACGATGTCCAGCGCCGCCTGCCTGTCGACACCGGGCAGGTCCAGCTCGTCTATCCCCTGGAGCGCGGGCACCTCGCCCTCGGCGGCCACCAGGATCACCACGCGCGCGGCGGCGAGGCGGCGGACGCAGAAGGACAGGACCGCCAGGCTCTCCCGGTCCAGCCAGTGCGCGTCGTCGATCAGGCAGAGCACCGGCCGCTTGCCCGCCAGGTGGCGCAGGAGGTTCCAGACAGGCAGGTACGGCGAGGCGGGTTCGCCGCACGATTGCGGCTCGCCCAGCTGGTCGAGGACGTCGCGCTGCTGGGCGGGCAGTTGTTTCCAGCGTGGGCGGGTGGTCGCCAGCAGCATGTGCAGCCCGCCGTACGGGAGGTGCGACTCCTCGGGGCTGCCGGAGGCGCGCAGCACGATTTGATCACTCGCGAGCTCGGCCGCGAAGGCGAGCAACGCGCTCTTGCCCGCCCCGGCTTCCCCGCGCACCATCAGCGCGCCGCTCTCACCAGCGAGAAGTCGCGTGATTCTGGCCTGCTCCGCGATGCGCCCGTGCAGCACCAGGCGAGAGTACCGGACTCGGAGTTGATCTCATACCTAACCGGGAACATTCCGACACCCTCGAACCAGGTCATCCGTACAGATGTGGTGCGGATAGGCGGCTACTACGGTCGCCGCCGGAGGTCGGCATGAGGAATCGTTGGGCCACTCGTCTTTGCTCGGCACTGACAGTGACCACCCTTGTCATCAGCATGGCAGGTCAGGGAGCCCACGCGGCTTCGAAGGAGCCGACGCTCCCCGAGCAGCGTCTGGGCTCGGCGGCGAACCGCGCGCACCAGGTGGCGGCGGAGTCGACCCGGGCGCAGACCGAGCCGCCGGAGAAGAAGGCCGCCAAGCTGCCCAAGGGGGTCGTGCCCCGGGAGGCCCAGCAGCCGCCCAAGCTGGTCTCCCATCTGTCGAACAAACCGCAGCTGGTGGGCAAGGCGACCGGCAAGCCGGGCAACGGGGAAGTGCACGGGTTCGACGCCAAGCAGAGCCGGGTGGCTCCCAAGCTGGGCGACGCGACGTCGAGGGTCTTCCAGAACCCCGATCAGACCTACACCGTGCGTACGTACTCCAGGCCAGTGAGGTACCGGACGGCCACCGGTGAGTGGGCCGACATCGACCTCAACCTGACCGGCGCCAACGGACGCTGGCGTCCGGCGGCCAACGACGTCGCGGCCGAGCTGGCCGACGACGCCGCCGACCCCAGGCTCCAGTCGCTCACCTTGGACAACGAGCACAGCCTGTCCTTCGCCCTCCAGGGGGCAAAAAGCACAAAAGCCAATATTTCGGGAAATATCGCGAAGTACGGTGAGGTGCTGCCGGAGACGGACCTCCAGGTCGAGGCCGCCTGGAACGGGATCAAGGAGTCGCTCGTCCTGACCTCGCGCCAGGCCCCGACGGGACCCTGGGACTTCCCCTTCCAGGCCAAGGGCCTGACACCGCGAAGCACGCCGCAGGGCGTGGAGTTCGTCGACGAGCGGAGCGCGGTGCGCATCACCGTCCCCGCCGGGTTCATGAGCGACGCCAAGGGCGCCCGCTCCGACGCGGTGCGCTACACCCTCGTCGGCGACGTCCTGCGGGTCAGCGCCGACCAGAAGTGGCTGCACGCCAAGGACCGCGCGTTCCCGGTGGTCATCGACCCCTCCTCCTACGTACGCACCACCAGCGGCGCCTCCTCCGACACCTACGTCGACAACCACTCCGGCGCCAATCACTCCGGCAGCGACCAGCTCCTGGTCGGCTCCCAGGACGGCACCAAGCGCAACAACGCCTACATCAACTTCAACCTCGCCTCGCAGATCCCCCACGCGTACGTGACCGGCGCCGCGCTCTTCCTCTACAACACCCTGTCGAACTCCTGCGCGGCCAACCCCGTCACGGTGAAGCAGATCACCAGCAGCTGGAACGTCGGCACGATCTCCTCCTATCCCGGCGTGAGTCTCGGCGACACCTGGGGGTCGGCCAGCTTCAGCGGCGGCGTGACCTGCGGCGGAGCCGGCTGGGCGTGGATCGGGATCAACAGCGCGGGCCTGTCGGCCCTGTCGGACTGGTCCAACGGCGCGGGCAACAACGGCCTGGCGCTGACCGCCGACAGCTTCAAGGAGTTCGCCAGCGCCAACTCGGCCAACCCGCCGTACCTGCAGGTGGACTACAGCCCCTGGCGGGCGCTGTACGCGATCGACTCCGGTGCCACGATCGACCCGCCGGTGACGGCCAACAGCTTCGGCAGGCTCCCCGTCACGGTGATCAACAACGGGATGAACTCCTGGTCTCCCGGCTCGGTGAAGCTGGGCTACAAGGTGTACACCCTTGGCGGCAGCTTCGTGGGCAGCTCCACCGCCGCCGCCACGCTGCCCGCCACGATCGGCAACAACGGCTCGGCGAAGGTGAGCGCCACGATCGACCCGCTCAACCCGGGCTCGTACCAGGTCTGCTGGGACATGGTGGCGAACGGGCAGTTCTTCTCCGACTGGGGCGTACCCGTCTGGTGCGTGAGCCTGAGCGTGGTCAACGTGCCGCCCCAGATCGACTCGATGTGGCCGGGCAGCGGCTACGTGGAGTCCACGCTGATGCCGGAGTTCACGGTCACCGGCCATGACCAGGACGAGTGGCCCGGCGGAGAGTTGAACTTCATCTTCAACATCTGCCTGGTCTCGGCCCCCAGCACGTGCCCGGCGACCGGCCTGATCAAGGGCGACTCCAACACCGGTGAGCAGACCGCGAACTGGACGGTGCCGCAGGGCAAGCTCAAATGGGGCGAGCAGTACATGTGGCAGGCCCTGGTCACCGACGGCAAGACCTCCAGCCCGGCCACCGGGTGGAGCACCTTCCGCACGGTCGTGCCGCAGCCCCTGGTCTCCTCGCACGTCTCCGACAGCGCGGGCACGGCCGCCGTCAAGGGCATCGACCCGCTGACCGGCCAGTACGCGGCCACCACCACGGACGCGAGCCTGACCACCGCCGGTCCCGCCCTGGCGATCACCCGCTCCTACAGCAGCCTGAACTCCCGCTCGGGGCTGTTCGGCGTGGGCTGGACCACCGCCTACGACATGAAGATCGTCACCGACAGCGACCTGACGGGCAACGTCGTGGTCACCTACCCGGACGGGCGGCAGGCGCGCTTCGGCCGCAACTCCGACGGCACGTTCGCGCCGCCCGAGGGCCGGTCGGTGAGCCTGGTGAAGGCCGATACGGCGTGGTTCCTGCGCGACAAGTCCGGCGGCGCGTACGTGTTCGACACGAACGGCCGGTTGACCGCGATCTACGACGACGACCAGCACGGCGAGTTCCTCACCTACAACGGCGACGGCACCCTGGCCAAGGTCGTGAACAAGGTCAGCGGCCGCGGCCTCTACTTCACCTGGAACAGCGGGGTGGTGACCTCGGTCGCCACCGATCCCGCCCAGGGAGCGCCCGCGTGGACGTACGGCTACGGCTACGGCCTGCTCGCCCAGGTCTGCCCGCCGGGCACGACGACGGCCTGCACGAAGTACACCTACAAAATGGTGTCCCACCACCGCACGGCCGTCGTGGACGCCGCCCCCGCGATGTACTACCGGCTCCACCAGAGCACGACCAACGAGACCCAGATGTTCGTCGGCCAGGACGACGCGCAGGCGGTCAACCTGACCTACGGCGCGGCGGGCGCCCCGGCCGGGACCACGGACGGCTCGGCGACGTTCAACGGCACGAGCTCCTACGTGCGCATGCCGTACAACATCACCGACGACACGACCTACGCGGCGGTCGGGATGTGGTTCAAGACCACGAAGGCCGGCGTGCTGTACGGCGCGCAGATGAACACGCTGGAGGACTCCCGGGGCCCGCTCCCCTGGGGCTTCCTGCCGATGCTCTACGTCGGGACCGATGGGAAGCTGCACGGCCAGATGGCCGACGACGGCAGCTGCGGCTCGATGACGTCGACCGCGGCGGTGAGCGACGGGGCCTGGCACCATGTGGTGCTGACCGCGAGCGGCACCTGGCAGGGCATGTACCTGGACGGCGCGATCGTGGGCAGCCGCTTCAACCAGGTCAAGGCGACCCATCTGCCGTACGCCAGCATCGGGGCGGGCTACGTGAACACCTCGGGCTGGTGCCCCGCCGCGCCCACGGACACGCGCGGCCACTTCACCGGCCAGATCGACGACCCCGCCTTCTACACCCACCCGCTCGGCCCCACGTCCGTCGCCGCCCAGTACGCGGCCGGGCAGTACACCGGCGCGCTGGAGACGGTCAAGCTGCCTTCGGGCAAGCTGCAGGCCACCCTCGCCTACGACACCCAGGGCGACCGCGTCGCCTCGACGACCGACGCCAACGGCGGGCAGTGGAAGGTCTACCCCGCCCAGACGCAGGGCAGCACGGAGTACTACCCGAACGCGGTCCTGAGCGCCCGGCCGCGCGAGTACTACCGCCTCGCCGAATTCTCCGGCACCCAGGCGGCCAGCGCGGCCTACGGCGACGGGCGCGACACCGACGCGACCTACCACAACGTCACCCTGGGTCAGAGCCCACCCATCGTCCTGGCCACCGGCGGCGACAGGGCCGCCGGGTTCAACGGCTCCAGCTCCTACCTGGAGCTGCCCGAGGGCGAGATCAAGGGCGGCGGCGACCTGTCGGCGGAGCTGTGGTTCAAGACCGCCAAGCCCGGCGTCCTGCTCGCCTACCAGGCCCAGGCCATCACCGACCCGGCCGGGCCGCAGGCGAACTACACGCCCGCGCTGTACGTCGGGACGGACGGCAAGCTGCGCGGCCAGTTCTGGGACGGCGCCGCGGTCGCGCCCATCACCACAAGCGCGGCCGTGACCGACGCGAGCTGGCACCACGCCGTCCTGACGGCCTCCGGTGACACCCAGTGGCTCTGGCTGGACGGCGCGGTGGTCGGGACCAGGTCCAAGGGCCCGGTGTCCACGATCGCGCAGAACCATGTCTACGTCGGCGCCGGTTTCATCGCGGGCAACTGGCCCGCCAAGCCCTCGGACACCCTGGGCCACTTCAACGGCACCATCGACGAGGTGGCGATCTACTGGAACAGCCTGCACACCGACGCGATCCAGGCGCACTACAAGGACGTCGCGACCTTCGGCATCCCCGCCACCACCGTGCTCGCCGCCGACCCGCGCGGCAAGGCGATGGTCTACAGCTACGACCCCCAGCACGGCGGCCGGCCGACCTCGCTGTACGACGCCTCGGGCGGCACCACGCGCTACGGCTACGACCTCAACGGCAACCTGGCCACGGTGAGCGACCCGGACGGGCACACCACGCAGCTGTACAACGACGACCGCGGCAACCCGGTCATGAAGGTGACCTGCCGCGGACCGCGCTCCTGCCAGACCTCCTACTTCACCTACTACCTGGACGCCGGCGACCCGCTGAACCCCCGCAACGACAAACTCACCGGCGCGTACGACGCCCGGGCCACCGCCGGGAACGACGCGGCGCACCGCACCAGCTACACCTACGACATCTCGGGCGATCTGCTCAGCGTCACCACGCCTCCCGTGGCCGGAGCCACCAACGGCGGCACCACCAAGTACGCCTACACCGATGGCGACGAGGCCGCCACCGACGGCGGCACCGTCCCGGACGGGCTGCTCGCCTCCACGACCACCCCCGGCGGCAAGACCACCCGCTACAGCTACCGTCAGAACGGCGACCTCGCCCAGGTGGTGGACGCCGCGGGGCTCACCACGAAGTACGACTACGACAGCGCCGGCCGCCCCATCTCCGAGACGAAGATCTCCGACACCTTCCCGAACGGCGTCAGCACCTCCATGGGCTACGACGCCCTGAACCACCTCACCGCCACCGTCGGCCCCGCGACCACGGACGTGATCAACGGCGTCAAGCACCTGCCGTGGGTCATCTACACCTACGACGTCGACGGCAACGTCTCCAAGGCCGAGCGGACGGACCCCACCGGCAAGGACGTCACCCGCACCACGAACTACACCTACGACGCCGCCGCCCGCGTCTCGTCCGTCAAGGACCCCGAGGGCAAGACCACAACCTACGGCTATGACGTCTATGGCAACCTCACCAGCACCGTGGACGCCACCGGCGCCGACTTCCGGCACACCTACGGCCCGACCGGTCTGCCGCTGACCACGAGCCTGGCCAACTGGGTGGGCAACCCGCTGGACAACGACGCCCCCAAGGAACTGGTCCTCGAATCCCGCGCCTACGACCCGGCCGGGCGCCTGGCCACGGTCACCGACGCCATGGGCCGGACCACCCGCTACCGCTACTACGACGACAACCTGCTCGAATCGGTCTGGGCCGAGGGCTTCCACAACGCCGACGGGACCACCCGGGACATCCCGCTCCAGCAGAACACCTACGACAGCGCGGGCAACCTCATCAAGCGGGTCACCGGCAACGGCAAGAGCACGACCGCCTTCACCGTGGACGCCGCCAACCGGGTCACCGAGGCGCTGCTGGACCCCGCCGGCATCAAGCGCAGGACCACGTACGGCTACGACGCCGACGGCGGCGTGGTCTCCCTGGTCCAGGCGCAGGACAGCGGCTACACCTGGACCGCGTTCGACCTCGACGAGCTGGGCCGGCCCCTGTCCCAGAAGGTCTGGGACGGCGGGAAATGGCTCACGACGTCCTGGACCAGGGACCAGCGGGGCCTGCCGAAGACGATGACCGACCCCCGTGGCGCGGTGACCGACTACACCTACGACGAGGCGGGCCGGCTCACCACGACCAAGGCGCCGACGGTGGCCATCGAGCACGGGGGCGGCACGCCGTACAACGTCAGGCCGACGACGCGGTCCGGCTACAACAGCTTCGGCGACGTCGTGACGAGCGAGGACGCCGAGGGTTACCGGACCACGATCACCTACGACGGCATGAGCCGGCCGCGCGTCCTCACCCTGCCCTCCTACCGGCAGCTCGGCGCCGGTGCCACGGTGACGGCGGGCTCCACCACGACGTACGACGCGCTGGGCCGCGTGACCCGCGTCGAGGACGCGCTCGGCCACGGCGACACCCACACCTATGACCAGCTGGGCAACCTGGTCGCCACCACCGACGCGGCGGGCAACCAGTCGCGCTCGGGCTTCGACGTGGCCGGCGAATGGCTCTGGACACGGGACCAGGCGGGCCGGGTGACCGGGGCGACGTACGACGACCTCGGCCGCCGGATCTCCAGCACCATCGTCGACCGCACACCGGCCTCGGCCGGGTACACCACGGCCTACGAGTACGACGACGCGGGGAACCTGACCTACGTCACCACACCGTCGGGCGCGCGCACCCAGTACGGCTACAACGCGGCGGGCGAGGTCGTGGTCGACGTCGACCCGCTGGCCCAGGCCCACTGGTACACCCGCGACCACGCCGGCCGGGCGACCAAGGTCGCCAACCCGGACGGCACCAGCAGCACGCTCACCTTCGACGGCGCCGGCCGGGCGACCGCGACGGCCGACTTCGACGCGGCGGGCAAGCAGCTGCGGTCCACGACGATCGGCTACGACGACGCGAGCAACCCGGTCACCGTCAGCAGGCCCGGCGGCGGAGTCACCACCTACGACTACGACGCGCTGAACCGGCTGACCGGCCAGCACGAGAAGACCACGGCGACGCACACCATCAACACGACCTTCGGCTACGACGCGGTCGGCAACCGCACCCGCTTCACCGACGGCAACGGCAACGCGACCTCCTACGCCTTCAACCCGTGGAACCTCCCGGTGGCGATGTTCGTCCCGCCGACCACCGCCTACACCACGCCCGCCGACCGCCAGACGATCACCGACTACGACGCGGCCGCCCGCCCCGTCCAGGTCACCAAGCCGGGCGGGGTCACCATCGCCCGCACCTTCGACACGCAGAACCGGCTCACCGCGGAGACCGGCGCGGGCGCCGAGACCGCCACGACCGCCCACAGCTTCGGCTACGACACCGTGGGCCGGCTGACCTCGGCCGGGGGTAACACCTTCGGCTACGACGATCGCGATCATCTCGTCAGCACGGCGGGGCCGTCCGGCACGGCGTCCTTCACCTATGACGCCGACGGCCGCATGAAGACCCGTACCGACAAGGCGGGCACGGCCGCCTACGACTACGACGCGGGCAGCCGCCTCACCACGGTCCGCGACCCGCTCACCGGCGGCACCTCGATCTACTCCTACGACACGATGGACCAGCTCAAGGGCGTGGACTACGGCGGCGCCAAGCGCTCCTTCGACTACGACGCGCTGCACCGGCCCACCTCCGACACGCTCAAGACCACGGCGGGCGCGGCGCTGGCCGGCATCACCTACGGCTACGACGACGCCGACCGGCTCACCACCAAGACCACGACCGGTACTGCGGGCGCCGCCGCCAACACCTACGGCTACGACCTGGCGGGCCGGCTGACGTCATGGAACTCGGCCGCCTACGAGTACGACGACGCGGGCAACCGCACCAAGGCAGGGACGGCCGCCTCCGTCTACGACGCGCGCAACCAGCTCGTCTCCGACGGATCGGCCGGCTACGCCTACTCGGCGCGCGGCACCCTGAAGTCCAGGACGCCGAGCGGGGGGAGCGCGAGCGCGACGAGCTACGACGCGTTCGACCGGATGATCACCGACGGCGCCTCGACCTACGCCTATGACGGGCTGGACCGGCTCGCGTCCACCGCGGGCCGCACGTTCAGCTACTCCGGCCTGGGCAACACCCCGGCCGCGGCGGGTGCCGAGCTCTACGGCAGGGACCCGGCGGGCGACATCGTCTCCGTCGCGGGCCTGTACGCCTACACCGACCGGCACGGCGACCTCACCGCCACCTTCACCGGCGCGGGTGTGCTGACCGATTCGGCAGCCTATGACCCGTACGGGAAGGTCGTCGCGAACTCGGGCACCAAGCGGGACGTCGGCTACCAGGGCGGCTGGACCGACCCGGCCACCGGCAAGGTCAACATGGCCGCCCGCTGGTACGACCCCGGAACCGGCGCGTTCCCCAGCCGGGACACGCTCGATGTGAACCCGATGCCGTCGATGAAGGGCAACCGCTTCACCTACGCGGACGGCGACCCGCTCAACCAGGTGGACCCGACCGGTCACTTCGGCTGCCCCGCCTTCGTGTGCGGCACCGCCAAGCAGGCGATCAAGGTCGTCTATCGGGACATCGCCAGGCCGGCCTGGAGCGCGGCCGACTACGTCCTCACCGGTGGCGGGGAACTCGGCGCGCTCGGGCGCGGTTCACGGTTCTGCGGTCCCGCCTGGCTCGGCTGTCTCGCGGCGGTGGCCATCGGCGCCGGCGCCGGCTACCTGGCCGGGAAGTGGTGGCAGAACAACTGGTGGAAGGGCTGGCCGGACGGCGGCGGGCCGTACATCCAGTACCCGGACGGCGGCGACTCGCCCGGCAAGGGCAAGTCCAAGGACGGGCCCGGCGATGACGGGCCCGGCGACTCGCCCCACAAGGGCACCAACGGCCCGCCCAAGGCGGATCCGCCGCCGCCTCCGCCGCCCACACCCCAGGAGCTGGCCGACATCGCCGCGAAGACGCGCGCGGCCAAGCCCGGCCCGGTCGACCACGACCAGCTGCCCGGTCCGGCGGGCATCTCGCTCGCCGACGCGCTCGACAAGGGACTCAATCACCGAGTCGACAACGCCATCGACAAGATCCTGGACAAGGTCGGCGTGGCCTTCACGCCGGTCGAGGCCAGGGCCGGCGACGGGCAGCCCAACGGCGGCCTCGACCCAGCCCCGCACGTCGTCGGCCAGTGCTCGGGGGTGTTCGGCGCGGACGCGATGCAGGACTGCCGCGTCGATCCGGGCCCGGGCGTCCCGCCGGACCCGTCGGTGCAGCTGGCTCCCTGCCGTGGCGTGACGGGCGCCGGCGCCGCCTGCTCCTCCTCCGAGGAGACGACGGCGCTGGGGAACGCGGGGTCCGGCGCCGGCTTCGGCGGTGACTTCGTGAAGCTGGCACGCAGGGGTGCTGAAAGGCCGCACTGGAGCGCCAAGCTCCCGATGAGCATGGATACGGTCCGACGGGTGGCCCAGGACTGGGACATCCGGATCGACGACCTGAAGATCAGGATCGACAAGAGCATTGACGGGCTGGCCGGGGTGACCTATCCCAATCAGCAGGTCCTGCTGCGGCGAGCGGCCTTCCGCAGCGAGGAACTGCTGGCCCGCACCCTCGCCCATGAGCGGTACCACGTGGAGGACCTGCGCCTGGGCGGCAGCTACCCGACGTCCAACGAAGAGGCGGTCCCCTGGGAAGACCGGGCCTATGCCTTCGAGGACGAGTGGTGGGCCAACCATCCACGTAACCAGTAAGGGACCATAGGTGAAACGGCTCGAGCACCGAGGTGGCCCCAGTGTCGAACACTCATGACCAGGCGCTCCGATGGGAGAGCTGGCTGCACGCTTATGAGCAGGCACGGGACGAGCTGCCCGGACCGATCACCAGGCGTTGCCCGAACTGTGGACGGGCCTGCCTGCGCCTGGTGTATCGGCTCCGGATCCCCCACCTGCTCATCGGTGACGCCCACTTCTGGTGTGACCACTGCCTGCAGGGGCCGTACCTCGGCCGTGTGGAGATCCCCGAAGCCGCCGCGGCGGCTTCGGGGGAGCAGGAGTATCAGCGGGTGAGACCCACCATCCCGAATTACGAGCTCATTCCCCCTGCGTGAGCCACTGTCAGCTGGGCTGCCACAGCTCGATCCGATTGCCCTCAGGATCGGTGACCCAGCCGAACCGGCCGACACCCTCCATGTCCTGAGTCTCCTTGGCCACGTCCGCGCCCTTGTCGCGCAGTTGCGCGAGCATCGCGTCCAGGTCGCGGACCCGGAAATTGAGCATCGTCCGCTGGGCGCGAGAGCCGAAGTATTCGGTCTCGGACTCGAAAGTCGCGAACACCGTCTCCCCGGTCTGCTGACGCCACAGGCCGTTCTCGTCGGCGTCCAGGCCCAGACAATCGCGATACCACGCGCCCAAGGCCACCGGGTCGGCGGCCCGCAGGAAATATCCGCCGATTCCAAGCACACGTTCCATGCCGTTATCTTGCCAGGACTCGCCCGTCAACCTCTGTGTAGGATGACGGCAAAGTCGCTAAACTCTGGCTGTTAAGGATCGGCACTCCGATGAGCGTTGATGAGACTCCCCGGACGCTGGCCGACAAGCTGAACCGGTTGTTCCAGACGGTTCGCCGCCAAGGTGACGCCGAATACAGCAACGTCGCGGTCGCGGAGGCCATCAGCAAGGGCCAGGACGTACAGATCTCGCACACCTACATCTGGCAGTTGCGCACGGGCCGGCGGGTCAATCCCACGATCATGCACCTGACGGCGCTGGCCACGTTCTTCGGGGTGCCGGTCGCCTACTTCCTGGACGACGCGGAGACCGCCAAGATCGACAAGGATCTGGAGCTGCTGGCCGGCATGCGAAAGGCGGGTGTCACGCACATCGCCCTGCGCAGCGCCGAGCTGACCCAGGGCAGCCGCGCCGCCATCACCGAAATGGTCAATCAGCTCTGGAAGCTGGAGAATCCCTCCGATGAATGATCTCTTGGCCGCCGATCTTCGGTGTCTCGGGGCGCGCCCATCTTGATCGGCCTGGCCGTCGCCGGCTGGATCGCGGTGGGCATCAAGCTGTTCCACCTCCGCGCCAAACCCGGCTGCCGGTCGACGCGTTGGCTGTGTGCCGCGCTGCTGGCGCTCTCGGTGTCGATCTGCTTGCAGGACCAGACCGTCCACGAGGTGATCGACGGCCACACGACGCTCAACACCGCGGGCACCCTTTCCAACTGCCTGACCTTGATCGCCGCGACATCCGGGCAGTGCGCGTTTCTCCACATGGTCTATCCGGCGGAGCAGGCCATGCGGAGCGCCCGGCTACGCCTGCGGCTGCTGATCGGCGTCCTGGCACTGATCGGCGTTCTGCACGCGACGACCCCGTCCAATTACGCGGCGGCCCTGGCCAGCCAGCGGCTGGCCGAGCAGATCCCGGTGATCTCGGCCGCCGCCTACGTCTATGTCGCCTATCTGGCGTTGACCGTCACCGAGATCGCGCGCGCCACGCACTACCGCGCGAGCGCCGCGAGAGGTTTCTCCCTCCGCAACGGCCTGCGGCTGCTGTTGCTCGGTCTCGCCTGCACCATCGCCTACGCCGGGCTGCGGTTCGCCGCCATGTCCGCCCACCTGCTCGGATGGCACGTGCCGTGGCTGTACGGCAACCTGATCGGCGATGTGTTCCGCCTGGCGATCCTTTTCGTCGTGGCCGGCATCCTGCTGCCCGTCACGGGCCCGCGACTGGGCCTGGATCATCTCGCGCGGTGGTGGTCGCTCGACCGCTCCTATCGCAAGCTCTTCCCGCTCTGGAAATTGCTGTACGACCAATTCCCGGCCATCGCCCTCGATCCACCGGGGACCCGGCACGTCGATTTCCGGGAGCCGGAGCAGGCCCTGTACCGGCGGATCGTGGAAATCTGGGACGGCCGCCTGCTGCTCCTCCCCTACTTCGACCCGCGCGTCGCCGAAACGCGCCGGGCGCGGGCCACGGGCCTGTCCGATGACGCGCGCGGAATCGCCGTCGAGGCCGCGCTGATCACCTCCGCCCTGCGCCGCAGCCGGCTCGGTGAGCGGCCGGACCCGCGCGGACCGGCGCTCCCCGACAACAGCCCGGCCCACCCTGACGCCGAACTCGACTGGCTGATCCGGTTGGCGGCGGCAGTCAGGGCCGACGAACGGCGAGCAAACCCGCTCAGCCTGCGGCCAAGTGGTCTCCTTCCAGCGCGGCGCCGAGCCCTGTGAGGCTCTCGTACACACTGACGCCTTCCGCGATGGCTTCGAGCTGGAAGACACTCACCGACGTGGGCGGGTAGCCGATGAGCTCGATGACGCGGCTCACCCGGGCGGGCCCGTCCATCGCCTCGGCGGAGTCCCAGAGGTAGACCGCCCCCCAGGTCTGGCGGGCGGGATTGGAGAACCACGCCTTCAGCCGCATCCCCTCCAGCGTGGCGTAGGCGTCGACGGCGTAGTCCCGCAGGTAGTCGCGCAGGCTCTCCACGGTCTCCGTGGACCTGCTGAGATCCCAGGCGACGATCGATACGAACATGGCCGGCCCTTCTAAGGGAAAGCGTGGGGGTACGGGTTGACGTCCTGCGGCTCCAAGGGCCGATCCCGGTATCCGAGCCGGTACGGCACCTCGTACAACCTCGGCAGACCGTCGACCCGCCGGTAGTCGTGGCCGAAGGTGACCGGCAGGGTGCCGGGGATGACGACCTTCACGCAGGCCAGGTCGGACACCTCGTGCTCAGGGGTCGTCTGATCCACCACGATGACGTCGGCACCGGTGACGAGGTAGCGGTCGACCAGCTCGATCAGGTCGTCCCGGAGATCGGCGTTGCGGAGTCGCGCCGGCGACGGAAGATCGTCGATGTGCCGCCGGTGCGGCGTCTCGGTGAGGAAGCGCAGCCGGTCGTACGTCCGGTGGTCGCCGTACAACAGGCGATGGTCCTCCATCTCCTTCACCAGCGACGAGTCGTCCACCATCCGGCCGGCCTCGTCCATGTGGTCGGGATAGCGCTTGATGAGGTCGGCGAGGAGCGGGCCGAGCTCGTTGAGCGCGTTCTCGATCGCGCGTTCCGGGACCGGGTGAGCGCCCGCCGAGCAGGCGGCCTTCGGGCGTTTCTCGTCGTCGCCGGGATCGACGGCCATCGCCCAGACGCAGGGGATGCCCTGTTCGAGGGTGGTGTCGAAGAGCATCACCTGATAGCCGCTCTCGGCCTCGATGGCTTCGATGATCAGGGGGATCATCGAGTCGCGGGCGAAGGTCACGTCGATCCGCGGGACCGGCATGCGCGCGTACCACGTCATCATGAAGGCGTCGCGCTCGGCCACTTCGAGGATCCCGTGGAAGACGGCCTCCTCCAGGCTGCCGCCCAGGGCGCAGCCGTTGGAGACCTCCTGGACGAACGGCGGGCGTTCGGCGTCATGGTGGCGGGCCCGGTAGTAGGCGTAGGTCTCGGGGACCAGCACGGGAGCACTGCGGGCGAAGGAGTACCCCCAGACCCAGCGGCACACCTGCGCCTCGTCGAACGGGCGGTACGGGAAGCCGGGGAGCCGATGCCGCTCCGCCGGATAGAGGCCGAGCGTCCGGGGGTCGATCGCGTCGTGGCGGACCTCGGCGTAACTGGCCGACACCGTGGTGCGCTTTCCCCCGGGCTCCATGCCGCCGTGCCGTTCCAGCGTCTCCAGCATGGCGGTGACCTGGCTGCCCTGGTAGTTACGGGTACGTCCGAAGCCGTACTCGGTGGAGCCCTGGCGCAGGCCCATGGGCGCCGCGGCGACCACGATGCCGCCTTCGGTGCTCTTGAGTACGGATCGGATGAGACCGCTCTCGCCGTCGACGTACCTGGCCTTGAGCATGTCCACCTCGCCGGTCATCGACCGGAGCCGGTAGACGTCCGGGGCCGGTTTGGGGCGGGACCGGAGGAAGATGTCCGCCCGCGAACGGTCGTCGGGCGGCAGCGTCCCGCAGGTGCCGCAGAGCGGGTCGGGCAGGAACGGGTGCGGCTCGACGGCCAGCGTCTCCAGATCCAGGTAGACGAAGGCGGATCTCGTGCGCGCGGTCTCCCGGTTTCCCGTGCGCGCGGTGACCACGGCCTCCCAGTTGATAGGCCGTGCGACCTCCTCGGTCACCATGGCTTCCCGGCTGACGAGCCGAGCGATCTCCTCGGTGACCAAGGTGGCGGCGAGGTCGGCCGCGAGTCCGGTGAGCCAGGCCGACGGCAGCGCGGACAGGGTGGCCCCCTGCTCTCGCCACACCGTCTCGTGCCCGTCTGGCTGGAGATGGGCCAGCCTCCGCCGGAACTCACCACAGTCCACGCAGCCGGGAAGTCCAGGCTCCTCCAGGGGGCCGAGGACGACTCGCCCCAATTCGGCCCGTACCGGCAACCAGGGCACGCCCGCCTCTGCGGCGGAGGCTCTGACCTCGGCGTAGCCGGACAGGTCCCAGCGGTCATGGGCCACGACGGCCGCGACCGCACCGGACGTCAGGAACGGCGAGACGGAGGATCCGCCGCCGGACAGTGCCGCGACGATGCTCTCCCTGAGCAGCCCTTCACCGAGGACGGCGATCTCATGCATGGGTCAGCACCACGTGGACGGTGTACGGCATGATCGAATGAACCTCACGATCGTGGTCGAGGGGCACCGCCACCGGCGAGAGACCGCGTCTGGCCAGCGCGGACACCAGACTCGCCGAGTCGGTACGGGAGGCGTCGGGCAGGCGGCGGATCGCCGAGCCGCGCAACTCGGGCGGTATGCCCGGCGGCGCGGGTGGCGCGTAGGTGGACTGGGCGTTCTGCCGCGCCTGGTAATGGAGAAGGGCCTGTTCTAGCGCGCCGGTCACGGCTTCGGCCGCCGAGGACCCACCGGCGTATCCGACAGGCGTGTCACCCAGGTAACTCATGGCGGCCGGAATCTCCGCCGGCCCGGTGAGGTCGTAGCAGGTGACCACCTCGCCCGTGGCCTGGATCATGGACCTGTACCGTTCACCGCGCGGTGGGAGCGACCCGCTGTCCAGGTCGAACCGGGGCAACGGCGTCGTCCGGTGCTCCAGATCGGCGAGCGCCAGCCGTCCCGCCTGCTCGGCCAGCGCGCCGTCGACGGCCTCCTGCCAGCTGTATCCGGCGGCGATGCCCACAGTGGTTCCTACGGCAATGCCCGCAGTGACTCCGGCAGCGACTCCCCCGGCCATGCCCCCAGTAACTCCCGCAGTCTGGGTCGGCGCCCGGCCGCCAGCCCGGCTCGTGCCGGACAGCACCGGGAAGGCGACGTCGGCGGCGACGACTAGCGTCCCGCCGTCGGCGAGCCGGTGGCCGAGGACGAACCCGCTGATCCTGCCGGCCCGCAGGTCCGCGAGCAGGGCATCGGGATCGGACTCCGGCGCGGCCAGCGGAGTGCGGCCGTCCGCCGAGAGCAGCCGGCGCGGATCCACCATCAGCGAGGCATAGACGGCGAACGCCTTCAGGGCGGCCTGGTGGCGCGCGGACTCGAAGTCGAGACCCGTGCCGACGACCCTTGAGACGGCGCCCCCGAGCAGTCCGACCGGGTCGGGCACCTCCACCTCGCTGACGTGCAGAGGGATCTGCGCGTAATCGCGCTCGGTCGGCTCCCCGAACACACCTAGGAGATCGTCGGCGCACACCACCGCCCGCCGGGAGAACGCCTCCCGACCGAGAACCGCACCGTCGCGGGCCGGGTCATCGGGTCCGGGGAGCACGGGTTCGGAGACCACGGGTTCGAGGAGCGCAGGTTCGAGGAGCGCAGGTTCGAGGAGCGCAGGTTCGGCCGACCGGGCGCAGGGGTGCGGGACGAAGGCATGTGACGTCCGGCGCAGCGTGGAAAGGTCGATCCTGGTCAGCCGAGCACGGCGGTCGTCCAGCAGGCCGTTGGCGGTCCGAAAGGCCATTTGGACCAAGGCGGCGGCGATGGCGGCGGCCCGCGTCCCAGCGACGGCTCCGACAACGGCAAGCGTCTCAGCGGCAGCCCCCGTCCCGGCAACAGCCCCAACAACAGCGAGCGTCTCAGCGGCAGCTCCCGTCCTGGCGACGGCCCCGGCAGCAGCGAGCGTCTCGGCGGGGGCGATGGGCGGGTGTGGCGCGGGCCGGGCCGCCACTCGGCGGCGGCCCGCCGTCCAGCTCGCCACCCGGCGCAGGCCGGCCGTCCAGCTCGCCGTCGATCGCGTGCCGAGGTCCTCGGGGCCGAGCCACACCTCGCCGTCCAGCATGACCGCCTGCGCCAGGGGGATCCCGCGCTCCGCGCAGAGCCGGTCGAGCAGCGGTTCATGCGCCGCGTCGCCGGAGACGTGCAGAACGAGGTCCGCGCTGTCGAGCAGGGGCAGCAACCCCTCCTCGCTGAAGTCGGCGAGGAGGTGCCGCTCGACCTTCTGGTCAGGGGTACGCCGACCGCGCTCGACCCATTCGACGCCCAAGTGCTCCAGGCTCGCCATCTTCACCAGACGTGACCCCGTCCGTACGGCGGCACGCGCCACCCACGGCACGATGTCCCCCGCCCCCAGAACGAGCACCTCTTTATCCCGATATGCCCGAAATATGCTGATAGGTGAGTCTCGGAAATGCCCGATGAAAGCCACCTCATGGCGATATTCCGGATATTCCAGGGCGGCCTCCGGACCCACAGCGCCGACGTCTCTCACGACGTCCCGCTCCGGCAGCGCGCCGACGTCTCTCACCACGTCCCGCTCCACCAACGCGGTCAGCAGGCTCTCCACGGCGGCCCGGCGCTCGGGCGGCAACTCCTCCGTCAGCTCGGCCAGCGTGTGCCGCCCGTCGAGGTAGGGCTTCAGCAGATCGAGCAGCGGACCGACGGACCGGCCTTTCAGATGGCTGGATCCCCGGTACGTGAGCAGGTACATCCCCGCCGAATCCGGGGCATGGAACGCATCCGGGCGTAGCAGTAGGCCCACGTTCGTTTACTCCTGTTCCTCGTCGGCGGCCGGTTCCTCGTCAGCGGCCGGGCTCGGCCGGCTCCCGAGCATGAACTCACCCACGCTGGCCTCGACCGCCGGATCTGCTCCCGTGGCCTCGTTGAAGGCCGGCGCGTCACCTCCGCCAAGACCGGAGGCGGCCAGCCCCATCGCGGTCGCGACCAGGTACATGGTTTGGAAGAGCACCCCGACATGCTTGAGAATCAGGGCGTACGGCATCTCCTCGTACGTCCACATCACCCGCCCGAACCTGGCCGACACCACGATCAGGACCTGCGGCCACGTGGTGGTGGCCGCCGCCCGGCTCGCGGTCGAGAGCAGCCGCCCGACCGCCGGGCCGGGGTCGCGGACGAGGCGCAACCGGTGCTCGTGCGCGTCGTAGTGGTACATGCCTGGCGCCAGGCCCGCGACATTCCGGACGACCGGGTACAACTCCAGCTCGTCGACCCCGCCGCCGGCGGGACGGGGCGTGTCGACGTACTCCACGCCCTCCCACACGTTGACCTGGCGTACCCGGGCACATCGGTAGAGCAGTTCCGCGAGCTGATCGACCGTGATCGGGCGGTCGTCGTCGTGCTCGCGGATCGAGCGCCGCTCCTCGATGGCGTCGGTCAGCCCGAGGTCGCGCACGCGGATCTCGTCCAGGTCCGGTACCCGCAGGTCGATCGCGGGTCCCGGATAGGGTTCCCGGCGCGCGGGGAGCGGCGGGAACTGCCCTTGCCCCCATTTGGTACGGCCGAATCCGGCGTCGAAGTAGCCGCCGTTCCCGTTGCGGCTGCGCGAGTGGAACCACAGGTCGTGCGGTCGCCACTGGCGCAGGCGCCACTCCGACTCCGCGTCGCTCCCGGCGGGGATCGCGATGCCGGTCCAGCGCAGATCCCGCAGCAGCCTGGCGATCAGCTCTTCGGGCAGCGGGCCCTTCAATGTGGCGGTCGAGAGCGGCCGCGCCATCTCCGTGAGCATGGCCGCGACTTCCGGGTCATGGATCAGCACCTGCGCCCACGAGGTCGGCGCCTCGGCGAGGATGTCCTCCCCCTCGCGCCGGAATACCGCGAAACCGGACAGCTTCACTTCGTGGTCGATGTCCTTCTCCACAACGTCCTGCTCCACGTCGGGGTCGGGCGCTCGGACGGGCTGCACGGTGTACAGCTGCCTGCCGAGATGGCTCAGCGTGGTCGTCACCCATCCCCCGCTCCGCAGGGCCCCGAGGAATTCCGGGTCGGACGCGCCGATCGCCGTCAGCTCCGACGGCGGGCACGGCCCCTCGGCCAGGCGACGCAGTACGGCCCGACCGCCCGCGCCCACCGGCCCGAACGAGGCCACCCTCCGCCACAGATCATGACGGAACAGGTGCAGCTCGCCGTTCGCGCCTGTCGCGCTGTAGACCCCCGGCCGCAGCCGCAGATGTTCCTCGTACGCCGGAGCCTCGCCGCTCATGATCCACTTCCTTCCAGGTACGCCTCCACGGTGTTGGCGAGCAGATGACACAGCAGAAAGCGCTCGACCGGAACGAGGCCGAGCCGGGTCATGTGCAGATAAGTGAGGTTGAGCATCAGCCTGTACAAAAGGAACTCGGGCGCGTCCCGGATCTCCGCCCACACCGGATCGGCGTAACCCGCCCGGTGAAAGGGACTCGACTCGGCCAGCTTCGACTCCTGCTCGGCGCTGACGGTCGGCACGACGAACGCGCCCTGTTCGAGGAGCCGCGCCCCCCGCCGTTGATACGGGACGAGTGCGGCCTCCCAGTCCGCCAGCAGCGCGGCGTCAACGTCGTCGCCGCCGAGCACCGCCCGCAGCTGGGCGAGGAGGGTCAGGTGGTGTTCGCGGTAGTAGCCGTCCCACATCGGCCTCATCCCGCGCGCTTCGGGAAAGGTCGACAGGAACGCCTCGGCGTGGGACCTGAAGGTGAAGTATCCCTGGGAGATGTCTGTGCCCGACAGGCGGTGCGCCGTCGCCACCATCAGCTTGAACGCCAGCTGCCGCCGTCGCGCGCCGCCCCCGGCCTCGGTCATCGCGAAGGCGAGGTCGGTGGTGTCGGCGTAGAAATCCGCCACGAGGTCGGCCATGTGCGGACCGCCCAGCACCTCCGTCCGGTCGTCGTACTCGGCGACGCGGAGGGTGTTGTCGGGGAACCACGGCGTCAGGGGGCCGGTTTCCCGTTCCAGCTCGGCCAGCCGCTGATGCGCGGAGAGCTCCAGCTGGGGGTCGAGCGGCAGCGATGAGGGGTGCTCGGCCAGGCAGCCGCCGATGATCTTTTCCGCGGCCGGCCGCACCACGTGCGTGAAGGTGTCGTGGTCGGTGTGGAAGTTGAGCCGCAGATGCGGTCCCTGGCGCCAGTGCCGGGTGTAGGAGAGCCCTGCCACCTGCCCGGCCAGCTCACGAAAGAGCGGGCGTACTCCGTGCAGGATCAACGGATCCTTGTCGTGGTCGTAGTAGCGGACGTGAATGCTGTTCCAGCGCACGGACTATCTCCCCTCCCCCGCGAGCACGGCCACCGCGTCCGCGCACAGCAGCCGGACGGCCCCCTCTTCCTGCACGGTCACGCCCAGCCGGTTGCAGACCAGGTGGGCGCAGATGTCGAGAACGGTGAGGACCTGCCGCGTCTTGACCGCGCCCTCCCCCTCCCAGCCTCGGGGCGGCGGCTCGAACCGGCCGGCGCCGGCCTCGGCGGCCAGCGCGTCACGGAGCGTGGACACCGATCGGGCCCAATCCGCCAGGGAGCCCGGCCCGGAGACGTGCTCCAGGTGCGTGGCGAGCCCTCTCATCCGGCGAGCGAGGCCGATGACGCGATCACGCTGGCGCCCTGTCGGTTGCGCGGTCGGTTGGGTGAAGCCAGCCTCAGTCGCGCCACCGGGCCGCTCGGCCGCGGATACGTCGCCGCGCCGGTCCTGGTCGACGCTGACCCACGGCGCCAGCCGGGCCACGTCCCGTTCACCGCAGAACCAGGTGAGCAGGATCATCGCGGCTCCCGCGGTGGTGCGGTCCGCCGGCCGCAGGCCGTCGCGCAGCAGGCCGAGGGCGATGCGGCTGGACTCCGCGAAGTGCCGCTCCACCGCCTCCATCGAGGCCCCGGTGCCGTAGCGGTCGTGTTCACGCCGGTACGGGATGAACGCCACGGAGTTGTTCGGAAAGAGCCGCTCGGTATGGCCGGGAAGTCCCTCCCACTGCGCCAGGGCCTCGCCTATGCCGGCATAGTCCCGCTGGCTCATGGAGCGATCCGCCGGGTTCTCGGCGAGATACTTCTCGAACCGCTCCGCGATGACCCGTTCCACCTCGGCCCGGTGCGCGGGGTCGGCAGGCAGCGCGCGGAAGCGCAGGTGCGGCCCCCCGTCCCAGTACCTCAGGAAGAACGTGGCCTCCGCGAGACCGCTGCCGGCCAGCTCGGCGATCAGCGGACCGGCCGCGTTCGTCAGCAGCGGGTCCAGGTTCTCGTGATAGAAGACGTGGGCGCTGACCCAGTCCGATTCATGCATGCCGGCCGTCCTGGTCAGAGATCTCGATGAGAAATTCGGTGACGCTGGGGTCATCGGGGTCCGGTCCCAGCGCGTCCTCGAAGTCGGGCAGCACCTCGTCGAAGATCACCATCGGCCCCGAACTCGCCAGCATCTTCTCGAAGGCCGCGACCAGGAACCAGTTGGCGAAGTCGACGTAGACGGGCTTGCGGGATTTGTCGAAAATCCACTGTGTCCAGTCCCCCGTCCCCTCGCCCGCGCCCCCGTCCGGGCGGGCGAAGCGGACGAAGGATCGCACCGGGATGTCGTGCTCGTGCAGCCACGACGCCAGGCGCAGCAGATAGGCGGCGTCGGTCTCGCCCTTGGCCCGTTCCGGAAGCGTCTCCTTCGGCACGATCCAGCGGGCGCGCTGGATCACCACGCCGCCGATCTCCACCCGGGGATAGGCCACCAACGACGAGGGGAGGTCCAGATCGGCCGGATCCGCCAGCAGCGGGATGCTGGGATGCACGTAGTGCGTCTCTCCCGAGACCTGGATCAGCAGGCGAGCCGCCGGTGGGAGCAGCAGGTCGGACATCATGCCCAGATGCAGTGCGGACAGATCGGCGCCCAGCCGCTCCGAGACCACCTTGAGCAGGCCGCCGCGCGGATCGAGGACCACCCCGAGGTCTCCCAGCGGGATGCGCTCCTCCGTGGGACGGCTGCTGACCGCGAACGGATAGTCGATCTCGTACGCCACGTGCGGCACCCGTCTGTTCAACGCCGAGGCGGCCACTCCGCCCAGTTCGGCGAGCACCCGGCCGCTCGGCCGGTGCTCCGTGGCCTGGCTCTCGCCCGTCGCCTCCGCCATCAGGGCCAGCACCCGGCTCCGTCCACGGCCGTAACCGGTGTGCGCCGCGTTGAGCACCAGGCCGATCCCGCCGTGACCGGGCACGACCTGCACGTAGCAGGCGAGGGAACGCGGCGGGACCACCCATGACGGCCAGTCGTCCGTCAGCTTCCTGATCAGCTCCGCGGGGACGCTCACGACACCGTCCCGCTCCGGCTGGGCGAGCACCGCCTGACGTGCCTCCCGCTGGATCGCGGCCAGCTCCCGCAGCCGCGGGAGCGGGCTCTCGGACAGAGCGCCGCCCGCCCCCATGGACGGGCCCATCAGCCGGGCGACCTCGCGCGCCGCGTCGCTCGGCTCGGCGGACTCGCCGTCCTGGGCGAGCACCTCCTGGAGCGCTCGGTGCAGGACGAGGAGGGGTACGTGGGCATCCGGGCCGAAGCGCTCGGAAAACCAGGCGCCGAGGGCGATCCGGAATGGCAGCGTCAGGTCGAAGGCGCCCAGCCAGCGCCGTACGACGTCCAGATCCTCCAGAGCCGGGCGCCATGCCGCCGACCCGGCCTCCGCCACCGGATCCGTGAAGACGGCGTTCTCGCGGAAGGTGTGCCGGCCCTGCCCGTCGAGCGCGGCCGGCTCGAAGCCGAGCGGTTCCGCCAGGTCGGTGAGCGCGGTTTCCAGTTCGTGCTGCCGCTTCCAGTGGCCCTCGACGTCGTCCACGACCACGGGCAGCCGCGCCTGCCGACGTACCCGCCGCAACGCCTGGACGACGTCCGCGAACTCGGCTCCCCCATGGTCGGCGACCCATTCGGCCAGGTCGCCCAGCGGATCGGCCGATTGGTCGGCGACGGGGTGCTGCTCCTCCAGGAGCCCGGCCCGCACCAACGCCTGGAGGAACGCCTCGACCGGGGACTCGTCGGCGGCGCCGCCCGCCAGGCGGGAGCGGAGCTCGGCCCGCGTGGATCCCGGGCGGCGCGCCGCCAGGTTCAGGCATGCCTCGACCGCGGCGGTGGCCGGCAGGGTCACGATGGGTTCCTCGGTGGAGCGCCCGATGAAGCTGACGGTTCCGTCCCGGAAGGTCGCGCTCGGGTTGACCCGCAGGGCCAGGTGCCGGGCCAGGCGTGGATCGCGGGTGAGCGTCTCGCCGATCCGCTGGAGGAGGAAGGTGTGGATCTCGAGCACTCCATGAACCTCGGCGGGAGTGAACCGCACGGGTGACTCGCCGTCCGCCCACGTCCCCGTGCCACTGGCCATGAAGGTGCCGTACGGGCTCGTCTTGGCGGCCGCTCTCGCCAGGTACTTCGCCAGCCGGGCCATGGACTGCCTGCGCGGTCGCCGCCGCGGGTCCGCCAGCCACTTGGCCAGTTCGCCGAACAGGGCCGGGCTGGCCTGGGACAGTGCCCGGCGGAAGCCCGGATGACCGGCCACGTCACGCAGGACGAGCTCCTTCTCCCGCAGCTCGGCGGCGAACACGTCGTCGAGCGCGCGTCGCCCCTCATCCAGGCGGTGCCTGGTGACGATCCAGGATTCGATCGCGTCGCCGATCTCGGCGGGGACGAGCGCGGCGACACGCGCGTTCCATTCGGTGTCGCGGGGCAGTCGTCGCTGGTGCAGCGCCCGGCGCAGGCCGACCAGCGCCGGCTTGGCCGTGCCGGGGTCCAGCGCTCCGATCAGGGGATACAGTGCCTGCGCCAACGCCTCGCCGTCGCGCCGTAACGTGGCCGCCTGCCGGGCCAGCTCTTCCGCCCGGCCGTACGCGCTGTCCAGGCGCAGTCGCGACAACGCCGCCACCGGCACACCCGCGACCCGCACCACGACAGACGACTCCACGTGGGCGCCGCTCGTTAAGATCACCATTTCCTCCGGAAGCGCCAGAGCCGGGCCGCCCGCGCCACGCCGACGGCCCGGCCGGGAATCAGCTGCTGCTCGAGCTCGTCGACGACGTCGAGGTGCTGCAGACGCTCGGGCAGAGGACGGACGCGCCGTTCTCCGCCATCCCGTGCCCCGCGGTCAGCGACTCGATGGCGAGGCCGCTGTCGGCGAGGTCGAAAACGTCCATCGGCAGGTTCTTGAGGTCGAAGTCGAGCTTCTGGGAAACGCTCATTCTCTTTTCAGCCTTTCTGTGGAGAAAATCGCAGGACCCATAGCCGCGAATAATCCGCCAGGAAAACATGCGGCTAGTGGCTTCCGACAGAAGGCTAATCCCGACGCACGGAGAACCGCCTTTCGCCGACCTGTCACCGACCTGTCGGCGCGCTGAAACGCTCCTTGGAAAAGGCCGCTCTCACCGGGTGGACGCGAGAACGGCCTCGATGTCGTGGGCTCGCGGGTCCGCCAGCCCGGTCATCAGGTCCAGCGCCGTCCGCAGGATGCCGCGGGCCAGCACGTCGTGTCCGGCCCCGTTGAGCGCGTGGCCGAGATCGGCGAGGGTGATCGCCTCCCAGCGCTGGTTCCTCGTACGGCGGAACAGGTCGATGGACTGGCGGAAGGCGCGGACGGCCTCGCGGGTGTCGCCCGTCATGACATAGGCGCGGGCCAGGTGGCGCAGGCACATCGCGTCGGAGGCGTACTCCCTGAGCCGCAGGTTGATCCGGTGCGCCTGCTTGAACGCCTTGACCGCGCATCGGTAATGGCCGGCCACGGTCTGCGCGATTCCGATGTTGTCCAGGGCCAGGGCGATGCCACGGGGATATTCGTTGCGCACGTGCAGATCCAGCGCGCGCATCAAATGCCGCTGGGCCTTTCCGTATTCGCCGGCCTCGCCATATGTCATGCCGAGATTGCACAGCGCCATGGCCTCGCCGTACGGGCTCTTGCTCCGCTTGAAATGAATGAGCGCCTCGCGGAAATGTCGCTCCGCCAGATCGACGTCACCCCTGTCGGAGTAGATGCAGCCCACGGAGTTGAGGGTGTAGGCCTCGCCGATGGGCTCGCTCGCGGCCCGAGCCGCGCGTACCGCCGACTTCAGGCTGTCCAGGCCGTCGGACCACGGGATGCGCGCGTCGTAGAAGCTGGTCATGGCCATGGTCGTACGCCATGAGTAGTGCGCCCACCCGTTCGTCGCCGCCCACGACATCACCGCCCGGAGGGAGTCGTATTCCAGCTCCAGCCAGGCCATCGCCTCGTCGGCGTCGGCGAACGCGAGCGGGCGCCGGCGCGGCCGCATCGGCGCGAGGAAGTCGCGGCGGCGGTAGGGCACCAGGTGCCGGTCGGCGCTGACGGCGGCGAAGAGGTAGTGATCGAGGAAGCGCCGTACGGCGGCCTGCCGCTCGCCGGGCGGCATGTGCAGCCGCGCCTGATCGACGGCGTACAACCGGATCAGGTCATGCAGCTGGTAGCGGCAGGGGCGGCGCTGTTCGAGCAGATGGGCCGCCACGAGCTGGTCCAGGCCCCGCTTGACCTCGGCGGGCGGAAGGTCGACCAGCGCCTCGACCGTCTCCAGCGCGATGTCACTGGCGGGGTGCAGGCCGAGCGCGTGGAACGTGGCGGCCGCCGCCGGGCTGAGCGCTCCGTAGGACCAGGACAGAACGGCGCGCAGGTCGATGTTCGGATCGTTCTCGCCGGTTCCCAGGTTGTCGAGGCGGGCCTTCTCGTCCGCCAGGCCGTCGACGACCTCGGCGAGCGTGGCGGCGCGCTGCGCGCGTTCGGCGATGATGGCCAGCGCGAGGGGCAGATGGTCGCACAGCTCGACCAGCCGGGAGGCCGCCGCGGGCTCGCGGGCGACCCGGGCGGGGCCGACGGCCGCCGCCAGCAGCTCGACGGCCTGGGCTTCCGGCATCGCGCCCAGCGTGACACGGTGCGCGCCGTCACGGATGGACAGAGACCGTAGCTGGTCGCGGCTGGTCACGATGACCAGGCCGCTGGCGCCCGGCAGGAGCGGGCGCACCTGGTCGGCGTTGCGGGCGTTGTCCAGCAGGATGAGCGCGTGCCGGTCGGCGAGGATGGTACGCAGCAACGCGCACCGCTCGTCCACGTCGACGGGGATGGCGTCGCTCTCCACGCCGAGACCGCGCAGCAGGCTCTCCGCCGCGGCGGCGGGGGTCATCGGCTCGCTCGGCCCGTAGCCGCGCAGGTTGAGGTAGAGCTGGGCGTCGGGGTAGTCATGGGCGACTCGGTGGGCCCAGTGCGCGGCCAGCGTCGTCTTGCCGGTCCCGGGAGCGCCGTCGATGGTCACGATGATCGGGGCGTTCGTGCCCGCACCGTTCCGGCCTGATGCCGCCACGCCTGAGGGCAGCCGGTCCAGTGCCGCCACACCTGAGCGCAGCCGGTCCAAGGCCGCCAGTTCCTCCTCCCGGCCGGTGAAGCGGGCGATGCCGTGGGGCAACTGCCGGGGGCTCGGCGTCCTTCGCCGGACGGCCGTGCTGACCGGGTGGTCGTCGGTGTCGCCCAGGAGCACCGTCTGGTGCAGCTGGACCAGCTCTTCGCTCGGGTCCAGGCCGAGCTCCTCGCGCAGCACCGTACGTACGCGCTGGTAGGCGCTCAACGCCTCCGCCCGCCTGCCGCTGCGGTGCAGCGCGGTGATCAGGCGCGTCCACAGCGGCTCGCGGGTCGGGTAACGCTTGGTCAGCTCCGTCAGCTCGGCGATGAGGCGCCCTGGCGGCTCGCTGGCCAGCTCCAGGTCGATCCGGCGCTCGGTGGCGCCGAACCACTCCTCGGTCAGGAGGGGTATCACCTCGTGTTCCAGCCAGGGGCCACTGGCGTTGCCGAAGGGCTGACCGCGCCACAACCGCAGCGACTCGCGTAACAGGGCCATCTCCTCCTGCGCGGAGCCGGCGTCGTCGGCGCGGCGCACGAGGCCGCGGAACCGGTGCAGGTCCACCGCGTCGGGCTCGACCTGGAGCTGGTAGCCGTCCGGCTCGGTCTGGATGAGGTCCGCCCCGATCAGCCGCCGCAGCCTGGTGACATAGGTGTGCACCGCGCCGCGCGGCCAGCCCGGCCCCTCGCCCGGCCACAGCCGCTCGGCGAGCGTGGGCGTCGAGACCGACTGGCCGACCGACAGCAGCAACGACGCGAGGACCGTCCGCAGTTGCCCGACGGGCACCGCCACCGCGCCCTGACCGACCCGCACCTCCCAGGGCCCCAGGACGCCGAAACTGACATCGCCGCCATGTGCTTCCACAGCCGTTCCGGATGACGCGCCTGCCAATGCCTGACCTCCCACGGGGACGAGCTACGGACCGTGTTGCCGGGATTTGCCGGGATATGGATGGTGGATAAACGGCAGTTGCCGCCCTCCCTGTCAATCTAAGCCAAGACGGGCGGCTGCGTGCTTAAACTTCTGTTGAAGCTTTGCGGGCGGCCTATGATGTGGGTGTTGTGGCCGGTACGCCCCATGAGGAGGTTCGTGAGCGGCGAACGCCTGGAAGAGATCGTCGAGCGGTTCGAGATCACGCACCCGTTCGACATCGTGGAGTTCACCCACCAGGTGGCGCGGGCCCGGGAGCGCCGCATCGAGCTCAGGCCCGTCGACACCGCCGCGGACGGCCCCAGCGGCATGTGGCTGGCCACCGACACGGTCGACTACATCTGCTATGAGCAGCGGACCAGCCGCTCCCATCAGGAACACATCATCCTGCACGAACTAGGCCACATGCTGTGCGAGCACGCGTCGGCACCGATCGCCCCCGACGACCTGCTGCGCATCCTGCTGCCGACGCTCGACCCGGCCATGGTCCGCTCGGTGCTCGGCCGGACGACATACTCCGAGCCGCAGGAACACGAGGCCGAGCGGTTCGCGATGCTGGTGCTGCGACAAGCCGGCCGTCTTCCCACGATGCGCAGGCCGCCGCTCTCGGCCGAGGCGGCCGGGATCCATGACCGTATCCAGGCGGCACTGGCCCCACGCACCAGGCCATCCTGACGTCCGCAGGACTTGGCGAGAAGGGATACCCCATGGTCGCGCCCGAGCGACGACGACGAGTGACCATTTCCGACGTGGCGAAACACGCCGGGGTCTCCAAAGCGGCGGTCTCGAAGGTCATCCGCAACGACTACGGGGTCAGCGAGGCCATGCGCGACCGCGTCCAGCGGGCCATCGAGGAGCTGGGCTACCGGCCCCAGGCCGCCGCGCGAGCGCTGCGTGGACGGGCGTACACCATCGGCGTGCTCCTGCGGCACATCGGGATCCCGTTCTACGCCGAGATCATGAGCGGCCTGGTGGAGCACCTCGCGGAGTCCGGCTATCAGGCCATCATGATCCAGGGCGGCACCCAGGACAAGACCGAGGAACGAGCGATCGACGCCCTGATAGATCGGCAGGTGGACGGCATCCTCATGATCGCTCCGCTCGCCAGGCGCACCCGGCTGGAGCAGGTCGCCCGCGAGATCCCACCGTGGTGCTCGGCAGGCACGACCGGTCGCCGGCGTACGACTCGATCGTCGATGACGACCGGACCGGCTCCGAGCTCGTCATGGAGCACCTGATCGCACTCGGCCACCGGCGCATCGGGCACATCACCTTCCAGCAGGACCAGCGGCGGCCCGCCGACCAGGTGCCGCACATCAGGGCCGAGAGCTACGAGCGCGTGATGCGTGATCACGGCCTGGCCGAGGAGATCGCCGTGGTCGCGACCTCATATTCCGAGGAGGGCGGCCATCGCGGCGCCTACGAGTTGCTGAGCCGGTCGCCACGCCCCACCGCGATCTTCGCGGGCTCCGACGAGGCGGCTCTCGGCGTCCTCGCCGCCCTCCATGAGGTCGCTCTCTCCGTCCCCGGCGATGTCTCCGTCGCCGGCTACGACAACACCCGGCTGGCCGCCCATCCCAACATCGCGCTGACCACGGTCGATCAGGACGGAGCGGTCATGGGCCGTATGGCGGGACGGCTGCTGCTGGAGCGCATCGAAGGCCGCACGGCGGCGGTGCACTTCTCCGTCACGCCGACCTTGGTCGTCCGCCGCTCCACCGCGCCTCCTGGCGGCCCGGCCCAGGACTCGGCATCCGCATCCGGTCATGGGTCACGCCCCTAGAGGCTCGGCGGTCAACCATCCGTCACCTTGCGCAGCCGTTCCAGGGCGTCCGGGTCGTTCAGCGCCGAGCCCATGGCGACACCCCGGCATCCGGCCGCGAGGAAGGCGGCGGCGTTGGACGCGTCGATGCCCCCCGTCGCGACGAAGCCGACTCCGGGGAACGGCGCTAGCTGCGCCTTGATCCAATCGGCGCCGAGCTGCGCCGCGGGGAACGCCTTCAGCCAGGTGAAGCCGCGGGCCAGCGCGGCGGCGATCTCCGTGGAGGTGGCCACACCCGGCAGGTGCGGTAGTCCGAGCCGCAGCGATTCCGTCGCGACCTCGGGATGCAGTCCGGGCGCGACCGTGAAGGCGGCGCCCAGCTCGCTGACGGCCGCCAGCTGCTCTGCCGTGGTCACCGTGCCCGCGCCGACGCTCTTCCCGTTCGCCCTGGCCGCGTCCAGCGCCGCGCGCAGCGACGGGTACGCGTCGGCCGTCTGCACGGGCACCTCGATGAGCTCGATGCCGGACTCCCAGGCGCGCTCGCACATCCGCACGGTGGCCTGAGGGTCGAGGTTGCGGAAGATGCCGAGGACCGGGTTGCGGTCGAGGTGGCTGCCGAAGAACTCAGCGGCGTCCATGTTGGTCTCCTGTCCAGCCCAGGGTCTTGGAGATCTCGTGGGCCGCGTCGCGGTATTGGTCGATGTGCGCGCGCAGCTCTTCCAGCGGCGCGACCGCTCGAAGAGCGGTGATGGAGATGCCGTGGGTGACCTTGCCGCGGGCGTCGAACACCGGCAGGGCCACGCAGTTGATGTAGTCCTCGTGCTCGCCGTCGTCCTCGGCCCAGCCCCGTCCCCTGGCGCGGGCGAGGTCGGCCTCAAGGTCTTCGGCGGTGGTGATGGTCGTGGGGGTGAAGCGGGTGAAGGTGGCGTGCGCGAGGACGCGCGCCCGGGTCTTGTCGTCCTGATAGGCGAGGATGATCTTCGCGACGGCCGCGCTGTGGAGCTGGGCGGGCAGCCCGATGCGCGAGCCCATCGCTACGCTGCCCCGGCCGTCGATCTTGTCGACGTAGACGACCTGGTCTCCGGCCAGCTCGCCGAGGTGGACCGTGTGGCCATACCTCTCGCTCAGCTCGTGCAGGATCGGGTGTGCGAGGGAACGGGCCTCCACCTGATCGAGGGCCAGTTGGCCGAGCGCGATGAGCTGGAAGCCCATGCCGTACATGCTGCCGGGGACGCGCCGCACGAAACCGCCCTCCTCCAGCGTCTGCAGCAGCCGCAGCGCGGTCGACTTGTGCACGCCCAGGTGCTCGGCGATCTCACCGAGCGAGCGATGCCGTACGGAGACGAACCCGATGATGTCAATGGCACGGGCGACGGTCTGCGACAAGGTGGTGCCCTCCTTCCGCTTCCGCGAGCAGCGAGACGACCTCGTCAGCGGGGGGAAGATCGGCCAGGTCGGCCGGGGACATCAGCACCCGGGAGGCCGCGTAGTGCCCCAGACGCAGCCGCGTGACCTCGTCGCGGCCGTCCAGGAACCCGCTCAGCCACCCGGCCGCGAACGCGTCACCCGCGCCGACCGCGTCGATGACCTCGACCGGCAGGGACGGCGCCCGGTGCACCCCCGTCGGAGTGAAGCCGACCGCCTCGATCGCGGCGTCCTTGACGATCAGGTACGTGGGCCCGCCGAGCAGCGCGCGCACGCTTTCGGCGTCCGTGGTGCCCCACAGGGCCGCCGCCTCGTCGCGGCCGACGAAGACGATGTCGGCCCGCTGCGCCAGCTCCAGCAGCACCGACGCGGCGTCGGCGCCGTCCCACAGGCGCGGCCGGTGGTTGACGTCGAAGCTCACCACGGACGGCCGCAGCGGCCGATCGAACACGATGTGCCTGGTCAGCTCCAGGCACTGCGGGGAGATCGCCGCGGTGATGCCGGAGATGTGCGTCACCCTCGCCGGCCGCGCGGCCCAGCGCGCGACGTCGGCGACGGTCATGACCGAGGCGGCCGAGCCGCGCCGGTAGTAGTAGACGGAGGTGCCCGAAGTGGTCGGGTCCTTGAAGTAAACGGCGGTGGGCCGCTCGTCGTCGCGATGGACGAGGCCGACGTCCACGCCGCGGGCGCGGAGCGAGTCGACCACGAGGTCGCCGAGCGGATCGCGGCCGACCGCGCCGGCCCAGGCCGTGGTGTGGCCGAGCTGGGCGAGCAGTGCGGCGACATTGGACTCCGCGCCGCCGGGGCGCAGGATGAAGCTGCTGTCCGCGTCGAGGCGGCCGCCGGCGGTCGGGGTGACCATCACCATGGTCTCGCCGATCGCGAGCACGTCTGCGGGTCTCATCGGCCGGTCATCCCTCATAGGCGCTGGAGTCGAAGTACATTGCGGGCTTGTTGCAATATATGCAATGACTGTGTTTCATTTGCAATGATAGTCGATGCTTCCGCCTACCACGGGTCGGGGGACCTCGAAGGAGAGGTCATCGGCGGCAGCGGGCGCTCACTTCGTCTCCAGCACGGTGCGCATGTCCACCGCGAGCACCCAGTCAGGGAATCCCCCGTAGCGAGACTCACCGTGACCCCACGGGCCGATCCGTACGACCACGTCCAGCCCGAGCTCCGCACACGTCATCACAAACCGGCGCAGGTCACGGTCGCCCGTCCAGTCGAACACACCGCGCCGCTCCTCGTGCAGGTTCCAGAACACATAGGTGGAGACAGCCGTCACTCCCCCTGCCCGCACCTTGAGCAGCTCCTCCCGCCACTCGCCCGCTGGATAACGGCCGTAGTGGAACTCGCCCATGACCGGAAACCACGGCCTGCCCCCACGGGTCAGGTGGCGCGAGTTCACCTCGATCGCGTCGGGCCCGTGCGCCGGATCGCCAAGACGCAGATGACCCCGCAGGGGCCGGGCCAACTCGCCCGGCACACTCAGTCGCCGCACAGCTGGAGCCTTCCTCGCCACTCATAACCCGCGACACGTCCGCTCGTAACCGCGACATGTCCGCTCGTACCCCGCGACATGTCCGCCTATCACTCGCGACATGTTCGCTCATCGCCTGCGGCACGTCTCGCGCGGCTCCCCTTCCAGGGCCACCGTCACGCCGGGTTCGGTGGGCACCATGTCAACGCGGCGCCCACCGGACTCCGCGTGACATGGTGCCCACCACCATGGTCGGCGCTCGATCAGTTCCAGGGACCGGCCGCGGCGGTTTCGGTGACGTAGTCCTCGAAGGGCCTGGGCCGGCGACCGAGGGCTCGTTCCACATCGCCGGAGACCTCGGCGCCCCGGCCGTCGCGGATGGCGACCAGGACGCCGGCGAGCAGCCGCGCGACCTCGGGCGGAACGCCGAAGGAGACCTGACGCTCGACGAAGACTTCGGGCGCGATGTCGACGTACCGGACCGTGCGCCCGGCGGCCTTGCCGATCAGGTCCGCCGCCTCACCGAAGCCGATCGCCCGCGGGCCGGTCAGCTGGTAGATCTGGCCGTTGTGGCGGTCTTCCGTCAGCGCCGCCGCGGCGACCGCGGCGATGTCCTCGGCGTCGATGAACGGAACGCGGCCGTCGCCGGTGGGCAGGGCCAGGGTTCCCGCCATGACCCCTGGCAGCCAGGGACCTTCGCTGAAGTTCTGCGCGAACCAGTCCGGCCGCAGGATGGTCCAGTTCACACCGGAGCCGCGCACGGCCTGCTCCGCCGCCTTGAGGGGATGATCGTCGATCTGGTCGGCGCCGGAGGCGGTCAGCAGCACCAGCCGCCGTACACCCGCGGCGACCGCTTCGGACACGAACCTGGGGATGCGCTCCCGGCCCTCGGCGCCGGTCTGCAGGCTGGGCTCCATGACGTAGGCCGCGGTGATGCCGTCGAGCGCGGGTGCCCACGTCGCCGGGTCGCCCAGGTCGAGGCGGATGTCACCGGTGGCGCGTGACGCTGTGCGTACCGGCTGGCCGGCGTCCCGGAGGCGCTGGGCGATGCGGCGGCCGGTCTTCCCGTTGCCGCCGCCCAAGATAAGGATGTTCGTCATGTGCCTAGCGAACTCTAGGGAGGCCAAGACGGTCCATGGGAGAAAGTCGGGGATACCTTTGTGATCGTCTACGGTGGGCCTCATGGACGTCCTGAGCGATCTGCTGCATCGGGCCCGCGCCGGCAACGCGACGATCAGGCAGCTGATCCAGCGGCCACCGTGGTCACTGACCTTCGCCGACGCTCCTCCGCTCACGATCGTGGCCACGCTCGGCGGCCACGCGTCGGTCCGCCTCGACGAGACCGATGCCGCACCGGCACTCCTGTCCGCGGGCGACCTCGCCCTCATCAGCGGCACCGGTCGTCACACGATCGCCGACGACCCGTCCACCCCGCCCCAGGTCATGCTGTACCAGGGCAGGAAACAGCTTCTCGACGGGAGCGAAGTGCCGCCTGGAGCCCAGCGGAGGCTGGCTCCCCGCACCTACGGCGACGGTCTGCCCGGGGCCACGACCATGATCCGGGGCGGCTACGACCTCTATGGCGACGTGGGCGACCGCCTGCTGACCATGCTCCCGCCGCTCGCGGTCATCCCCGCCGGTCCCCGTACCCGGGCAGCGCTGGATCTGCTCGCCGCCGAGATCGCCCGCGAGGAGCCCGGTCAGGACGCCGTCCTGGGCCGGCTGCTGGATCTGGTGCTCGTACTGGCGCTGCGGGCCTGGTGCGCCACCCCGCAGGCGGCATCCCCCGCCTGGTATCGGGCCCTGACCGTGCCCGCCATCGGCGACGCGCTGCGTCTGCTCCACGAGGATCCCGCGCACCGGTGGACGGTCGCCGGGCTGGCCGCCAAGGTCGGCATGTCCCGCGCCGCCTTCGCCGCCCGCTTCACCGACCTGGTCGGCGAACCCCCGCTCACCTATCTCACCGGCTGGCGGATGACCTTGGCGTCGGACCTGCTGCGCGACACCGACATGAGCATCGCCGCGGCGGCCCGTGCGGTCGGGTACGAGGACCCGTTCGCCTTCAGTGTGGCCTTCAAGCGCGCCCGCGGCGTCAGCCCGTCTCTCTGGCGCCGAGCGCGCTGATCCCAATCGACCTCCCTGGCACCGAACGCGCCGATCCCGAATCGACGCGGGCATGGTATCCCGAGCGGCTTTGCCGAAGTGGCAACACGATTCGCGGCGACCCCACGGTCTCCCGGATGATTCCCGCGAAAGCCGCCGGCCGGTGGTGGCACTCGGCCGGGCAGGATCGAAAGTCGTGGAAGATCGATGGTGCGACCGCTTCGGACACGAAGCCCACAAGCCTTGGAGGATCGATGATGCCACCCGCTTCAGTCACGGAGCTCACACATCGGCTGGTCATGACGCGCGCCGGCCGCGTCCACCTGGTGGAGCAGGGCTCCGGGCCGCTGGTGCTCTTGGTGCACGGCTTTCCTGAGTCCTGGTATTCCTGGCGCCACCAGCTGTCGGCGCTGGCCGCGGCCGGCTATCGGGCCGTCGCGATCGATGTACGTGGCTATGGCCGCTCCTCCAAGCCCGCGGACATAGCCGCGTACCGGATGCTCGACCTGGTCGAGGACAACGTCGACGTGGTGCACGCCCTGGGCGAGCGGACGGCGGTGATCGTGGGCCACGACTGGGGCGCGCCCATCGCCGCCAACTCCGCCCTGGTCAGGCCGGACGTCTTCCGCGCGGTCGGGCTGCTCAGCGTGCCGTACACCCCGCGCGGCGGGCCGCGGCCCAGCGAGATGTTCGCGCGCATGGGCGGGGAGGAGGAGTTCTATGTCGGCTACTTCCAGGCGCCCGGCCGGGCCGAGGCCGAGATCGAGCCCGACGTCCGCGGCTGGCTCGCCGGCCTCTACGCCGCCCTGTCCGCCGACACCATGCCGCCCGCTGACGCCCCCCATCCGCTTCTCGTCTCCCGGGGCGGGACGCTGCGCGAGCGCTTCCCCACCGATCGGCTGCCCGCCTGGCTCAGTGAGGACGACCTCGACGTCTACGCCGCGGAGTTCGAGCGGACCGGCATGAGCGGGGCGCTCAACCGCTACCGGAACATGGACCGGGACTGGGAAGACCTCGCCGGCTTCGACGGCGCCCCCATCCCCCAGCCGTCCCTGTTCATCGGCGGCGCGCTGGACGCCTCCACCGCCACCTGGCTGGCCGGCGCCATCAAGGCGTTCCCGACGACCCTGCCGGGCCTGGTCTCCTCACACATCCTCGACGGCTGCGGTCACTGGGTCCAGCAGGAACGCACCGCGGAGGTCAACGAGATCCTGACCGGCTGGCTCGCCGGTCTGCCGGCCTGAAGCCGCGGACCGGGAGTTCCAACAATCGTGACTTACGGCTATGAACATAAGTCAAACAGTGAGGTATGGGAGGACCGCATGGGCAAGAATCGGTAAAGACCGTATTCAAGGAGGTTTTCCGTGCGCGCAGTTCTCACCGCCGTGCTCGCGACGCTCACCATGTTGGCCACCGTGGCCAGTTCGGCCAGCGCCGCACCATCCCAGTCATCCTTGCCCGGCGGGAAGGCCAACTTTGTGGTCTCGCAGGGCTTCCTGCGCGCCGGGTCCACTCAGAACTGGGTGCGTCTGGGTACGTACCAGTTCAAGGCCGGCGGCACCGTCAGCGCGAACACCTACCTCTGGTGGCAGCGCAACCCCGAGGGCAGGCAGAAAACCGGTGTCGTCCCGGATTCGAGCTGCGCGACCAAGGCGGGCGGCTCCAGCACCCGCGTACGCGCCTGCGACGTACTGACCGCCGCCGGCTTCACCGGCGCTCCGGACGAATCCCGGACGGGGACGTACACCGTGGCGGGCGACGTACTGAGCATCAGGTGGAAGATCGCCCAGACCTGGACCGAGAAGTGGCGCGTGAAGCTGTCGCCTGACGGCAAGCTCGCCCAGCTGCAGTTCGCCGGCAGCAGCCTGGCCACCAACGGATACGGCTACGGGAGCAACGCCTCGCTCACCACTCGCCGCGCGATGAGCTCCGTGCGAGCCTTCTCCGGAACGCTCAAGCAGGACCTGGTCTCCTGGGCGGGCAACCACATCGTGAAGTCGGACGGCCAGGTCTTCAAGCAGTCCTCCTTCCGCAACTGCGCCACGACGACCTGGTGCCTGACGTACCTGCAGCCGTCGTCCCCGGGCGCCTGCCAGAAGTCCGGCGGTTGCCCCAACGTCGGCGGCGGCACCAAGGCGAACGTCAGCTCCATCCAGTACTACCTCGTCAAGGTCTCCAACCGCGATCGCCGCGACACCCTGTGGCACTGGTGCACCTGCCTGGCCATGGAAGCCAAGCAGTTCTGCTACTCGGGCAACTCCCACATCAAGCCGCTTGAGCAGATCATCGACGACAGCGGCGCCTTCCGTGGCTGGGTGGGCGCCGAGGCGTCCTTCTACTCCGGGGTCAGGACCAAGGACATGATGGCCGTGTTCCGCGTGTCCGACTTCCGCTGACGCGTGCGCGCCGGTGGCGCTCGGCCCCCGCCCAGGGGTCGGCGCCACCGACGCCCCGGCGCTATCGCGGAGCATCCCCACCCGACGCCGGGTGGGTGCGACCAAGGCCACCTTCCTTATCAATCGCCACCCGCCGCTCGATGACGGCGGACGAGCCGGCCGTGTGCGTCATCAACAAGACGACATCCAGATCGAGCGGACTTCCTCCGACGCCATCCGTCTCAGCAACCCGTCGAAGAACGGGACGACCATTGACCCCGGCGACAGCGCGATGGTGAACGGGGTGATCCGTGACGCCTACATCACCGGCTCCGGCGCGCGGGCGTCTCGCCCGGAGCGGCCCGACAACGGCGACCCGGTGGCGCGGACGCGCTGAGCCCGCGGCTATTCTCCGCTGCCAGGAATGACGAGGAGGAGGAACCACCGTGCCGCTACCCACGCGACCGCTGCGCAAGCTGGGTTTCCTGACGATCGGGCTGTTCGACGGGGACGACCCGCGCCCCGGCCACGAGTCGACGCTGCGGATCATCGAGCTGGGCGAGCGGCTGGGCTTCGACAGCGCGTGGGTGCGCCACCGTCACCTCCAGTACGGCATCTCCTCCCCCGTCGCCGTCCTGGCGGCGGCCTCCCAGCGCACCACCCGTATCGAGCTGGGCACCGCGGTCATCCCCCTCGGCTGGGAGAACCCGCTGCGGCTCGCCGAAGACCTGGCCACGGTGGACATCCTGGCCGGCGGCCGGCTCAACCCGGGCGTCAGCGTCGGCCCGCCGCTCCACTACGACCAGGTCAAGGACGCGCTCCACCCCGGCACCGCCGACCAGGAGGACTTCAGCTACGAACGGGTGCGGCGGCTGCTGTCCTTCGTCCGCGGCGAGCCGGCCACCGACTTCAGCGGCGTCGAGGGCTTCGAGGTCTTCTCCGATCGGGTCCAGCCCCACTCGCCCGGCCTGGGCGCCCGCATGTGGTACGGCGGCGCCAGCCTCCGCTCGGCCGCCTGGGCGGGTGAGCACGCCATGAACTTCCTGACCAGCAGCGTCGTGAAGGCGGAGGAGTCGGAGGACTTCGCCGAGATCCAGCTCTCCCACGTACGGGCGTTCCGCGCGCGGCACCCCGACGGCGAGCGGGCCCGCGTCTCCCAGGGCCTGGTCGTCATCCCCACGGACACGGCCACGCCGGAGCAGCGAGCCAGGTATCAGGCGTACGCCGACAAGCGCATGCCCCGCACCGCCACGCCGCAGGGGCCGGCCCGCATGATGTTCGCACCCGACCTCGTGGGCAGTTCGGCCGAGATCGCCGAGCGGCTGTACGCGCACGCCGCCTTCCGGGAGATCGACGAGGTGGCGTTCGCGCTGCCGTTCACCTTCGAGCATGAGGACTACGTGCAGATCCTCACCGACATGGCCACCCGGCTGGGCCCCGAACTCGGCTGGCGACCCGCCGTGGACCGCAGCCCGGAGTGAGGCTCGGGGCCGCGGTTCTCTCGGATTCGGTGGGAGGCTCATGACTCCGTGTCAGGCACTGACCTTCAATTGATGGACGCGCTGCTTCGACAGGCCCATGACACGTGCCGTGTCCGGCTCCGACCAGTGGCTCGTGAGAGCCTTCGCGGTCTTGACGGCCAGCTCCGCGGCGCGCTTGGCGTGGGGTTCGGCCAACTCCCGTTCATGACTGTTTTCGGCCACCAGCACGGCCACGTCCTCAGGCAAGTCGAAGACGAACTCCACGCCAGGGGTGTTCTCCGGCCAAGCCCATGCGTGGATCTCCGCCAAATCACGCTCCAGCTGCGACAAGGAGCCGGCCACACCGACTCCCTCCGTCTCCCCGGTGGGACAACGCGACACCCACCGCTCGTTCTCGCAGGTGATGACATAGATGATCGTCTTGCTCATCGGCTCATCCTTCAGCCGTGGCACCTGCAGCGGCCACTATCGCTGCCACCTCGGCAAGCTGGCGGTGGCCCTGCTCGCGCCGCCACGTCTTGAAGCCCGCTTCGGAATCGGGCACGATCCACTGGTTCGAGCAACCGGGAGTGCGCCCTGTAGATTCGAGGCATGAGCGCGGAAGACCGGCGGCCTCCGCTCTTCGAGGTCCTCCCGGACCAGGACGAGCGGCCTGAGCCGATCACTATGCACACCTCGGACGGCACCCTGAGCGTGGCGGCCGATCTGACCGCCGAGGAGTTCGAGCTCCTCGACGAGCTTCGGCGGGCGGCGGCCAAGGAATGACGGTCTCCGGTTACAACGCGCGGCCGCACGGCATCCGTCAGCACGGGAGGGCTTCCGCCGAGGAGGCCGAGCGCATCCGGGGCATCCTGCACGACGTACGCGAGGCGTTCGCGGCGGCAGGGCGGCCGATGGGGCATGACCAGTACGGCGCCCAGATGGAGAAGGATTTCCCCGGCATGCGCGACGGCGTCATCAACGCCTTCAACGACCACATCGACCGGCTTGAGGGCGTCGGCGACGATATACAGGTGACGGCTGCGAACTACCAGGTCGCAGAGCACCCCGGGACCTGACGGGCGGTGCTGCTCGACGGGGAGATACCCGGCTGGATGCGGCCGTGGATCGGCTGGGCCGTCGGCATGGACTGGCCCGAGGGCGACGAGTCCAAGCTGTTCACGCTGGCCGACGCGCTGGCGGATGCGGCCTACCGGGTCGCGGAGGGCAGTGGCGTCCCCGTTCCCGATCGAGACATCTGGGACGGCGAAGCGCTCCAGGCCTTCGTCGGGAACGCCTCGCTCAAGGTCGGCGAAAGCGAGGCCAACCTGCTGAAGCGCCTCGCGGGGATGGCGATGGCGCTGAACGACCTCGGCGTGCAGGTCCAGTACACCAAGCGGCTGATCAAGCTGTCGATCGCGTTCCTGATCTTCCAGCTGTGGACACTGGTGCCGGTCATCGCGAACCCGGCCACGGCCGGGACCGGGCTGGCGGCCGCGGGGTGGCGCGCCCGCTTCACCCGCGCGATCGTCAGGCAGCTGGCCAAGCGGCTGCTGTTCAACATCGGGCTGTTCGGCGGCCTGATGCTCGCGATGGACCTGGGTGTGCAGGCCGGCCAGGAGCGGCGCGACAAGATCGACTGGGGCCAGGCGCTGACCTCGCTGGGCACCGGCGCGCTGAACGGCGTGTTCCTGACCGGAGCGACCTGGCTCGCGCCGCCGCGAACGTTGCTGGGCTTCATGCTCGCCTCCGGCGCGGCGGGTGGCATGACCGACGCGACCCTGCAGGCGTTCGATGACGAGCCGTTCGACCTGGAACGGCTGCTCAAGGGCGTCTCCTCCGGCGCCATCGGCGCCGCGGACGCGCACTGGGCCAGCTGGAACCCACACCTCGGCAGATCAGGCGGCGACGGCCCGCCGCTCCCCGACACCCGCGGAGGCCCCGATCCCCACGGAGGCCCGGACCCTCGCGGAGGCTCCGACACCTACGGAGGCCGGGACCCTCGCGGAGGCCCCGACACCCTGCCGCCCGACCCGCGTCAGCCGCTCGATCCGCGGCACTCGTCCGACCCGCGACACGCTGAGCCCTTCTCCGCGGACAGGTCCGACGCGACCGACCTGGCCGGGTGGCGCCACGGTGCCGAGGATCCGGCGCTCTCAGGCGGACTCGATCCCGCCGGTTCCCGCCACGACCCGGTTCCGCGCCCCGGAGAGGCGGCCGCGCAGCGTCAGCAGTTCCTCACCCGCCACTTCAGGGAGGAGACCTGGTCCGGCCTGTGGTTCCGTAACCGGGAAAGCACCGACATGAGCGTCACGGGCGACATGAGACGCCGCCCGCCGCTGCCCGGCCACGTGGACATCGGCATCCGCGCCAGCTCCGACGGCTTCCTGGTCGGCGGCTTCCGCCGGCTGCCCGCCGACGTACCACCCGCTCTGCGCGAACTCGTACCGGGCCGCGGCATCCACATCGACGCCGCCGACCTGGCGAGCGTGCTGCGCGAGGACCGGCGGCTGACGGCCCAGCCGGACGCCGCGCTGCGGATGTTCGGGCCGCACGCCCGCCATGACGCCCTGCTGCTGCAGGACCTGGCCGACCGTACGGGCCGCGTCGTGGTCGCCGCCGACAACGGCATGCCGTACGGCACCGCCCAGGGGTATCGCGGCCCGTTAGAAGGCCGCTGGCAGCGCTTCGAGCCGCAGGTCACCGATGCCCCGCGCGCCGAGCCCCGCGGCCGGATCGAGAGCATGCTCAACTGGGGCCAGGACCGGTCGGCCGGCAACCCGCCGCGGCCCCAGTCCGAGTTCAGTCAGGCAGCCGCCAAAGGGACGAAGGGCCCGTGGGAGCCCGCCGGTATCGACAGCGCCAGGGTCACGCTCTCCGACGGCTCGCTCGCCATGCGCATCGACTTCCCCACCCGGGAGGCCAGAGACGCCAAGGTGCTGGTCGCCTCGCTCGGCGAGGAGTTCGGACTCAAGATGCCCTCGGTCCACCCCATCGGAGACACCCGGCTGCTGCTCGAATGGGTGTACGGCGATCCGAACCACATGAGCTGGATCGGCGAGGAGTGGAACCTGCCCGGCACCGTGGCCACTCGCGACGGCGTCCTGGCCGGGCTGCTCGGCGCCCTGTTCAAGGACGACCCCGTTCTGCTGGACGCGCTGGGCGGCGAGGCCGCCCTCATGCCGCGGCCCGCCATGGCCAAGCTGATGAGCCGGCTGTTCATCCGCGAGGTGGGCACCCTCCCGGAGGGGTGGGCGGCCAATCCGCTCTCGCCGGCGGACGTCGTCAGGATCCAGCGCAAAGTGAGAATGCTGGGGCTCGACTTCGCGGACGCGGGTCTGGCGGAGTCGCACCGGCGGATCACCGCCTCCCTGCGGATGATCGCGGACAACGCGGTCGGCACCGACTCCATCTTCAAGGTCCGTCCCGACGAGACCCTGCCCGAGATCACCACGCGGCAGCTCAACGACCGGGCCGAGCGGCTCGCCGAGCTGGCCGCCGACCTCAGGGACACCACCCCGCCAGGCGCGGGACGCCCCCTTGTGGACCCCGTACAGCGGCTGGTGGACAACCTCGACGACATCGTGGCCACGCGCGAATCCGATCTGGGGCGCGTCGTCACGTTCGGCGACGGATCGCAGGCACTGGCACTGACCGGCAGGGCCGCCGCCGACGCGCTGGAGTCCGCGCTGGCCCGGCGTGCGCTCGGTCTGGACGGCCCCGCGGTCCACCGGGCGAGCGATGGCACCGTGTACCAGACGCACGGCAGCGACCGGCTCCGCGCCGCCCTGGCCACCGGCATCCGCGAGAGCGACGTGGTGTCGCTGACCGGGAACAGGGCGGAGGTGGTGACGTTCAACGACGGAACCAGGGCCCTGCGTCACGAGTTCTCCACCATCGCCGAGGCGGACGAGTTCGAGGGGCGCGCCCATGCGGCGCACGCCACCATGGATGGCGTACAAGGCGTCTACCGGGCCGCGCCCACCGTCGTGTACGAGCACCGCATCAGCCCGTGGCACTGGAACGACGAGACGCGCGCCGTGCCGGCGTCCCTGCGGCACGAACTGAACAGGCGGGCGCTGCACGCCTGGATCACCCCCACGGACCTGTCCACAACGCATTCGATGGGCAACCCGCGCATGGAACACCTCGTGCCGGGCCAGGCGCTGCTCACCGAGGCCGACAGCGCCGCGCTCCGCGCCAGGTTCGAGGCGCTGCGACCGGAGTACGAGAGGTACGGCCTCACCGACCGGTACCAGAAGCACCTCGACCTGATCAACCAGGTGGCCCCGGACGCTCCGCTCGATCTCGGCCCGCTGCACGACCACTCGCCGCTGGTCCCCGACTTCCGGGAGACGCCGTGGCGGCCGCCCGGCAATCAGGTTCCCGCTCTGCCCCACCTCCTGGAGGGCGTCAACCTGCGCCAGGTGAACGAACTGGCCGTCGGGCGCGCGGACGACCCCGCACTTGTCCCCTCGGCCGAGGCGATGCTCGACAGGGCCGACGCCGAACTCGCCGCCAGGGCGACCACGTCGGGCCACGTCTCCGCCCGCGTTCCCGCGGACTGGCTGCCGCGCGCCGTCCGGCCGGGCGAGGAGGTCGTCTTCCACGGGCTCCTGGAGGGCGTCGACGATCCCGGCAAGCTGGGCGATCTGCCGGACAGCGTCCGGTTGACGATCAGAGCGAGCGAGTACGCCGACGTCGAGGACCTGTCGGGCAAGCCCGCCCACGCGCTGTTCAGGTCCGGGGTCAGGCTGAAGGTGCTGGCCGTGCAGGAGTCGTTCGGTGAGCGGCACCTCCTGGCCATCCAGGTCCCCCAGGGCCGCAGCGCCGACTCGATGGCGCTGCGGCTGCCGCGGATGAAACCGCCGCTCACCGCCGAGCTGAACCACCATCTCAAGCGGCACGTCGAGGAGACCGACGCGGGTGTCTGGCTGCGCGACCTCGACCACCCGCACGACGCCGGCCTGGCCTCCTCCGCACGCAAGGTGCGGCGCATCGACGGTGCCCTCTACGTGGACGGGCACGGCTCGGAGCGGGGAAACAAGATCGGCGACCAGACCCTGGACGCGGCGCAGGTCTCGGACCTCCTCCTGAACCTGCCGAAGCTGAAGCCGAGCGACGTCATCCTGCTGGCCAACTGCGACATCGGAACCGGCGGCCATCCCCTGAACGTCGCCCGGCGGACCGGCCACGTCGTGATCGCCGCCGACTCGGCGATCATCGTCACGAAGGAGGGCCACATGCGCGCGGTCTCCCCCGAGTCCGGCCACCTGGGCGGCCGCGGCCAGTTTCGCATCTACCTGCCGAGCGACCCCATCTCCGGCCGGACGTACGACACGATCAACGCCTGGTTCCAGGCGCCCTGACGATGGGGACGTACCGGCGCCAAGGGATCAGCCCCGGCGCCGCGCAATATCGGCGTGGGTTCTCCTAGTCCCTCGGCGATTACTGTTCGCAATCGCGCGATTACCTGGCACCCTGTGGCCATGGCGTGGTGGCAAGAG
>NZ_JBFANB010000010.1:49686-358126 GCF_040659625.1 Nonomuraea sp. NPDC049750
ACACCAACACCGCTTGGCCCCGGCCGCCCGCACTTGGGGGCGGTCGGGGCGCCACGGCAGCCCCCCGGGCGCCGCCAAATCGGGGGGGGGGCCCCCCCGCGGGCCCCCACGCCTTGGTGATCAGTTGCCGCGAAGCACCGTCGTGGCCTTGTTGCCGGCGTAGTCCTCCAGGATGGCGACCACCTTGCTGGCGGCGCCGGACATCGTCACCGTCTCGGCGGCACGCGTGGTGCGGCCACGGATGATGTACGGCTTGGCGCCCGAGCCGTAGGTCGTCGTGAACGACTTCGCCTGGCCGTCCTCAAGGATGGTCAGGGTGTGCCAGTCCGGAAGCGTCGGCCGGGAGAAGGTGAAGGTGTTCCCGTTGATCGCCACCGCCGACGCCGGGTAGGGGCTGATCTCGGTGTCGGCGAACGTCCCGCGTACCCCGGTGACCGTGCCCGTTCCCGACCGCAGGGTCAGGAGGTAGCCGTCGCCGTTGACGGGTACGCCGGTCAGCGTCGTGGTCGAGCTCGTTCCGGGGACTTCGACCTCCTTGGTGTACGGATGCGCGGTGTCGAGGCTTGTGACCTTCAGCGTGATCGGCTGCCCGCTCGCCGGAGGCGTCCAGGTGGCCGTCAGCGTGCCGTCCGGCTTCGCCGCCGCCTGCGCCTTGCTCGGCGCCGTGGACAGGTTGAACGACGTGCTCGCGGCCGGGCTCTCTGACCCGTCCGGACCGACCGCCACCAGCTTGATCGTGCCCGAGGTGGCCGTGAAGCGCTTGACGTAGTAGACGTCGTCGTAGGCGCCACCGAGGTAGGTGTCGTCCAGGTAGACGTCGTAGCGGCGTACCTTGTCGTAGGCGGAGCGCTTCCAGGACAGGAACAGTTCGCCGGTCGCGGGGAGCAGCTCGGTGATGCGCAGGTCCTGCGGCGCGGCGGGGGTGTGGTTCGTGCCGTCGCGCAGGGCCAGTGCGCCGAGGTTGACCTGGTATCCCGGGATGGGGCGGGCGCCGGCGGCGACGACCAGGCCGAGCGCGGCCACCTTCTGACCGGCGTACGCCGACAGGTCGGCCGACCGGGTCGTCCAGCCTGTAGTGTGCCGGCCCGAGCCGGTCAGCGGGAGCTGGATCACCTTGGCTGTGCTCATGGTCGCGCTCCCTACGGGCCCGGCCTGGTCACGCAAGCTACCGCTGCCGAGCCCTACTCGCCGCTCCGGGTCGGAGGCGAGGACGAGGCCAAGCCGGAGTTCGGAATCGTCGCTGGCCGACGGCTTGTTGTAGGTCAGGTCCAGGGTCGAGCGCTTGTTGATCCGCAGGTCCGTCTTGTAGAGACGCACGGTGTTGTCGCTGTCGAGGTTCCCGCTGAGGACGAGGGAGCTGCCGCCGTTGTAGGCGCCGATCTTCTGGTAGGAGAACCGGCTCGCCGGTGTGTACGCGGGGCCGTAGTCGAAGTCGGCGCTGAGCGGCGTTCCGGCCGCGTCCACCCACCACTGCCAGGTCACCGGGATGTCCTGGAGGTTGATGTTGCCCCACTCCTGCTGATTGGACAGCCGGCCCTTGGTCCAGGTGGACAGGCCGTGGCCGGTGTTGAAGGAGGTGGCGAACGTGGTGCCGCCGATGACGGAGCGTTCGGCGACGTACTTGGAGATTCCCTTCCAGGTGCCCTCCGGCGTGGTGGTGCCGGCTGAGGAGCCGGTCCACCAGCGGCGTTCCCGGTCGAAGACGTCCCGCTGGGCGGCGTCGTCGGTCTTGTTCGCGTAGTCGGAGGAGACGAAGTCGGCGCCGAGGGTGGCGATGGCGTTCATCGGCGCGCCGTTGGCGTCGAGGTTGTCATCGAGGTTGTACGGCTGATTGAACTGGTACTGCCCGGCCTCGACACCGGCGAAGACGCTCTTGCGGGAGTCCAGGCCCAGGCCGGCGGCGTAGCTCTTGGAGTTGGTGAGCTTGGTCCTGTTCCACCAGTAATTGAGGAAGATGGAGTCGGACACGTCGCCGAGTTTCGCGTCACGCACGAACGGGCCGTTGACCGCGTTGAACTCGTTCTGGTACGAAATGGCGCCGGTGGAGTTGTCGATGGAGTCGTACCACTGCACGTACAGGCTGCCCGCGCGCAGTTGCCGCAGGAACTCCTTGTACGCCGGGATGTCGGCCGGCGCGACCCGCGCCTCCTGGTTGATGAAGTAGCCGTCGAAGCCGTAGAACTTGGCCGTCTGGATCAGCTTGGCGGCGACGGGGAAACCGCCGTCGGCGTCACGGACCAGGAGCTCGTTGTAGGTCTGGTCGCCGCGGTCATTGTCGGAGAAGAAGAGGCAGCCCAGCGAGCGCACCCCGTTCGCGTGGGCCGCGTTGGTGTATCCGGGGTTCGGCAGGTTGAGCATCCCGAACTCGAACCACTTCTCGCGCCAGTCCTTGGTCGGGTCGTAGTAGCTCGTCGGCACCCCCTCGGTGGGCATGCCGTGCCAGGAGCCGTAGAAGTCGGCGTACTGCCAGTAGGAGAACAGGTACTGGCTGAACTCGTTGGTGTAGGGGTGGCTTTCGAAGAAGGCGTTGCCGTAGTCGCCCGCCAAGGTGAGCTGCTGGGTGGCGGCGGGCAGCGCCGGGTCGCGTTGCGTGGCGGCGTTGGCGGCGTTGCGCTTCTGGAGCGGCACCTTGGCGCGTAGGAGCTCGGCGTGGGCGTCGTCGGCGGGGTTCCAGCGCAGCAGGTCGGTGACGGAGTAGCCGTGCTGGTACGGCTGGTTGGCACCGACCGCGCTGTCGCCCGTCCAGGGCAGCGTGTCGCTGGCGGCGGCACCGCCGGCGGCGAGCACGACGGCGAGCATGGCGGCCAGGGCGGCGGTGCCCGCACGGGTCGTCGCCCGTCTGCGATGTGATCGGGCCATCACAACTCCTCACTGTCGGGAATGGGCTCGGCCGCTCCGGAGTGGATGGCGGCCTGGGGGTGACTGAATGGTCGGATGGTCGCGTGCAGGTCTTCGACGTACAGGTCGGTGACGGCCCGGTCCGTCGCGCCCTCGGCGAAGCAGCGCGCCGCGGGCAGGTTCCAGATGACGGTGGTACGGGCGCCCGGCGGGACGGTGACCCGGCGGAAGGCGAGCAGTTCGCGGAGGCGAGGCAACGCGATGCCTCCGGTACGCCGCCCGAACACCGGCACGACGACCTCTGCTTCGTGGACCTCGGCTTCGGTGGCGTCAGGGTTGACGACCTCGACGCTGACCTCGACCGTGTCCGCGTGCGCCGTCGCGGTCAGGCGGTCGAACCTGATGGGCCGGTAGCGCAGGCCGGAGCCGAAGGGAAAGAGCACCGGGTCCGGGGCGTCCTGGTAGACGCCGTGGGCCGGGTGCCGGTCGTTGTGGCGTACCGGTATGGCCCCCGGATGGCGTGGCGCGGTGAACGGTAGGCGGCCGACCGGCTCGTAGCCGCCGAGCAGCGCGTCGACGATCGCGTGGCCGCCGTGCGGACCGGGGTAGCCGGCCCACAGCATGGCGTCGGTATGGGCCAGTACGCCAGTGAGCACGTGCGGCCGACCGGCGATGACGACGGCCACCACGGGGCAGCCCGCCTGCGCGCGGACGGCGGCGACCAGGTCGTCCTGACCGCCGGGCAGGGTTATGTCGGCCAGGTCGACGCCCTCCCCGGCGGTCGCGACGGCCGCTGTGCCGGTGATCGCCCCGTTGGCGGCGAAGTCCTCCGCGTACGTGCGGTGGCTCGTCCCGCCGAGCGCCAGGATCACGACGTCGGCGCCGCTCAACTCGGCCGCCGTGGGTGCTCCGGAGGCGCACACCACCTCGGCGTCCGGTATCGCCTGCCGCAGTGCCAGATCCAGTCCGGCAGCCGAGCTTGCGGGCAGCGGCGGTACGTAGTCGCCCAGCAGGGCGGTGACGTCGCGGGCGTTCGGACCGGCGAGAACGACCTTGGTCAGGGTCCGCCGGTCGAGGGGCAGGAGGTTGTCGGCGTTGTGGAGCAGGACCAGCGACTGCCGGGCCAGACGACGCGAGAGGCCGTCGGCGGCCCCCAAGGTGAGCTTTTCACGACCGGTCTCGGGTGGGCGATCGGCGAGCAGGCCGACACGCTGCTTGAGTGTGAGCACTCGGCGGCAGGCGTTGTCGACCAGCTCAGCCACTCGCGGATCCTCGCGGGCAGCCTGCTCCAGCAGGCCGAAGGAGTCGTCCCAGAGCGACAGATCCACCCCGGCCTCGATCGCGGCCACCGCGGCGGTCGTCGCGTCGCCCGTCATCGCGATGAGTCGATCCACGGCCAGGCCGTCGGCCATGACGATCCCGTCGAAACCGCACTCGGCCCGCAGAAAGCCGGTGAGGAGGTCGCGGTTGGCGCAGCACGGCACCCCGTCGATGTCGTTGTAGGCCGCCATGAACCCCATGGCCCCGGCCTCCACCGCGGCCCGGACGGCCGGGAGGTGCAGCTCGCGCAGGTCGCGGGGGCCGATGACGGCGGATTGGCCGTTGCGCCCGCCGACGGCCTCGCCTTGGGCGGCCAGATGCTTGAGGACGATCGCGACCCCGCCGCGACCCACCGCGCCGCGATCGCTGCCCTGCATGCCGATCACCAGCGCCCTGGTGAGCTCCGCCGCCAGCAGCGGATCCTCTCCGAAGCACTCCTCCGCCCGGCCCCAGCGCGGGTCGCGCAGCAGGTCGAGCGCGGACACCAGGGCCAGGTGCACCCCGCTGGCCGCGAGCTCGGCCGCGACGGCGGCCGCGGCCTCGGCCAGCAGCTCCGGGTCCCAGCCCGCGGCCACCGCGAGGTTGGTGGGCAGCAGCGTCCCGCCCAGCGCCTGGTGACCGTGCGGGGCCTCTTCCGACAGCAGCACCCCGATGCGGTGGTCGCCGGCCCGCGACACCTCGTCCTGGACGAGGGCCGCGACCTCGGCGCGTTCCTCCGGCCGGATCCCGTCGGCCCACGAGCGGCCCGACCAGGCGTCGGCGCGGAAGACCCCGTACAGCGCGCCGAGCCCGCCCCACCGGTCGAGCTCGGCGCGGGCGCGGTCGGTGATCCTGAACCCGCCTCGGGGAGCCCGCTCGACGGCCTGCCAGCCGAAAAGGCGCTGGTTGAGCTGCCCAACCTTCTCCCGCAGGGTCAACTCGGAGAGCAGCCGCTCCACGGGCCCGGCGCTCCGCATGCGCGGCTCCACAGGCCCGGCGCTCCGCACACCTGGCTCGACGGGTTCAGCGTTCCGCATGTGCGGCCGTCCGGTTGAGTACCTCCACGTCGCTGACGGAGCTGTAGAACGTGCGCCCCGTCGGCTCGGCGTGGACGAGCCGTTCGACGCCGCGAGCCCGCAGCGCCGACGGGTCGCCCGCGACCGTGGAGGTGACCAGAGTGGGACGGGCTCCGGCGCGGGCGCGGCCCATCCAGGTCTCGAAGACCCCGCCGCCGGGCGACAGCTCCGCCCGGGACACGGGAACGTCCTCGGAGTCGACCGGTACGACAACGGCCTCCCGCCGTGGGGAAGGCCGCGGCCGGTTCCGCAGTTCGGCGGCCAGTTCGGCGATGCGCCGGCCGATCGGCTTGACGGTGGCGTCGGCGTCAATCAGGCCGAGGCTGTACTCCAGGCCGGGGAAGTCGGCCAGCCGGCGTTCCACGTCGTGCGAACACCACCACGTGACGCCCCACAGGGCGTCGCTGTCGGCCGCCGCGCGCACAGTCGCCTCACAGAAGTCCGGCGCCTGGTCCTCGGTGAGGTGGTTGAGCGGCGCGCCGACCTCCTGCAACCACACCGGGCGGGCCGGGTCGAGGGCGAAGGCGCGCGACAGCTCGATGAGGTACGCGGCGTGGCTGACGCTCTCGTGGGACATCGCGCCGTACCCCTGCGCCGTGCCGTTGAAGATCCACGAGTGGATCACGCTCATCTGGCCGTGCCGGGCGGAGTGCGCGGGGGTGAAGGCGTGACCGTCGGCGTACCAGACGGCATCGTATTCGGCGTTGAGCCGGAAATGGCGCCGGTCGCGCGGGCCATCGCCGTGCAGCGCCCGGAGCCAGGCCGTGACCTGCCGCGCGGTGGCCGGCATCGGGCTCGGGTGCAGGGCGGAGGTGAACTGGTTGACCTCGTTGCCCAGGGTCAGGCCGAGGAAGTTGGGCAGGTCGTACAGGTGCCCGTCAAGCGCCTCGACCAGGTCGGCCTGCGCGGCGATGGCGTCGAGGTCGGTGAACATGCTGCGCCGATGCCAGTCCGTCAGCCAGCTCGGCACGAAGTCGAACCCCGACAGGTGGCCCTGCAGGACGTCCACGCTGGCGTCGAGGCCGGCCTCGCCGGCGATCTCCACGACGCGGCGCACGTCGTCGAGGGCGCGGCGGCGGATCAGCGTCCGGTTCGGCTGCAGAACGGGCCACAGCGGCATGACCCGGACATGATCCAGGCCGAGACCGGCCAATGCCTCCATGTCGCGCCGGGTGACCGCCCAGTCCGGATCCAGCCAGGAGTAGAACCAGTCCCGAGAAGGCGTGTAGTTGACCCCGAATCTCAGCATTTCACCCTTTCAAGCCTCCCGCTTCGAGCCCGCGGAAGAAGTAGCGCTGCAACATGGCGAAGAACGTGACGATGGGCACCAAGGCGATGATCGTGCCGGCCGCGATGAGGCGTGGATCGTCGTAGAAGGTGCCGCGCAGGCGGTTCAGTCCGACGGTGAGGGTGTAGTTGTCCTCGTCGGACAGCACGATGAGGGGCCACAGGAAGTCGTTCCACGAGCCGACGAAGGCGAAGATCGCCACGACCGTGATGACGCCCTTGACCTGGGGAACGGAGACGCGGATGAACCGCTGCCAGGCGTTGGCGCCGTCGATGACGGCCGCCTCGTCGAATTCGGCGGGCAGGTTGGCGAACGCGTTGCGCATCAGCAGGACGTTCAGCGCGGCCACGATCGTCGGCAGGACGACACCCAGCAGGGTGTTGGCCAGGCCGGCACCCCTGACCAGCAGGAACTGGGAGATGAGGACGGTCTCGGCCGGGACGAGCAGGGCCGCGACGAAGATCCCGGCCGCCACCCCGCGCCCGCGGAAACGCAGCTTGCCCAGGGCGTAGCCGGCGCAGGTGGCCCCCACCACGTTGCCCGCGACGGCCATGGCGGCCACCATCAGGGAGTTGACCAGGTAATGGGGTACGGGGATGCGGTCGAGCACCGTGGCGAAGTTCGCCAGCGTGGGATGGCCGGGGATCAGCTCGGGCGGCCGGGCGTACAAGTCGTCGCCGGCGCCCTTGAGCGACAGCGAGAGCTGCCAGATCAGGGGACCGGCCAGCAGCACGGCCATCAGGATGAGGATCAGGTAGCGGCCGACGAGGCCCGGCGAGACGCGCCGCCGTCCGGCGGCGGGGGTGGGCATCAGACGGTCCTCTGCTTGCGCTGCATGACGAGCTGCGCGATCAGCAGCGCGCCGAGGATGACGGACATGACCAGGCTGATCGCGCCGGCGTATCCGGTACGCGCCTGCAGGCCGGTGCCTTCGCGCTGGATGAGCATGGTCATCGTGAGATCGCCGCCGCCCACCCCTCCGGTGCCGTCGGTGAGCACATAGATCTCGCCGAAGACCCGGAAGGCCGCCACGGAGGACAGGACGCCGATGAGCGCCATCGTCGAGCGCACGCCGGGAACGGTGACGTGCAGGAAGGTACGCACCGGGCCGGCGCCGTCCATCGCCGCCGCGTCGTACAGGCTCGGGTCGATGTTCGCCAGCGCGGCCAGATAGATGACCATGTAGTAGCCCAGGCCCGTCCACACGGTGACGAACATCGCGCTGAACAGCAGCAGCCAGCGGTCGGTGAGGAACGGCACCGGCTGGGCGACCATCTTGAGCGTGCCGAGCAGCTCGTTCACCAGGCCCTGCTTGTCGAGCAGGTTCGTCCAGATCAAGCCGACGATCACCGGCGACATGATCACCGGCAGGTACATGGTGGTGCGGAAGAACCCCATGAGCCGCCCGGCGCCACTGAGCAGCGAGGCCAGGACGAGAGGCAGGACCACCATGAACGGCACGACGCACACCACGTACAGGCTGGAGTTCAGCAGCGCGGTGCCGAACCGCTCGTCCTCGAACATCCGCCGGAAGTTGTCCAGCCCGACGAAGTCCCCCGGCCGCAGCAGCATCGAGTCCGTGAACGCCAGCCGCAGCGTGTTCACGAACGGCACGAGGACCAGGACAACGACGACGGCCAGCCCCGGCAGCAGGAACAGCCACGGAGTCGCCCGCCACCGGTGGGTGGCCAGAGCGGTGTCCCCGCCGCGTGGCGGGGACGCCTGGTGCTTGGTCGTCATCCGTGCGAGGCCAGCCGGTCGTTGGAGTACTTCACCGACGCGTCCAGCGCCTCTTTCACCGTCTTCTTGCCCAGCAGCGCCTGGGCGATCTGCTCGCGCAGGGTCTCGGCGTCGGTCGAGCCGGAGAACGCCGGGGGCCACCACACGATCGCCTTCTTGACCTGGGCGGCGCTCTCCAGCCGCACCTTCGTGGCGGGGTCGCCGTCGTCCTTGGTGAAGTACTCGTCGTCCATCGACCCAGCCGACGAGGGGAACACCGACGCCTTCTTGCCGAAGGCGAGCTGGTTGGCGGGGTTGGTCACGTACTTGGCGAAAGCCATGGCCAGCGGCTGGTTCTTGCCGGTGGCGTTCACGACGAGCGACTCGATGTACATGTTGGGCGCGGCGGTGCTGATCCGCGGCCCGATCCCGAGATTCTTGTAGATGTCGGGCGCGGTGTCCTTCAGGTCGTTGAGCGTGTACGAGCTGCCCGACAGGTACGCCAGCCGCCCGGCCTTGAACTCCTCCACCTCCTTGGTCTGGAGGTTGTTCAGCGACTCCTGGGTCAGGCCCCGGCCGGCGTACAGCTTCTTGTAGCGCTCGACGAACTCCACGCCCTTGGCGTCGTTGTAGGTGAACTGCTTGCCCGCGGCGTCCATGAGGGGCACGCCGTACTCGCCGAAGTTCTCGATGGCCGGCATCCTGACGATCATCGACACGTCCGTGCAGTTCTTGGCCATGGTCTCGGCCTGGGTGAACAGCTCGTCATAGGTGGCGGGCAGCTTCTCCGGGTCCAGGCCGCACTTCTTGAACAGCGCCTTGTTGAAGAACGACGGCCCGGTGTTCAGGTACCACGGGTAACCGAAGGTCCCACCGCCCAAGCCGCTGAACGTCATCGCCTGCCACGCCTTGTCCAGGAACAGGCCCTTGGCCTGGGGGTCGGCCTTGTTGAGGTCGAGCAGGACCCCCGCCTGGGCCAGGGTGTAGGCGGCCTCGGGGCCCATGTCGACGACGTCGGGGAGCGCCCCCGCCGCGGCGTCGGCGGACAGCTTGTCCTGGTAGCCCTCGGCGGGCTGGTCCACCCACTTGATGTCGGTGCCCGGATTGGCCTTCTCGAAGGCGGCGATGAGCTCGGTGAAGTAGGGCGTGAACTTGTCGTTCTTCAGGTTCCAGGTCTGGAACGCGATCGATCCCGACAGCTTCCCGTCCGACGCCTTCTGCGTCGTGTCACCGCCGCCACACCCGGACAGCAGCAGCGATCCCAGGGCGAGCGCCGCGACGCCGGTCCAGCCTCTTCCGATTCTGGTCATTGGGGGTCCTCCTTAGGTGATGCGTGAGGGGCGATCCGCAGGGTCGCCACCTGGAAGGGGCCGAGCTCCAGCCGGGCCTCGCTCACGGGACCGCGTCCCTGGGCCAGTGCCACGGGCAACAGGTCCTCGTCGCCGCCGGGCTCGCGTTCGCCGCCGAGCTCACGTTCCTCGCCGAGCTCGCGTTCGAGCAGGTCGGTCTCCCACAGGACGGCTCCCGTGGCGAGTTCCTCGTGGCAGTGCAGCCGGGCGCTCGCCCGTCCGCCCCGCGTCTCGTACACCCGTACGACCAGGTCCCCGGAGCCGTCGTCGGCCAGCTTCACCCAGTCGATGAGCGCGTGCCCGGTGAGCGGCTCCAGCCGTACCAGCGGCGACAGCCGTGACAGCCCGGCGATGTCGGGCGCGTTGAACGCGTAGGCGGCCTCGGCCGCGGCGGGCACGTCCGCGCCGGGCAGCACCGCCCAGCGGAAGGCATGGGTGCCCATGTCGGCGCGGGGGTCGGGGAAGCGGGCGCTCCGCAGCAGGGACAGCCGGACCACGGTGGAGTCGCCGTCGGCGCGGGCGTCGGCTCCGTACATCGAGTCGTTGAGGACCGCGACACCGAAGTCACCGTCGCCCACCTGGACGTAGCGGTGCATCGCCGCCTCGAACATCGCCTCCTCGGTCGCGGTGTTCGACAGCAGCGGACGTTCGACGTATCCGTACTGGGTCTCGAACCGCGCGGTCCGCGCCATGACCCGCACCGGGACGGCCACCTTCAGCAGGCGTTCGCGCTCCTGCCAGTCGACGGCGCACTCGGTCTCGAACCGCCCGGTGCCGGCGCGCAGCCACATGGTCAGCGTGATCGTCGACGTGCCGGCCCGCCGGACCACCTCCACCCCGGCGTCGGGCCCGTCGCGGACCACTCTGCGGCTGGTGACCTGGTCGAGCACCTGGGGGTGGCGCAGCGTGTGCCGGTCCACGTCCCAGGCGTCCCAGCGCACCGGCTCGTCACGGAAGAGCTGCAGCTCGTTGAGGCGCCGGCCGGGCGGGACGACTTCCCGGCCGCCGCGCAGGTCGAGGAGCGAGGTGACGTGGCCGTCGTCGCCGATCACGACCCGCAGCAGGCCGTCCTCCAGTACGGTGCCGCCGTCGTCGGTGACCTCGACGGCGCGCTCGTCCGGTTCCGCTGTGGCGAACGGGGGGAGCGCACTCCGAACAGAGCCGCCTTCACCGTCGCCCAGTGCCGCGCTCGCCTGCTTGATCAGGTCGTTCAGCCGTTCCTCGACCGCCCGATAGGTGTCGCGGGCCTCGCGGTGCACCCAGGCGATCGAGGTGCCCGGGAGGATGTCGTGGAACTGGTGCAGCAGCACTGTGCGCCAGATGTCGTCCAGGTCCGCGTGCGGATAGGGCGCCCCGCGCAGTGCGCTCGCCGCCGCGCTGAGATATTCCGCCGCCCGCAGCAGCGACTCGCAGCGCCGGTTGTGCCGCTTCATGGCCGCCTGCGAGGTCAGGGTGCCCCGGTGCAGCTCCAGGTAGAGCTCGCCACGGTAGACAGGCTCCAGCGGCCCGGCATCACGCAGTTCGGCCTCGGCCTCCTGGAAGAACTCCGCCGGAGACCTGGAGGTCACGCGGGGCGCGCCTTCCAGATCGGCGAAGCGGCGCAGCCGCTCGGCCATCTCCCTGGTGGGTCCGCCGCCTCCGTCGCCGTACCCGTAGGGCAGCAGCGAATGGGAGGCGATCGCCTTGTCCTTGAAGGTGGTGACGGCATGGCGGAGTTCGGCGGCGGTCACCTCGGCGGCGTACGTCTCCGCGGGCGGGAAGTGGGTGAAGATCCGCGTGCCGTCGATGCCCTCCCACCAGAAGGAGTGGTGCGGGAAGACCGTGGTGTCGTTCCAGGAGATCTTCTGGGTCAGGAACCAGCGGGACCCGGCCCGGCGGGCCAGCTGCGGCAGGGCGCCCGAGTAGCCGAACGAGTCAGGCAGCCACATCTCCCGTGGTTCCCGGCCGAATCGGTCAATGAAGTACCTCTTGCCGTAGGTCAGCTGGCGCACCATGGACTCGCCGGTGGGAATGACGCCGTCCGCCTCGACCCACATGCCGCCGACCGGTACGAACCGGCCCTGCTCGACATGACGCCGCACCCTCTCGAACAGCTGCGGATAATGCTCTTCGAGCCAGCTGAAGTGCTGCGCCGCCGACATCGTGTAGACCAGCGAGGGGTCCGCGTCGAGCAGGGCGAGCGCGTTGGAGACCGTACGGGCGAGCTTGCGCACCGTCTCGCGCAGCGGCCACAGCCACGCCGTGTCCATGTGCGCGTGCCCGACGGCGGTGATCCGGTGGGCGCTGGCGTGCGCCGGCGCGGCCAGGAGCGGGGCGAGGATCGCGCGCGCCCGCCGCGCGCCGGCCTCGGCGTCCGCCTCGTCGTAGGCGTCCAGCGCCTCCTCTATCGCGCGCAGCAGCCGCCAGTGACGCGGCTCGTCCGGGCTCAGCTCGGCGGCGAGCCCGCCGGCGACGTCCAGGTCACAGCTCAGGGCGTGGATCTCGGCCGAGTACGCGGCGACCTCCGCGCGGCGCAGCCTGAACTGCTCGAACGGCTCCTCCGCCTGCTTCTCCCCCAGCTCGGTGACGACGAACGGCGGCAACCCGAGCAGCAGGGGGTTCGCCGCCGCCTCGACGTAGAGCAGGAACGCGCCATCGGCGTCGAGCACACCGGGGACGGCTCCGTCACCCCGTAACCGGATGGCGGACTGCCGGGGGTGCAGGCCCTTGACGATCGTGCCGTCCGGGGTGAAGACCAGGCCCTCGCAGTGACCGCCCACGGAGTGGTCGAACCAGCCCAGGTCGAGCACGAGGTCGACGGGGGTGTCCCCCTGCGGTCCGACCGTGCCCCGAATCCGGAACCAGGTCGTCGACCACGCCTCCCCCCAGGCCGCGCCCAGCGGGAAGGGGCGGTAGCCGGGAGGGGTGCGGCCGGGGTCGCGGGCCAGCCCGAGGGCATGCCGGGCACTCACCGGCTCCCCGTCGTCCGCGACCGTCCATGCCTCGACGTCGACACCCGACAGCCGGGTGTGTGTCCGGGACAGGATCCGTTCGCGCTTCACGCGGGCGAGCCGCTCAAGCGTGCGGCTGAGGTGGTTGTGCATCTCGTACCTCTCCGTAGCGGAGATATGACAATATGCCTGATACGTTTTAGTTGTCCTGAGTGACCGCAGACTAATACGTTTGAGTCCCCAAGGTCACCGGGGAGGATCGTCTCGTTTGCGTAACGACGATGGAGGAGCGATGCCGCCGAAAGATGAGGTTCCGTCGCAGGACGCCGCCGCTTCATCGGACCCTCCCGCGGCGCCGGCCCGGCTGCGGAGCACCGACATCGCGCGGCTGGCGGGCGTCTCCGTCTCGGCGGTGTCGCTGGCGTTCAACGCCCGTCCGGGCATCAGCGACGCGACGCGCAAGCGCATCCTCGACGTCGCCGAGGAGCTCAACTGGCGCCCGCACCGGGCCGCGCGCGCCCTCAAGGGGGCCAACAACGACGCGGTCGGCATCGTCATCGCACGTCCGGCCCGCACGCTGGGCGTCGAGCCGTTCTTCGCGCATGTCCTGTCCGGCCTGCAGTCCCGCCTGTCCAACGAGGGCATCGCCACGCAACTCCTCATCGTCGAGGACACCCAGGCGGAGGTGGCCGTCTATCGCCGCTGGGCCGCCGAGTACCGGGTCGACGGGCTCGTGCTCTTCGACCTCGCGGTGGACGACGTACGGCCACGGCTCGTCGCCGACCTCCGCATCCCCGCCGTCGTCCTGGGCGGCCACGGGGCCCCCTTGCCGCTGAGCAGCGTCTGGGTCGACGACCACGCGGCGATGACGCGCGTCCTCGCCTACCTCGCCGGGCTCGGCCACCGGCACATCGGCCACGTCAGCGGCATCCCCTCCTACCAGCACACGCGACGCCGCCTCCAGGCCATCGCCGACGGGCGCGAGACGCTCGGCATCGACATCGTGAGCGTGGCGACCGACTACTCCGACACCCAAGGCGCCTCGGCCACGCGCCGACTGCTGGCGTCGAGCCCTCCGTGCACGGCGATCATCTACGACAGCGACGTCATGGCGGCTGCGGGTCTGGGCGTGGCTACCGAGCTGGCCGTACGGGTTCCCGGTGACGTCTCCATCGTGTCCTTCGACGACTCCATCCTCACCCAACTGCCGCACCCCTCGATCACCGCGCTCACTCGCGACACGTTCGCGCTCGGCACGCTCACCGCGACCGAACTGCTCCACGTGATGGCCGAGCGTCCTGAGCCCCGTGCGGTGCAGGCTCCCACCCCCGACCTCGTGCTACGCGCCAGCACCGCCCCTCCAGCCGACACAGACGAATGGAGAGTTCCGTGAGAAGTCGCAAGATCACCCCCACCGCGGTCCTCGCACTGGCCGCGACCCTGTGCGCCGGGGTGCTCCTGCCCATCCCCGCGGCCTATTCCGCGCCGGTTCCGAGCGGCTCCTTACCCTCGGTGTCGCCGACCCCGCAGTCGCTGAGCGGCATCGGCGCGGCCGCCGTCGTCACCAGCCGGGTGCTCGTGATCGCCGACGACCAGACCGACCCCGCCGCCCGCGACCGCCTCGTACGGGAACTCAAGGCACACGGCGCCGGCCGGGTGGACATCATCGCCCCTGACCGGACCCCCACGGCCGGCCTGCTCACCGTGCGCCTCGGCCCCGCGGCACGCCCGGACATCGCGCGGGCGCTCGGCGACGCGGTCGTGCCCGACAAAGCCGAGGGATACGCGTTACGGGTCTCCGGCGGCCGGTCGCGCCAGATCGCTCTCGGCGGCAGGGACGCGGCGGGCCAGTTCTATGCCGTACAGACGCTGCGCCAGTTGTTCGTCCCCGCCAGCGACGGCTGGACGGTGGCGGGGGTCCAGGTCAGCGACTTCCCGTCCATGCCGCTGCGCGGCACCATCGAGGGCTTCTACGGTGCGCCGTGGACACACGCCGAACGCCTCGACCAGATGAACTTCTACGGCGACGTCAAGGCCAACACCTACATCTACGCCCCCAAGGACGATCCCTACCACCGCGACAAGTGGCGCGACCCCTACCCGGCGGCCAAGCTCGCCGAACTGGGCGAGCTGGTGACCAGGGCCGCCGCGAACCATGTCCGCTTCACCTTCGCGCTGTCCCCGGGCGTGTCGATCTGCTACTCCGACCAGGCGGACCGCGACACCCTCAAGCGGAAGCTGCAGGCGCTCTACGACCTGGGCGCCAGGGCGTTCTCCATCCCGCTGGACGACATCAGCTACACCAGCTGGAACTGCGCGGCGGACGAGGCCGCCTACGGTACGGCCGGACGCACCGCCGCGGCGAAGGCCCAGGTCGATCTGCTCAACGACCTGCAGCGGAACTTCATCGCCACCCACGAGGGCGCTCAGCGGCTGCAGATGGTGCCCACCGAGTACGGCGATCTGACCGACACCACGTACAAGCAGACCATGCGGGCCTCCCTCGATCCCGCGATCGAGGTGATGTGGACCGGCACCGACACCGTGCCTCCAGAGATCACCAACGCGCAGGCCGAGAAGGCGGCGGAGCTGTTCGGCCGCAAGGTGTTCGTCTGGGACAACTACCCGGTCAACGACTACGGCAACGCCAGCGGCCGGCTGCTCCTGGCCCCCTACGACAAGCGTGAGGGCGGCCTGGCCGCGCACCTGTCCGGCATCGTGGCCAACCCGATGAACCAGCCGTACGCGAGCAAGGTCGCGGTCTTCGGCGCCGCGGACTTCACCTGGAACGACAGAGCGTACGACGCGAGGAAGAGCTGGCCGCGCGCGATGGCCTATCTCGCCGGCGGCGACAAGGCGGCCACTGAGGCCCTGCTGGTCTTCGGCGACCTGGAGCACGTGGCGCCGACCTTCGGCGGCACCCCTTGGCAGCCCCAGGCACCCGAGCTCGCCGCGCGGGTGGCCGAGTTCTGGCGGGCATGGGACGGCGGGCGGCCCGCCGACGCGATCGCCGCGCTGCGTCCGTACGCGAAGGCCATCGCCACGGCGCCGGCCACCATCCGCGGCGGGTCGGTGCAGAAGGGCTTCACCGATGACGCCGCGTCATGGCTGACCGCCACCGAGCTGTGGGGCAGGGCGATGGTGACCACGCTGGACGCGCTCCAGGCTCGGCAGGCCGGAGACGAGACCAAGGCCGCCGCGTTGCTCGCCGAGTCGCGTGAGTCGCAGCGGCAGGCCCGCGCGATCCGGGTCAGCCCGCCGCGCAACCGCTGGGGCGCGGCCCAGCCTCAGGTCGGCGACGGGGTGCTCGACGTCTTCCTGACCGACGCCGAGACCCGGTTGCAGGGGTGACGCGGGTCAGCCGAACTCCTCCGAGGGTCCCAGCTCGGGGCGGTCCCGAGTGCCAACTGACCGAGATCGCCGTCCACCACACGGGATGATCGCTAATGTACCGGGATGAGTGAAGCGTTCCCCAGGCATGTGCTGTGCGTACTCAGCTCCGGGCTGGCCCTTTCCGAGATGGAACGGATCGCGTCCGGCTTCGGCGGGTTCGTCCTCGACCGTGAGTACTCCGAGGCCGAACCCGACCCCCGGATGCCGGAGGCGTTCGAGGCCAGTATGGCCGCGGCCTCGTTCGACGAGGCGGACTGGGCCGCGGTCGAGTCGCACGGCACGGTCGGCTACCTGCTGTCCATGCCGATGATGCGGGAGTTGGCGTTCGACACGTCCCGGCGGCTGCTGGCGGTGACGGCCGCTCTGCTGCGGTCCGGCGCCACGGCGGTGAAGAACGAGAGCAGCGGGATCACGCACGGCCGGGACCGCTGGCTCTCGTTGGCCGACCGGGCGGCTGGCGCCAAGGAGGAGGACTTGGCCGACGCGCTCGTCACCGCCTGGGTGAAGCGGCCGATCTACGACGGCCAGGTGCTCTACAGCTGCGGTATGCACCTGCTCGGCGCGCCCGAGGTGCAGATCGAGATCGGTGCGGAGCCGCCGACGAAGGACGAGCTGCCTGAGCTGGTCGAGCACCTGGACACGCTGGCGATCTACCTGCTGACCGATCCGCGCGCGGCGGAGATCGAGGACGGCGCCGGGTTCCGGATGACCGAGGACGCGCCCCGATGGCTGCTGCGCACCGGCCCGTGCGACCGTTACGACGAGGACGATCTGTTCTTCAACCCGTACGGATACGCCCGGCTGACTCACGCGCGCTGACGGGCCGCCCGCGTCACAGGTGAGGGACGCGCGCGGCCCGCGACGGAAACGTCAGGTGCCGATGTTCGCCTGGGGTCCCGCGTAGGTCCTGAGCAGGGACGGGACGTCGGCGGCCGGGTCGAGGGTGTAGGAGTAGAACGAGCCGGGGGTGAAGGCCGAGCCGCTGGTGGTGCTCTTGCCCGTGCAGCTGACGCAGACGCTGCCGCTCTGGCGGAGCTGGGCGGTGGCGTCGGGGTAGTAGGGGTCCTTGACGTGGTCGTAGTAGCTGTTCTCGATCACCATCTTGGTGGCGCCGCGCGAGTAGTTGCCGTAGCCGGTGATGTTCTGCAGGTAGTTGTTGTACAGGTGGGCGTAGGCGACATTGTCCGTGCTGGGGTTGCGCTGGTTGTTGTCGTGGATCCAGTTGTGGTGGATGGTCATGCGGGCGGTGACGTTGTCGGTCCAGCCGATGCCGAACGACTTGTTGTTCTCGGCCATGACGTTCCAGGAGACCGTGAGGTAACTGGTGTCCTTGCGGCTGTCGATCAGGCCGTCGTTCATCCGGATGATGCGGTTGTGGTCGATCCAGACGTGGTGGGCGGTGTCCATCTGGATGCCGTCGTAGTCGTAGAGCTTGTCGTCGGGGTCGTCGTCGGCCATGCGGGTGTCGCGGATGGTCAGGTTGCGGATGATCACGTTGCTGACGCCGGTGCCCAGGAAGAAGCCGCCGTTGACGATGTGGCCGCTGGTGCCCACGCCGACGATGGTCTTGTTGGAGGCGACCTTGATCTCGGTGCCGTACGGGGTGACGGTGATCGCGCCATTGACCCGGATGGTGTACGGGGTGGCGGAGGTGGCGTACTTCACCAGGTCGGCGTAGGTGGTGACGGTCACCGTGGCGCCGGCCGCGCCGCCGGTGGTGGTGCTCAGCCCGTTTCCGCTGGTGGCGGCGAAACCGTCGGCGGTGCTCGGCCAGGTGCGCGCGGCGCCCACCGGGTCGAAGGCCCATTGCTTGTTGGTGTTGGCGGTGCAGGTCTCCTGGATGATCGACGCGCCGGAGGCGGTGGAGGCGCCCTCGTCGCTCACGCACAGGCCGCTCGCGACGTTGACGACCTGGTACGTCCCGCTGCCCGAGGCCACCAACCGCCACTGCTGGTCGGTCTTGGTGCCGTCGCCGCAGCCCCACTGCTGCAGCCGCACACCGGAGGCGGTGGTGCCGCTGGGGACGTCGACGCAGCGCCCGCTGTTGACGTTGACCAGGTGGTAGATGCCCGTCCCGGCCGAGCGGAGGGTGAACTGCTGCCAACTGTCACCGCTGCAGCTCCACTGCTGCAGCAGCCCGCCGTTGTCCTTCGACCCCGCCGTCACGTCCAGGCATTGGCCGCTCTTGGTCACTTTGAGCTGGTAGGTTCCGCCGGCGACTGGGGTGGCCGCCTGGGCGGGCGCGGCGGCCACCCCGAGCGCGGCCAGGACGGTCAGCGCGGTGAGCGTTGCACGGAGGTTCATGATCGTCCTTAGGAAAGGGGGTTCCAGCCGTCGGAGCCGGCCAGGTACTTCTGGGGCGTGTAGTTCGCGGCCTGGGCGTCGCTGTACTGCGGCCGGTTGGCGTTCGAGCCGGCGCCCGAGCCGGTGTTCCGGTACTCGAAGAAGCGGGCGTTCTTCCATGAGTTGCCGGACATGTCGGTCCACGGCTGGCCGGTATTGATCACCGAGCTGAGCGTTGACTCCCGGTAGAGCACCTGTGCATCGGGACGCCAGGGACGGCCCAGGGTGGTGGTCCCGGCCGAGGACCCTCCGGAGATCCGCGACTTGTAGAACAGGAAGCCGTAGGTCTTGGCCGCGTCGGTGCTCGCGGCCGTGATCGGGCCGCCGGTGCTGCGCTTCTCGTAGACGTCGCAGTTGTCGAAGACGATGGTGCCGCCGCCGAAGACGAAGTCGACCGTGCCCTCGACGTAGGAACCGGCGACGTAGGCGCGGGCCGCGTTGTTGACCAGGAAGGTGTCCTGGTCGCCGAGCAGGCGTACGTTGCGCAGGACCGCGCGGTCGGCGTTCAGGTTGAGCGCGACCGCCTGATGGCCGGTGACGTTCGGGTTCTCGTCGAAGTCGTTGGAGATCGTCAGGTTGGTGGCGATGAAATCGTGGCCGTCGACGAAGGCGGTGGCGCTGTTGAATGTCCCGTACTGGCCCGCATAGTGATTGTTAACGATCACAGTCTGGGCCGCCGAGGAACCGAGTCCCTGGAGCGTGATGTACGGCTTGTTCGAGGGGACCCGGACGATCTCGCGATACGACCCGGGCGCGATGGTGATCGTCACCCGACTGGCGTTGCCCGCGGGCACGGCGTCGACGGCGGCCTGAACGGTCCGGTAGGTGCCGGAACCATCCGCCGCCACTGTGGGTTTGGCCAGGGACTCGAAGGCCCATTGCTTGTTGGTGTTGGCGGTGCAGGTCTCCTGGATGATCGACGCGCCGGAGGCGGTGGAGGCGCCCTCGTCGCTCATGCACAGGCCGGTGGCCACGTTGACGACCTGGTACGTCCCACTGCCGGAGGCCACGAACCGCCACTGCTGGTTGGTCTTCGTGCCGTCGCCGCAGCCCCATTGCTGTAACCGCAGCCCGCTGGTGGCCGCGCCGCCGGGCACGTCCACGCAACGCCCGCTGTTGACGGCGCGCAGGGTGTAGATGCCGGAGCCGGCCGAGACGACCGTGAACTGCTGCCAGGTGGCTCCCGAACAACCCCACTGCTGCAGTAGGCCGCCGTTGTCCTGCGAGCCACCCGTCACGTCCAGGCACTGGCCGCTCTTGGTCACTTTGAGCTGGTAGACGCCACCGGCGACGGGTGCGGCCGCCGCCTGCGCGGCCTGCGGTACGGCTCCGCAGACCATCGCCGTAGCCGCCAGCAGGGCGACGCCCGCATGCTTGCGCACGAACATGTCGTTTTTCTCCTTCCTCTCGACGCCGCTGAGGCTCTCGACGCCGCAGAGGCTCTCGTCGCCACTGAGGAAGGGCCACCTTCACTAGGGATGTCAACTCAACAAGCGCGGGCGAGTCGAAATCCCAAGGTCACGCTTGAAACTTTCAGGCGGGAGCGGTGCTGGCGCGGACGACGACGATGGCGATCCGCTCGTGCCCGAGGCCGATGAGGTGCTCGGTGGCGGCCCGGGCACCGGCCACGTTCGTGGAGGCGACGACGGGCAGGCCACGCGGGACGGCCCGCCGCGGCTCGACGACCACGGCCGGGATGCCGTGGTCGCTCAGCCAGGCCCGTTGCGTGCTGGTCGGCAGGGTACGCACCAGCAGCACTCCGGCGCTGTCACGGGCGCTGAGCCGGTTGAGCCACGCGGGCGGCGGCTGGCCGTGCTTGGTGCGGTCGACCACGGCGGAGACCACCAGGTCCACGCCCAGTTGCCAGGCCGCCTCCTCCACTCCCTGGAGGATCGCCAGCGCGTACGCCGAGCCCAGCCCTTGCAGCATGACGTCGACCAGGCTCCCCTTGAGGGGCTTGGACCGCTGCCGGGAATAGCCGCGCCGCGCCAGCACCTCGGTGATCAGCTGCCGGGTGCGCGTCGAGACATCGGCTCGCCCGTTGAGCGCCTTGGAGACCGTGGCCACCGAAACGCCCACCTCTCGGGCGATGGCCGCGAGCTTGGGCATCGGCTGGAGTGGGTCTTCGGTTGCCATGGACCTCACCCTCCTCCGCCGCACCGCACGGGGCCAGCAGTAGCGCCCGAAAATTTCGAGTTTTAGGCCATTTCTCCTGTTGAGGAGGTTGTTGGTTGCTTTTGTGCCGTTGACGCCGCGTTCGTACTGTCGCAACGTGTCTGCAACCGATTGCATCCGCATTCCGAAGGAGTCAGGCACATTGGCCGTCGTCTCGGCGCATCCGCCACTCTCGAAACCCCGCCGGCGAGGGTCGTGGACGCCTTACGTGCTGATCGCGCCGTCGGTGGTCGCGATGCTCGGGTTCCTCGTGTACCCGATGGCCAGCGTGATCTACTACAGCCTTCAGCGCTACAACGTGACCAAGCCCCGGGACAACGGCTTCGCCGGGCTCGACAACTTCCGCACGCTGCTGTTCGAGGATCCGATCTTCTGGCAGAGCCTCGGCTTCAGCGCCAGGTGGGTGGTCGTCGAGGTCGTCCTGCAGTTCGCGCTCGGACTAGCGCTGGCGCTGATCGTCAACGAGAGTTTCGTCGGCCGCGCGCTGTCCCGGGCGATGGTCTTCTCCCCGTGGGCGGTCTCGGGGGTGCTCACCACCGCGATCTGGGTCCTGCTGTACAACCCGTTCACGGGGGTGTCGCGCTATCTGGCCGACCTGGGCCTGATCGATTATGGTGCGGCGCCGCTGGCCAACCCGGGAAGCGTGTTCTGGGCGGCGGTGCTGGCCGAGCTGTGGCGCGGGGTGCCGTTCTTCGCGATCCTGCTGCTGGCCGACCTGCAGTCGGTGTCGAAGGACCTGTACGAGGCCGCCTCCGTGGACGGCGCGACCCGGACGCGCAGGTTCTTCCACATCACGCTGCCGCACCTGCGCGACGCGATCATCCTGTCCACGCTGCTGCGCTCGGTATGGGAGTTCAACAACGTCGATCTCCTCTACACCCTGACCGGCGGCGGCCCCGCCCACCAGACCACCACGTTGCCGCTGTACGTGGCCTCGCTGGCCGCCCAGTCGCACGACTTCGGCTACGCCACCGCGCTGACCATGGTGGCGCTCCTGATCCTGACCTTCTTTTCCATCGTCTATCTGCGGCTGAGCAAGTTCGGGGCGAAGTCATGACCCTGGTGACCGAACGTCCCGTGGCCGCCCGCCGCGAGCAGGCCCCGCCCCCGAAGCGCGGTGACCGCGTGCCGCGCTGGCACATCTACCTTCCGCTTGGGCTGTATCTGCTGTTCACGCTGGTGCCGTTCTACTGGATGCTGGTCTTCGCGTTCCGGCCCACCGGATCGACGGCGATCTTCCCGTGGCCGATCACGTTCGAGCACTTCGACACGGTCTGGAATGGGATGGGGTTCGCCGTCTTCTTCCAGAACAGCCTGCTCGTCGGGTTCGCCTCGCTGGTCGCGACCACGGTAATGGCCCTGGCCGGCGGGTACGCCCTGGCCCGCTACAGCTTCCGCGGCAAGGCCGCGTTCATGGTCGGGATGCTGTGCACGCAGTTCATCCCCGGCGCCCTGATGATCATCCCGTTGTTCGAGATCTTCAGGACGCTGTCCCTGACGAACTCGCTGTGGAGTCTCGTGATCGCCGAGACGGTCTTCCAGCTCCCGCTCTCGCTGATCCTCATCAGCGGCTTCATCCGCAACATCCCGTACGAGCTGGAGCAGGCGGCCTGGGTGGACGGCTGCGGCCGGCTGCGCGGTTTCCTGGCCATCGTGCTGCCGCTGCTGCGGCCCGCGCTGGTCGCGGTCGGCTCGTTCGCCTTCATCCACAGCTGGAACAACTTCCTTTTCGCCCTCATGTTCCTCAACGACCAGGAGAAGTTCACCGTGCCCGTGGGCCTGGCCTACAACCTCGGCGAGAACAGCGTCGACTTCGGCGCCCTCGCCGCCGGCGGCGTCGTCGCCGCTCTGCCCGTCGTCATCGTCTTCGCCTTCATCCAGCGCTATCTCGTCGAGGGGATGTCGGCGGGGGCGGTGAAGGGATGACCGCGACCTACCGCAACCCCGTCCTCAACGCCGACTGGTCCGACCCCGACGTGATCCGCGTGGGCGACGACTTCTATCTGACGGCCTCCACCTTCACCAAGGTCCCCGGCCTGCCGATCCTGCACTCGCGCGACCTGGTCGGCTGGACGATCATCGGGCACGCCGTGACCAGCGGCTATGCCGACGTACGGCCCGGCTGCGGGGTGTGGGCGCCGTCGCTGCGCCACCACGACGGCCGGTTCTGGATCTTCTACGGGGATCCCGACGTGGGGATCTACCAGGTCAGCGCGGCGGACCCGCGGGGTCCGTGGACCGCGCCGCATGTGGTCAAGCCCGGCTCGGGGCTGATCGACCCGTGCCCGCTGTGGGACGAGGACGGGCAGGCGTACCTGGTGCACGGCTGGGCCAAGAGCCGCGCGGGGATCAACAACCGGCTCACCCTGCACCGCATGGCCCCGGACGCGAGCAAGGTGCTGGATGAGGGCACGCTGGTCATCGACGCCGACCTGCTGCCCGGCTACCGGACCCTTGAGGGGCCCAAGCTGTACAAGCACGACGGGGTGTACTGGATCTTCGCGCCTGCGGGCGGGGTCGAGCAGGGCTGGCAGTCGGTGTTCCGGGCTGAGTCGATCTTCGGCCCGTACGAGGACCGGATCGTGCTGGAGCAGGGCGGCACCGACGTCAACGGCCCGCACCAGGGCGGCTGGGTGGACACCCGGTCCGGCGAGCACTGGTTCATGCACTTCCAGGACCGCGGACCCTACGGCCGGGTCGTGCACCTGCAGCCGATGGCGTGGGAGGACGGCTGGCCGGTGATGGGCGACAAGGGCGAGCCCGTGGCCGAGGCCGCACTGCCGGTCCTGGGCGATGTGCCGGGCGAGCCGGCCACCTCCGACGACTTCGCCGGCCCCGCGCTGGGGCTGCAGTGGAGCTGGCAGGCCGACCCGGACCCGTCCTGGTGGGAGCTGAGCCACGGCACGTTGCGCCTGACCTGCGTGCCGGGACCCGAGGACCTGAGAGACCGAGGCGCCGTGCTCGGCCAGCGGCTGCCCGGCGCGCCCTGCCTGGTCACCACCACGCTCACCTTGTCGGGCGAGGGCCGGGCGGGCCTGGTCGTGCTCGGCTTCACCTACGCCTACGTGGGTCTGGCGAGCACGTCGGACGGGCCCGTGCTCGTGTGCGGTGACGCCGAACCCGTACCGGTCGACGGACCCGTCACCGTCGGCGCGCGGATCGGCGACGGCGCGCTCGTCACCTTCCTGGCCGACACCGGAGAGGGACTGCGCGAGATCGGCGCGCCGTTCCAGGCCACACGGGGCCAATGGGTCGGCGCGGTGCTCGGCCTGTTCGCCGCCGGGAGCGGAACCGGCGAGGCGATCTTCGAGGCGTTCACCGTGGACATCGAGAGGCGTTCACCATGGACATCGAAAGGTAGAGGGCAATGAGACGACGTGTGCCTGCCATGCTCCTGGCCGCGGCCGTGCTGGCCGGATGCGGCTCGGGTACGGGCTCCGGCGGCAAGACCGAGATCACTTTCTGGGACACCAACGCCGGTCCCGCGCGGACGCCGATCTGGCAGAACGCCATCGCCGAGTTCGAGAAGGCCAACCCGGCCATCAAGGTCACCTACGTGGGCGTGCCGATCGCGCAGGCGGCCCAGAAGCTGGACACGGCGATCGCGGGCGGCGGCGTGCCCGACGTGGCCGATGTGGCCACCTCCGGCCTGGGCAACCTGGTCGCCCAGAAGGCGCTCGAACCCGTGGACGCGCGCATCGCCAAGAACCCCGCGCTGAACGGCAAGTTCAACGACGCCCTCCTGACCACCGTCAAGAACGTCGTGCCGAACGGCAAGACGTACATCATCCCGACCTCCACCAACGCCGGCGCGTTCTGGTACCGCAAGGACTGGTTCGCCGCGGCCGGGCTGGCGCCGCCCAAGACGTGGTCGGAGTTCTTCTCGGCGGTGGACAAGCTGACCAAGCCCAAGGAGAACCGGTTCGGCTTCACCATCCGCGGCGGTGCGGGCTCGATCGCGCAGATGCTGGAGGTCGTCTACGGGCAGTCCGGCATCACGGAGTTCTTCGACGCCTCGGGCAAGGCCACGCTCAATGACCCGCGCAACGTGACGGGGCTGGAGAAGTACGCCGGCCTCTACAAGAAGAACACGCCCGAGGCCGACCTGCAGAACGACTACGTCAAGATGGTCGCCCAGTTCGACACCGCGGGCAGCATCGCCGTCATGCAGCACAACCTGGGCTCCTACCAGGACCATATGAAGGCGCTCGGCCCCGAGAAGGTGGCCTCGTTCTCCGTGCCCAAGTCCGACTCCGGCGTCCAGACGGTGCTGTCCAACCCGGTCAGCGGTGTCGGCGTCTTCTCGGCCGGCGAGAACAAGGACTCCGCGTTCAAGCTCGCGGAGTTCTTCGCCGCCAAGGAGATGGACGGGTACATCGCCGACAAGACCGGCGTCATCCCGGCCAACACCGACGTGCAAGGCACGCGGGCCGCGCACATCGTCGAGGCGCGGCGGGTGCTGAACGACCCGGCGACCAAGGTCGTGCAGATGCCCTACCACCTGCCGGAGTTCAACGAGATCACCAAGACCTGGGCCGAGCCGCAGTTCCAGAAGGTGCTGCTCGGCCAGCTCAGCGCCAAGGACTTCCTGGACCAGTTCGCGGCCAGGCTGACCGAGGCGCAGGCCGCGTACAAGAAGCGGAACGGCTGACGCGCGCCGCGGTCACGACGGGTCCTTGATCTCGCAGATCACCGCGCCCGCCGCGACAGTGGCGCCCACCTGGGCGGACATCCCCACCACGGTGCCGTCCTTGTGGGCGGTCAGCGGCTGCTCCATCTTCATGGCCTCCAGGACCACGATGGTGTCGCCCTCGCGCACGGTGTCGCCGTCGGCGGCCACCAGCTTGACGATGGTGCCCTGCATCGGGCTGACCAGGGCGTCTCCGCTGGGCGCGGAACGCACGGCGCCCGCGCCTCGACGCCGGGGGGCGGCGGCCCTGGGCGTACCGGCGCTCTGCGGGCCGGTGATGCCGGCGGGCAGGACGACCTCCAGTCGCTTGCCTGCCACCTCGACGGTGATCCGGTCCCGCTCCGCCGGTTCCGCCGTGGCGGCCGGTCCGGCGTACGGGGTGAGGCGGTTGTCGAACTCGGTCTCGATCCAGCGGGTGTGGACGGTGAACGGCTCGGCGGTGAACGCCGGGTCGTCCACGACCGCCCGGTGGAAGGGCAGCGCGGTGGGCATGCCGTCGACCTCGAACTCGGCCAGCGCCCGGCGGGCGCGCTGGAGCGCCTGCTCGCGAGTGGCGCCGGTGACGATCAGCTTGGCGACCAGGGAGTCGAAGGAGCCGGGCACGGTCTCGCCCTGCTCGTAGCCGCCGTCGAGACGGACGCCGGGACCCGAGGGGGCGTGCCAGCGGGTGATCGTGCCGGGGGCGGGCAGGAAGCCGCGGCCGGGGTCCTCGGCGTTGATCCGGAACTCGATCGAGTGGCCGCGAGCGGGCGGGTCGTCGTAGCCCAGCGGCTCGCCGTCGGCGATACGGAACATCTCGCGTACGAGGTCGATGCCGGTGACCTCCTCGCTGACCGGGTGCTCGACCTGCAGGCGGGTGTTGACCTCCAGGAAGGAGATCGTGCCGTCCTGGCCGACGAGGAACTCGCAGGTCCCGGCGCCGACGTAGCCGGCCTCGCGCAGGATGGCCTTGGAGCTGTCGCGCAGCAGGGCCTCCTGCTCCGTGGTGAGGAACGGCGCGGGCGCCTCTTCGACCAGCTTCTGGTGGCGGCGCTGGAGCGAGCAGTCGCGGGTGCTGACCACGACCACGCCGCCGTGGGCGTCGGCCAGGCACTGGGTCTCGACGTGGCGGGGCCGGTCGAGGTAGCGCTCGACGAAGCACTCGCCCCGCCCGAACGCCGCCACCGCCTCGCGGACCGCGCTGTCGTACAGGTCGGGGATCTCCTCCAGGGTGCGGGCGACCTTGAGCCCGCGCCCGCCGCCCCCGAACGCCGCCTTGATGGCGATCGGCAGGCCATGCTCCCGCGCGAACGCCAGCACCTCGTCCGCCCCGGACACCGGGTCGGCCGTTCCGGCCACCAGCGGAGCTCCTACCTTCTGGGCGATGTGCCGGGCCTCGACCTTGTCGCCGAGGGCGGTGATCGCCGCCGGGGGCGGGCCGATCCAGATCAGCCCGGCGTCGATGACCGCTTGGGCGAAGGCGGCGTTCTCCGCCAGAAAGCCATAACCGGGATGTACGGCGTCGGCGCCCGACCGCGCCGCCACCTCGATGATCTTGTCGATCGACAGGTACGTCTCCCCCGGCGTGGCGCCGTCCAGCGCGTACGCCTCGTCGGCCAGGCGGGCGTGCAGCGCGTCGCGGTCGGGATCGGCGTAGACGGCCACGCAGCCGATGCCGGCGTCCCGGCAGGCGCGGACGATGCGGACGGCGATCTCGCCGCGGTTGGCGATCAGCACTTTGCGCAGGCTCACAGGTGTCCTCCCAGGTTCCAGCTCGACTCCCGCCAGCCGCGCGGGCCTGGCACGAGGGGACGGCGCAGCACGCGCCGGGCGCGGGTGACGGCGGGTGGCGGGGCGTCGGCCGCCGGTCGCACCAGACGCAAAGCCACGACCAGGGCGGCGAGCTCCTCCGGCGTCGGAGCGCCCTTCACCACGCGCACGGCGGGCGGATCCGTCGGCGCCCCGGCCGCCCGCTCGGCTCCCTCGCCCCCGGGCTTGATGTTGCTCACAGCGGGATGTTCCCGTGCTTCTTGGGCGGCAGGGCGTCGCGCTTGCCGCGCAACAGCCGCAGCGCCCTGGTCACCTCGCGGCGGGTCTCGCTCGGCCGGATGACGGCGTCCACGTAACCGCGTTCGGCCGCCAGGTACGGGGTCGCGAGGGTGTCCTCGTACTCGTGGACCAGCTCGGCGCGCAGCGTGTCGGGGTCGTCGGCGGCGGCCAGGCGTTTGCGGTGCAGGATGTTGACCGCGCCCTGGGCGCCCATGACCGCGATCTGGGCGGTGGACCAGGCCAGGTTGACGTCGGCGCCCAGGTGCTTGGAGCCCATCACGTCGTACGCGCCGCCGTAGGCCTTGCGGGTGATGACGGTGACGAGCGGGACGGTGGCCTCGCCGTAGGCGTACAGGAGTTTGGCGCCGCGCCGGATGATGCCGTTCCACTCCTGGTCGGTGCCGGGCAGGAAGCCGGGCACGTCCACCAGCGTAAGGACCGGGACGCTGAAGGCATCGCAGGTGCGTACGAACCGGGCGGCCTTCTCGGAGGCGTCGATGTCGAGCGTCCCGGCCAGCCGCATCGGCTGGTTGGCCACCACGCCGACCGGCCGGCCCTCGATCCGGCCGAAGCCGACCACGATGTTGGGCGCGAACAGCCCCTGCACCTCCAGGAACTCGCCGTCGTCCAGCAGCGCGCCGATCACCTCGTGCATGTCGTACGGCTGGTTCGGCGAGTCCGGGACCAGCACGTCCAGCGCCAGGTCGTCGGCCGAAGGCTCCAGGTCCGCCTCGAACACCGAGTGCGGCGGCTCGTCGAGGTTGTTGTCCGGCAGGTACGACAGCAACGCCCGGACGTAGTCCAGCGCGTCGTCCTCGTCGTGCGCCAGGTAGTGGGCCACGCCGCTGCGGCTGTTGTGCACCCGCCCGCCGCCGAGCTCCTCGAACGTGACGTCCTCGCCGGTCACGGTCTTGATCACGTCCGGGCCCGTGACGAACATGTGCGAGGACTCGTCCACCATGACCGTGAAGTCGGTGAGCGCCGGCGAGTACACGTGACCGCCCGCGCAGGCGCCCATGATGAGGGAGATCTGCGGGATCACACCGGAGGCGCGGATATTGCGGCGGAAGATCTCGCCGTACAGCCCGAGCGAGACCACACCCTCCTGGATGCGCGCCCCGGCGCCCTCGTTGATGCCGACGATCGGGCACCCGTTGCGCATCGCCAGGTCCATGACCTTGCAGATCTTCTGCCCGTACACCTCACCCAGACTGCCGCCCGCGACCGTGAAGTCCTGTGAGAACACGCACACCTGGCGGCCGTCCACCGTCCCGTACCCGGTCACCACGCCGTCACCGTAACCGAGCGAACCCTTCATGAGGGCGTCCAGTTCGACGAACGAGCCGTCGTCCAGCAGCCGCTCGATCCGCTCGCGGGCGGTCAGCCTGCCCTTGGCGTGCTGCTTGGTCGCCGCGCGCGCCTCGGCGACGTGGACGGCCTCGTCGAGCCGCTCCTTCAGGCGGGCGAGGCTGCCCGCGGTGTCAGGTGGTCTCATCCATCACCGTCCATGGGACTGAGTTTCATAAGTACGGTACTGAGTTTCGTACGTTTTGGACACCCCTGAATCCGGAAGAATGGCCCCTGTGCCGAACCCGAGCATCAGCCACCGCCTGGCCGAAGCCGCCGTCGCCCTGTTCGACGAGAACGGCTACGACGCCACGACCGTGGACGACATCGCCGCCCGGGCGGGCGTGAGCCGCAGCACGTTCTTCCGCCATTACCACTCCAAGGAAGACGCGATCTTCCCCGACCACGACGCGCTGCTGGCCAAGATCGACACCCGCCTGCGCGCCTCCGCCGCCGACACCGCGATCGTGGCCATCACCGACGCCGTACGCCTCGTGCTCGCCCACTACGTCGACGACGCCGAGGTGTCGCTGCGCCGCTACCGCCTGGTCCGGGAGGTGCCCGCGCTGCGCGACCGGGAGATCGCCAGCGTGGCCCGCTACCAGCGGCTGTTCCGGGAGTTCGTCGGCGAATGGCTCGGCGACTCGCCCGACGCCGGCCTGCGGGCCGAACTCATGGCCGCCTCCGTCGTGGCGGCGCACAACCAGGTCCTGCGCGGCTGGCTGCGGGCCGGCGGCGCCTACGATCCCTTCGGGCTCCTGGACCACGCTCTCGGCTATGTGATCGCCACGTTCCGCCACCTGGAGCAGCCCCAGGAGAAGGGCGAGCAGGTGGTGGTGGCCACCTTCAGCCGCTCGGCCTCGCCGCGAGCCGTCATGGACGCCATCCAGGCCCACCTCGAGACCCGCTGAGGCGACCTATCGCTCGCCCGCAGGAAGGGCTCGCTCTCCCACGGGCGGGACGGAGTCGTGGAGCGTGGCCAGGGCGGCGCGGATCTCCGTCTCCGGCGTGCCCGCCGGTGGATGGAGGTGCACCTGGTCGACCAGCCCGCCGAATCGGCGGCGCAGCTCCGCCGCCACTTCGGGCAGCGTGCCGCTCGTACAGAACGTGTCGAGCACCTCGTCATCGACCAGGTCGGCCATTCGGTCCCAGCGGTCGGCCTCCGGACGGACGGACAGCGCGTGGAGCCGCTCGTGCAGTTCCTCCCAGCCGTGGAGGGCGAGAACCCCTCGGTAGGCGGGGGTGGAGCCGTAGAAGGCGATCCGGCCGCGCAGCATCCGCCGCTGCTCGTCTATGGAGCCGTCCGGGGCGTACACGTGCGCGAAGCCGGGACAGTGGACGCTCACCTCGGACCGGTCACGACCGGCCCGTTCCAGGCCCTCCTCCAGAGCCGACAGGGTGACCTCGCGGAAATACCGTTCGGTGCTGAAGCCGTGCGGTATCAGCCCGTCCGCCACCTCACCGGCCAGCCGCGTCATGGCCGGGCCGACCGCGGCGAGGTGGATCGGCGGATTGTCGTGTCCGTGCGGCGCCGAGCGGAAGGTCGCCGTCATGAGCGTGTGCCGGTAGTACTCCCCCACGTGCCGCACCTCCTCGCCCTTGTTCCAGTCGTTCCAGATCGCACGCAGGGCGGTGATGTACTCCCGCATCCGGGTCACCGGTTTGCCCCACTCCATGCTGAAGCGGCGGGTGATGTGGGGCTTGGTCTGGGTGCCGAGGCCGAGGACGAAGCGCCCGCCGGAGAGCGCCTGAAGATCGTTGGTGATGTACGCCAACGCCATCGGCGTGCGCGCGAAAGCGACCGCGATGCCCGTCGCGAGCCGCACCCGGCTGGTCGCCTGGGCGGCCAGCGCCAGTGGCAGAAAGGGATCGTGATCGACCTCGGTGGTGGTGACGACGTCGAAGCCGGTCTCCTCGGCCCATCCGGCGAACCGCGCGACGTCCGGCGACGGCGGGCCGCCGACGTGCACACCTACCTTCACGTGTACTCCTTAAATGTAGGCATCGCGCAGCTTGCGGCGCTGCAGCTTGCCCGTCTCGGTCCGCGGGAAGTCGGCGCGGAACTCGTACCGGCGCGGGATCTTGAACGAGGCCAGATACTCGGCGCAGTGCGCGCGGAGTTCGGCGGCCAGCTCGTCACCGGGCACCGCGCCGGCGGCCGGTTGAATGACCGCGAGCACGCTCTGGCCCCAGTCCGGATCCGGCACGCCGATGACCGCGACGTCGGCGACGGCGGGATGCGTGATCAGGGCCTGCTCGATCTCGGCCGGGTAGATGTTCACGCCGCCGGAGATGATCAGGTCCGTCCGCCGGTCCAACAGGAACAGGTAGCCGTCCTCGTCGAAGTAGCCGTAGTCGCCGGCGGTGACCAGGTCGCCCCGCCGCGCGGCCGCGGTCTTGTCCGAGTCGTTGTTGTACTCGAAGGCCGGCCGCCGCCCCCGCGTGCCGAAGTAGATGGTGCCCGCCTCCCCGGCAGGCACCTCCTTGCCGTCCTCGTCGAGGATCTTCACGTCCGTGTTCGGCACCGGCCGTCCCACGGTGCCGGGCTTTGCCAGCCACTCCTGCGGGCTCACCAGGGATACGCTGCCCTCGGTGGACCCCAGGTACTCCCACACCCGCGGGCCCAGCCACTCCATCATCTGCTGCTTGATCGGCACTGGGCACGGCGCGCCCGCGTGGATGACCGCCTCCAGGCTGGACAGGTCGTACGCGGACCGCACCTCCTCCGGCAGGCGCAGCAGGCGGTGGAAGTGCGTGGGAACCATGTGCACGCTGGTCACGCGGTATCGCTCCACCGCCCGCAGCACATCCTCGGCATCGAACCTGTCCTGGAGCACCACCGTGTGGCCGAGGTGCAGGAAGGCGGAGGCGTGGCCGCTGGGAGCGGCGTGGTAGATCGGCGAGCACACCAGGTGTACCCCCTCGGCCACGGTGATCTCGTAGCGGGAGACAAAGGCCGTGAACGACGTGATCGCCGCCTCCGGAAGGACGTCCGGCAGCGGGAACCGTACGCCCTTGGGGCTGCCCGTGGTGCCCGAGGTGTAGCCCATGACGGACCCGAGCCGGCGCTGCGGCGGCGTGTCGGCCGACTCGCCCGCACCCAGCTCCGGATAGGGCAGCCAGCCGTCCAGCGCGCCACCGACCACGAACCGGTGCTCCGGGAGCGACTCGAGCGGCAGCGTCGCCGCCTGCTCGGCGTCCATGACCACGACCTTGGCCCCGGAGTCCTGGATGATGTACCGCATCTCGGCCGGGGCCAGCCGCCAGTTCACCGGAACCAGGAACATCCCGACCTGCCCCAGGGCCAGCGACAACTCCAGATACTCGTGACCGTTGTGCACCGCCACCGCCACGGCGTCGCCCGCCGTGAGACCGTGCGACCGCAGGGCGCGTGAGACGCGGTTGACCCGTGCCAGCAGCTCGCCGGAGGTGAGAGCCGATCCGTCCGGATCGATGATGGCCACCCGGCCGGGGTCGGCGGCGGCGATCTCGTAGAAGCCGATGGGTGCCGTGGTTGATGGGGTGGTAGAGGACATAGGGCTTCCCTCTCCTGTCGGCATGGACGGGCCTAAGGTGCTGATCGGCTCACTTCGGGATCTGGGCCATGAAGAGCGATGGCGGCAGGCCGTCGGCCTTGGGGCGGAACGACTTCGCGACCTTGTCCGCGAGGTCCTGGAGGTCCCACGGGCCGTCCGAGGCGACGGTCTCGACGACCTCGGGCGTGTTCCACAGCCTGACCTCGTACCCGGCGGCGCCGAGCGTACGCCCCGACAGCCAGTCCGACTCGGTGCCGGCGATGTAGGTGACGATCGGCCCGATGTTGTCCGGCGACATGACCTCCGCGAGGCGGGAATCGTCGCCGAGCTTCTTGTCGTCCGGGACGGTCGCGGTCAGGCGGGTGGCCGCGCCGGGGGCGATGGCGTTCGCGGTCACGCCGTACCGGGCCAGGCCGTTGGCGAGCGAGGCGGTCAGGCCGATGATGCCCATCTTCGCGGCGGCGTAGTTGGGCTGGCCCGGGGAGCCCTGGAGCGCCGAGTCCGAGGTGAAGTTGATGACGCGATAGTGGCCGTCCGGGTTGCGCTGGCCGCGCCAGTACGCGGCCGCGGGCTTGATCGTGCTGTAGTGGCCGCGCAGGTGCACCCGGATGACGGCGTCCCAGTCCTCCTCGGGCAGATTGAAGATCATTTTGTCGCGGAGGATGCCGGCGACGTTGACGACGATGTCGAGCCCGCCGTAGTTCTCCACGGCCAGGTCGACCAGGCGCCGGCCGGTCGCGGTCTCGGCGATGTCGCCGGTGTCGGCAACGGCCTGGCCGCCGAGGTCGTTGATCTCCTCGGCGACGTCCTGTACGGGACCGGCGTCGCCGCCCGTGCCGTCCGGGCCGGCGCCGAGGTCGTTGAGCACGAGCTTCGCGCCCTGGGCGGCGAACATCCGGCCGATGGAGGCGCCGATGCCGCGGCCCGCGCCGGTGATGATGGCGATCCTGCCGTCAAGAGCTCCCATGGAATGCCCTTCATGTGTGCGCAGCGGTGTTCAGGACTGTTCAGTAGGGATCGGTTCCGTCAGGTGGGGGGCCGTACCTTGCTGGTCGGCTGCAGATCGCCGGACGCTAGATCGCCGGACGCTAGATCGCCGGACGCTAGACCGCCCGACGCTAGACCGCCCGACGCTAGACCGCCCGACGCGTTCGGGCAGCCTTGGGATGACGGCCGCCACGAGGGTGAGCATCATGGAGACGACCATGCCGCCGAAAGCCAGCACCGCGACGATCCGGCCGGGGCTGCTCGCGTTCGTGAGAGTCACGGGCTGGGGGCCATGTCTGTGCTCCTTCCGGGAGGCCGCGTCAGGGCCATATCCGTGAGCCGATCAAGCCGTTGGCGCGCTGATCCGCACGCTAATACAGACGAACTTGGTCTGTAAATAGCCGCCCGGCAAGTGACCGACCAAGGACAAGCCAGACGCCCCGGAACCGGTCCTGCGTCCGCGACGGATCAGACGTCTTGGGCCGCTGACCGGTAGCCGACGGCCGACAGCACGAAGTCGACGGTCTCCTCGGCGAACTTCTCCTTGCGCTTGATCAGCGCGGGCATCTGGCTGGCCGGTGTCGACAGAACGTGGTTGGTCAGAATGCCCGCGACCGCGTCCAGCACCCGAGCCGGGGACGTCCCCGCCGGAAGCTCGCCTCGGTCGATGCCGCTCACCACGATGGCGCGGCCCTCCCTGATGCGCTCTCGCTGGAGCCGCTCCAGCGCATGACCGAACAGCTCCGGATAGACCTTGGCCTCGATCTGCGCCCGCAGGATGACCAGACCCCGGCGGTCGAAGTAGCCGTCGAGGATGTTCACCGCCATGACGACCAGGTCCTCCCGCAGCAGCCCCGACCGTTTCGGGGCATTCGGGTCAGGGTCGGGGTGCATGGCCGTCAGCGCGTCGACGATCAGCTTCTCTTTGCTGCCCCACCTGCTGTAGAGGGCCGCCTTCCCCACGCGCGCCCGCCGCGCCACCACGTCCAGGCTGAACCCCGCCCAGCCCACCTCGCCGTACAGGTCGAGCGCCGCGGCATGGACCCGCGCTTCGAGGTCCGGGTCTGGCGGGCGACCTCGTCCACTCATGGACTTAGTGTGCCAGACGATCATGCACCCCAGAACGACCCTCGGTCGCCGTTCGCCATCCTCTACAGCCTGTAGAGTATCCGCGTCATTTCGGGCGAAAGGGTGAGAAATGCTGGGTTGGTTCCGGGTCGTGGCGGTGGCCGAGGCATGCTCGTGGGCAGGGCTGCTGGTCGGGATGTTCTTCAAGTACGTGACCGCGACCGGCGAACTCGGTGTGAAGGTGTTCGGGCCGATCCACGGAGCGCTGTTCGTGCTGTACGTGATCGGAGTCCTGCTCTCGGCGCGCGAGGCGGGCTGGAGCCGGGGCGCGGTGGTGCTGGGCCTGGCGTGCGCGGTCCCGCCGTTCTGCTCCCTGTGGTTCGAACGGCGGATGGCGGCGCGCGCGACGGCCGACCAGCCCGCCTAGCCGACCAGCCCGTCTAACTGAAGCCACCGGGGATGCCGTTCGCGCCGACAGCGGTCACGGTCGGCGCGCCACCGCCGGGCGGCGAGGTGGTGGCGCGCGAGCCGGGCGAACGTGCGCCACGCCGAACGCCGTCCGGGCCGGGCTACAACGCCTGGACCAGGGCCACGATCACCGAGGTCAGCGCGATCGGTCCCATCACGGCCACCGACACCACGGTCGCGGTGCGGCCGGGCAGGAAGCGGTCGAGGATGTGCGAGGCGGCCCACCGTACCGGCCCCGAGCCGGGCAGCACGAACAGCCCCAGCGTGAACGCGCCGGCGGCCAAGGATTCCGCGTGGCCGACGCTCAACCGGCCGGCCATGTGCAGGAAAGTCGCGGCGGCGATGCCGAACGCCAGCGACAGGAGCAGGTGACCCCCCGCCACGAGCGCCTCCCTGGACCACGTCCGCTCGGTCTCGCCCAAGAAGTATTCGGCCACGCGCAACGCCAGCGTGAGCGCCGCCGCCAGCAGCCCCATGGCGACCGGCGTGACGACGGTCAACGCCATCAGCGTCACGACCGCGAGCACCCCGACGAACCCGCTACTGGCCAAGAACCGCTGGAGGTCGAACGGCTCCTTGGGGGCCGGGGCCGGGCGGCGCTCCTCCGGCTGATCGGTGTGGACGGTCGGCGCCGGGGCGGGTACGTACGCCGGCTGCTCCTGGCGCCTCGCGGCGTAGTCGACCGGCGGGAGCAGGTCGGAGACGGCGTCCATGGTGAGCGTGCCGTCTCCGCGCCCCTTGGCCTCACCCAGGCGGCTCGCCGGCGTACGATCTCCGTGCCATTCGGCCCGAGCCGGGCGGCCCGCCGGATCGAGCGCCCTGGCCATCCGCTGCAGTTCCCGCGCGCTGGGCCGGGCCGCCGGATCGACCTGCAGCGCCCGGCCGAGCCAGTCCCGCAGCCACATCGGCGCCTTGTCGAGCTGCACCCGCCCTTCCATGGTGTTGAAGCAGACCGTCTCGAACGCCCCCGTCCCGAACGGCGGCAGCCCCGTGGCGGCGAAGAACACCGTCGAGGCGAGCGCGTGCACGTCGGCCGCCTGGGTGATCTGGGAGTCGCGGATGATCTCGGGCGCGAGATAGCCCGGCGTCCCCACGAACATGCCCGTCAGCGTGAGCCGGGTCGCGTTCACCAGATGCGCGATGCCGAAGTCGATGACCAGCGGCTCGCCGCCGACCAGCATGACGTTGGACGGCTTGAGATCCCGATGGATCACACCGGCCGCGTGCACGTCCACCAGCGCCTGGCACAGCCCCTGGGCGAGCCTGATGACCTCGCGCGCCTCCATCGGGCCCTGGGACAGCACGGCGTCCTCCAGCGTGCGGCCCGCGGCGAAACGGGTCACCACATACGGCCGGCCGCCCGCCAGCTCGGCGTCGATCACCTCGGCGACGTACGGGCTGCGCACCCGCTGCATGGTCTCCACCTCGCGGACCAGCCGGTCACGGGCCTTGAGGTCGGCGGCCACATGCTGGTGCAGCACCTTGATCGCGACTTTGCGGCCCGCGCCGTCGAGACCGAGATGGACGACCCCCATACCGCCTTCGCCGATCTTCTCGATCATCCGATAAGGGCCGAGCTGCTCCTGAGCCTGAGTGCCCATTCCCGACGTCATCCTCCGTGATCCCCCCTGGCACGCCGCGCATCTATACGCCCTGGCTCGGACATTCTGCCTCAGCGATTTCCCCGAGATGCACAGTAAGCGAAGATCGATGCTCCTCTTCACGAAGCAGGACGACGTGCGGCAGGGCGTCTCAGCCCATGCTCTGCCGATCGGGCTCGATGAGCGCGACGACCCGCTCCACATCGCGCGTGTAGGGGCCGCCGATGTACTTCGTCGAGATCCGGTCGACGATCTCCCAGGCAGCGTCGCCCTCGATCCACTCGACGACCCTGCCGCGGACGAGGACCGGCTGGAACGGGTTGTCGGGCGGCGTCAGGGAGAGTGCGACCCGGGGGTCGCGCCGCAGGTTGCGGGCCTTCTGGGAGCCCGGGCCTGTCATGATCGCGACTTGGTCGCCGTACGTGCCGACCCAGACCGGAACGGAGTGGGGAGCGCCGTCGGGCAGGACGGTGGCGAGGTGGGCGAGCGAGGTGCCGTCGAGCACGCGGCGTACGTCGGGCTTGAGCATGGTGACCATCTCCTGGCGGCAGTATTTGAGTTCCTTGAAGAGACTCCATGACCGTAACACTCTAAGTTCCCTAAGGGAACCCCAATTGCTAGACTCCGCTCATGCAACGCACGAACTTCAGGGAGATGGCCTGCTCCATCGCACGCACCCTCGACGTGATCGGGGAGCCGTGGTCGCCGTTGATCCTGCGTGACGTGTGGGCCGGGGTGAGCAGGTTCGACCAGATCCAGGTCGACCTCGGGATCTCCCGCAAGGTGCTGACCGAGCGGCTCAACCACCTCGTCGACCAGGGCGTGCTGGAGCGCCACGCCTACGACATGCGGCCGCGCTACGAGTACCGCCTGACGGCGAAGGGCGGCGAGCTCGTCGACCTGCTCATGGTCATGGCCGGCTGGGGGGACAAGTGGCTCGCGGGCGAGGCCGGCCCGCCGGTGCTCTACCGCCATCACGCGTGCGGTGAGATCAGCAGGGTCGACCTGCGCTGCGCCCACTGCGGCGAGCCGATGCACGCGGGCGACGTCGACCTGCTGCCCGGCCCCGGCGCGGCCGGGTGACCGACTTCTTCCAGGAAGCCGGCAGGTCAATAGAACTCGACCGTGTCGACGACGTTCACGAGCGGATGCCCGTCGAGCAGCCGCGTGGCATTGTCGGCGAACAGCTCGACGACGGCCGTCTCCTCGTCGACGGCGAGGGCCGCGGTATGCGGGCTGATCAGGACGTTCGGCATGGTCCAGAGCGGGCTCTCGGCGGGCAGCGGCTCGACCTCGAACACATCGAGGGCGGCGAAACCGATCCGTCCGTCCTCCAGCGCCGCGATGAGCGCCGATTCGTCGACCACGGTGCCTCGGCCCACATTCACGAGTGTGGCACCGGGTTTGACCCGGGCGAGCAGTCGTTCGTCGACGATTCCTTTCGTCAGATCGGTGCCCGGCAGCGCGCACACGATCGCGTCCATGTCTCCGATCACCTCGGTCAGTTCATCGACGCTGACACATCTGTCGACATCGGGGTGCTTGGCGTCGGCGTGGCGCGAGGTGGCCGTAACGCTCATGCCCAGCGCGGAAAGAGATCGAGCGACGGCCCGGCCGATCCCGCCGAAGCCAAGAATCAACACCTTTTGCCGGGAGATCTGCCGAGACATCCACCGTTCGCTCCAGTGGCGCCGGCTTTTCAATTGCAGCAGCCGGGGAAGGTCTTTGGCACCACTGAGAATGCCCAGCACCACGAACTCCGACAGCGGCGACCCATGCACGCCGGCGGAGGTGGTGAAGGTGACCCTCTCGAGGTGCGACGGGCTCAGTCCGGCCCTCCCGACCTGCTGCCCACCGCCGGCCGAGGTCGCGTGCACCCAGCGAAGACGTGAGTTCGACCGCACCGCCCGGCCCAGCGCCGCCGCATCGACGTCAGGGATCCCGAGCAGCGCGTCGGCTGAATCGAGGAGGGCTTCGAATTCCGCCTGCTGTTCAGGGGTACGCCGAAATTCGGGGTCGCCGGAGAAATCCGCCCGGTGCCGTGTGGGGGGAAGCAGTGAAAGATCATTGAGCAGCGTCACGCGGGGTTCGCGCTCTACGATGCGCTGGTAGGACTCCTCATGAAGAGGATTGGCAACAGCTACTCGAAGGCGTTTCTGGCCGGGCAAAAGTCGTTCCTCGTTCAGTTTTTCTTTATCATTAAATTTTCGTCATCACTGAGAGCGTGTTTGAGAAGATCGTCCATGTTCGGTGTGGTGGCGTGACGATGGGTGCCGATGCCGTCAGGGTGGACGAATGCCCCCAGATCGCTACCCTTCGGACTTGACCGACGCGCAGTGGGAGCTGATCGAGCCCATACTCCCCAAGCCGAACACCGGCGGGCGTCCGGAGAAGCACTCGCGCCGGGAGATCGTGAATGCGATCCTGTACGTGGTGCGCTCGGGCTGCCCGTGGCGGTACCTGCCCACCGATCTGCCGCCCTGGCAGACGGTGTACTGGTACTTCCAGCAGTGGGAACAGGCCGGCGTCACCGAGGCGCTGCTGAGCGAGCTGCGCATCAAGGCCCGCCGTCAGGCCGGACGAGACGATGAGCCGTCGGCGGGCATCATCGACTCGCAAAGCGTCAAGGGCGCAGACACCGTTGGCCGGACTAGCCGCGGCTACGACGCAGGCAAGAAGGTCAACGGTCGTAAGAGGTTCATCATCACTGACACGACCGGCTTCCTCGTCACGGTCGCAGTGCTGGCGGCGAGCTGGCAGGACCGTGACGGCGCCAAGACGGCCCTGCTGTCGGCGTACCTGACTACTCCGGTCCGGCACGTCTTTGCCGACCAGGGCTTCGCAGGAAGGCTGGTGGACTGGGCACGAGACACCCTGCGCACCACGCTGGAGATCGTGCGCAAGCCCGCTGACCAGCGCGGCTTCAACATCATCTCCCGCAGGTGGGTGGTGGAGAGGACGCTGGCCTGGCTGACCGCCTGCCGCCGCTTGGCCCGCGACTATGAACGCGACCCCGCCGTGTCCGAGGCCATCATCCGCTGGGCCGCCATCGCCGGTATGGCCCGCCGCCTCACCCGAGGAGGACCCGCCCAACGCCAACCGCGCCACGCCTGCGACTGACGTCGATCACCACCTGAACGCTCGATCACCCGGAGCCTGCCAACCATTAGACGAATTCTGTGATGGGCTGGAACTGGTGGGTTGTGGCAAGCGGGCCGTCAAAGTAGACGGAGTCGAGGTTTCCGGTCATGGCTGCAAAGAGGTACTGGCTGCACGACAGGGGGTGACTCTCCCATTCGGGGCCGCGTCCTTCGTTCATGATGACAGTCCAGTCGTCCGGTGCCTGGCCAGACTGAAGGACCCAGTAGAGGAAGTGGCCGCTCCCTTCGAAAAAGGCCCAGGGCAACACGCGCGCCCCGTCTTCGCGGAGCTCTGCGGGCTTGTCCTCGAACTCCCAGAGGTCGGCCAGCACCTCGTCGCGTTCCTTGGCCGCAGACACCAAGTTCAGATCGTCTTTGAAGATCTCGTGGTGGTCGCATCCAGGTTCCAGAAGCCAGATCTCCTCATCGAAGACTCCCGCGCCGTAGATATCGGCAAGTTGCTTGTAGTCGGCGGGCAGCGGAGTGCCGAGCTCGTTCTCTACAGACTCCCAGTTCCGGGATCGTGGGGTGGTTCGAGGGGGGATGAGCTCGGTGATCCGTGAGACGGCAGAAGGCATGAGAACGGTCCTTTGACGAGGAAGGTCGACAAGGTACGTACCGCAAGGGATAGCCGGACCGCAACATGTAAAGGATTGGGTTCACGACCTTCCGCCGCGGACGTTCCTCCGGGCGACCACCGGTCTTCGGACCCGGCGTGGGACCCCGATCCCCGGCTTCACTTTGCGCCGGTCAAGTGCGAGGCGTAAGGAGGCCACGGCACCCGACCACCCTGGCGACATATTGCACCGCCGTCACACCGCCACACCGAACATGGACGATCTTCTCAAACACGCTCTGATTTCGCGGGTCAGCTCTCGACAAAGAGCCGCTGCGCACGCTGCCAAGCCTCTACGGAAGTCGCCATGTGCACCTTCATCGCGTGCCGCGCCTGATCAGGGTCGCGTTGTTCGATCGCGCGCAGGATCTCCGTGTGCTCCTCCAGCGCCAGTGAGATCGCGCCAGGAAGACGATCAGTAAGCTGACGCGCGTTCAGGAGCAGATCACCCACGCCTTCGAGCACGTTGCGGAACGCCACGTTGTGACTGGCGACCGCCAGCGCCGCGTGAAAGGCGACATCGGCGCGGTAGGCGCCGTGGCCGTCCCGGTGGGCGCGCTCGTAGTCCTGCAGGGCGAGGCCGATCGCTTCAAGGTCGGCGGGTGTCGCCTCGGTCGCCGCACGCTCGGCGATCGCCGTCTCCAGCACTCGCCGCAGTTCATAGATGTCCCCAACGACCTCTCCTGCCAGTAATGCCGAGATGGCCGCGGACTCGACGGCCTCGTCCACCGGTACGGAGGTCACCCTCGCCCCGACGCGTGGGCGGACATCGAGGTACCCCATGGTCACGAGCGACTGAACCGCCTCCCGGACGGTGTTGCGGCCAACCCCATAGGCCGCCATGAGCTCCTTCTCGTTCGGCCCCTTCGAGCCCGGTGGCAGCTGACCGCTCTTGATCTTGAACAGGAGATCGTCGGCGATCGAGGCCGACAGGTTCCTCCTGGTCGCCTTGACACGAGGTTCGATCATGTGCTCTCGCTCGTGCCGCTCTATTGGCTCATCAACACCTCGTTGAAGGCAGGGCCCGATCTCTCCACGGCGAGTCTCACCCCGCCGCACCCCACTCTCGGGAACTACCTGGCGATTCTCGGCGACAGCCATTTCCTGGGCGCCCTGGTCAATTCCGTCATCGTGGCGTCGACGACGACCATCCTCGCGCTCGCCGTCGCGTCGTTCGCCGCCTATCCCCTTGCCCGGCTCAGGATGCGCGGCAAGTTCCTCATCCTGAGCATCGTGCTCTCGGTGACGACTTTCCCCGGCATCGCGATCGCCGCGCCGATGTTCGCCCTGTGGAACGATCTGGGGCTCTACAACACGCTCGTCGGGCTGATCATCCCCTACCTGACGTTCACGCTGCCACTGTCGATCTACACCCTCGTGTCCTTCTTCAAAGAGATCCCCGTGGAACTCGAAGAGGCGGCCTACATCGACGGCACCTCTCCTTTCCAGGCGTACTACAAGGTCATCCTGCCGCTCGCCGCGCCCGGCATCGCCACCGTGGGAATCCTCGCCTTCATCTTCGCCTGGAACGAGTTCCTGCTCGCGGCCACGCTCACCTACAGCCCCGAGGCGCGTACAGTTCCGGTCGCCATCGCGTTCTTCACGGGCGCGAGCGAGTACGAGCAGCCGCTCGGCACGATCAGCGCCGCGTCCGTGATCATCTCCATCCCGCTCGTCCTCCTGGTGCTGGTCTTCCAGAAGAAGATCGTCTCCGGCCTCACCGCGGGGGCGGTGAAGGGATGACCACCCGGGAACCAGGACAGTGGTGGCGCGAAGGGGCCTTCTACCAGGTGTACGTGCCGTCTTTCCAGGATGGCGACGGCGACGGGTTCGGCGATCTGCGGGGCGTGGAGCGGCGCCTCGACTACATCGCGGCACTCGGCGTGACCGCGATCCGGCTGAGCCCGATCTACGCTTCGCCGCTGCTGGACTTCGGCTACGACGTGTCCGGATACACCGAGGTCGGGGCGATGTTCGGCGATCTGGCGACCTTCGAGCGGATCGTTCGGGGGGCGCACGATCGAGGGCTGCGTGTCGTACTCGACTACGTGCCCCAGCACACCTCCAGCGAGCATCCATGGTTCCGTGACGCCCTGTCGAGTCGCGACAGCGCGCACCGGGACTGGTATCTCTGGCACGACCCGAAGCCGGACGGCGGCCCGCCCAACAACTGGGCCTCCGCGTTCGGCGGCTCCTCCTGGACCTTCCACGAGCCGACCGGACAGTATTACTACCACGCGCATCTGCCGGAGCAGCCGAGCCTGAACTGGCGCAACCCGGACGTCAAACACGCGATGTTCGACGTGATGAGATTCTGGCTCGACCGTGGGGTCGACGGGTTCCGCGTGGACGCGGTGTGGCGGCTCATCAAGGACGCGTTGCTTCGCGACAATCCGATGGATGACGGCAGCGAGTCGTTCGAGATCGGCGGCGCGGCGGCCCACACGACGGTGCGGCAGATTCAGAAGTACACCGCCGACCAACCCGAACTCCCGGGCCTCCTCACGGAGATGCACACGGTCACCGAGGACTATGCCGACCGAATGCTGATGGGTGAGCTCCACCTCAAACTCGAACGCGTCGCCGCGCTCGGGTCGCGAGGGCTGGACATCGCGATGAACTTCTCCCTCATCGACACCCCCTGGAACGGGGTCGACCTGGCGGAACTCATTCAGCGCTATTACGCCGCGCTCCCGGCCGGCTCGCACCCCAACTGGGTGCTGAGCAATCACGACCCCTCTCGTCTGGCCAGTCGAATCGGAACGGAACGCGTACCCGGCGCACTGACCGTGCTGCTCACCCTCAAGGGAACGCCGACGCTCTATTACGGCGACGAACTCGGCCTCCCCGACTCCCCCGTCGACAGCGGGCACGCCCGCGACTGCGCCGAACTACGCGCGCCCGGTCTCGGCCTCGGCCGTGACCCGCAGCGGATGCCCATGCCGTGGCAGGAGAAGCCGGCGCACGCCGGATTCGGTCCCGATGACGTCGAGACTTGGCTGCCCATACCTTCGTGGGCGGGAGAGTTCAGCGTCGAGAGCCAGGAATTCGACCCCGGCTCGGTCCTCTCCCTCGTCAAAGAACTCCTGACGCTCCGAAAAGAGCTGGCCGTACTGCGCGAAGGCGGTATCACCGTGTTGTCCGCCCACCCGAACCATCTCGTCTATCGTCGCGGTGACGGCGAAGACGCGGTTCTCGTGGCGGTGAATCTTTCCGACCGTGACCAGAGAATCGCGCTTCCTGATGCCAGGAGCACGCTTTGGTCATCGCACGCGGCCGTCGACGAGCGAGACCGGCCGACCGACGCGGTCACCCTCGCGCCTTTCGAGGCACGGCTCCTTACTGGGTCCTTCGCCTCCGCCGTACAGCCAGCAGTCCATCGACGCCCGGAATGACGGCGCGCCAGCGGACGCCCGACGGGAGGGCGGCCGTACGCGGGAAGGTCATGCCGTGGCCGAGCCGGGACGGACGATCATCAGCACGACGACGGTCGCCCAAAGCAGGTTGTAGATCCCGGCGAGCATGGAGAGCTTGCGCAGCCGCTCGCCGCCGTCGGGGGTGGCGAGCGCGTCGCGTTGCCGGGGGTAGATCTGCAGGGCCAGCAGGCCGCCCGCCACCGCGGTGAGGATCATGGAGACGGTGATCCAGATCTCGCCGATCCGGCCCTGCACGAGGGCCGCGGCGATCCCGACCACCGGCACGACAATGCCGAAGAGGCCGTAGCCCCGGGTGATTCGGTGCAGCGCGATGGCCACGGCCCGATTCCGCTCGGTCTCGGTTGAGACCTGCGTCGGCGCGTCGCCGACCGCCGAACCCACGCCGACGTCGGCGGTAACGGGTACGTAGCGGGGAAACAGGCTGGCCGCGATGGCCGATCCGCCGACGAACACGATGCCGGCGAGTACATGTATCGACAGCAACAGACCTTCCATGGATACTCCCTCATAGCCTTCAGGTAGCCTGAAGGCTAGCACGAAAGCTTCAGGCAAACTGAAGGTTGTTTGGGCGGGATGTGCCACAAAGTCGCGCGACCAGTCAGCGCGAACAGTCAGTCAGCGGCGCTCGAAGGAGCTAGCGACGCCGCGCCAGGAGTGCCAGTTGGTGTAGTGGGCCCCGAAGCTGTTAGCGACCCTCGGTGCGGTCAGCGGGGTTCGAAGGCGGCGCGGACCGCGTCGGCGATCTGCCGCTGGATGGGGTCGGATTCGGGGCCGAACAGGTGCTCATCGACTCCGGCCACCGCCTCTTTGGCCGCCTCGAGGAGGCGCGCACCGTCAGGCGTGAGCTCGATCGTCGAGGCGGAACCGGCGCGGGCGACACTGTCACTCACGAGCCCGGCGGCGGCCAGCGCCTTCACCGCGCTGTGGGCGCTCTGCACCGTGGTCCCCGACATCCGCGCCAGATCGCTGAACGACACCCCGGGCACACCGGCGATGTGACCCAGCAGCCCGAGCTTGCTGACCGTGAGGTCGAGCGCGGCCAGAGCGGCGTTGAGCTCGGCCTCGATCCGGCGCGCCAGAGTCAGCAGCACGACGGAGACACTGGTCACGGGCGGACCGGGACGGCCGTTCTCGGTGGTCATCTCTCCAGTTTCCCGCACCCTGGAAGGCCGTATCGACGCAGTAGGGCTCGCGCACCTGGTCAAGCGCTACCGTGCGAACGACGTGAGCGCCAGGTCGAGCCGCGCCTCCCCCTGGTGGCGCTGACGAACATCGACTTCCTGCAGACCGGCAAGCCCGGCGCCTCCCCGTGGCTGGGCAGGATCGACATCGACGACTTCGGCGGCGACCCGCTCAGGGCCGTCAAGTCGTTCGGCGCCGGCGCGTTCTCGCCCGTGCACGGCACCCCGCAGAACGGCAAGGTGACCGATCCCGGCTACCAGGCCTACGTCACCCGGGAGATGGTCGACCAGGCGCACCGCCTCGGCCTCAAGGTGATCCCGTGGACGATCGACGACGAGGCCACCATCAACAAGCTCATCGACGACGGCGTCGACGGCATCATCACCGACTACCCCGACCGCCTGCGCACCGTGCTGGAGACGCGCGGCTTCACACTGCCGAGGCAGTACGCCGAGCCACGCGCCTGACCGTGCTCATCGTGCGTGGCTCGCTCTCACCAAGCCTGGCCCAGTGTGCCACGCGCGCCACTCCGTCAGTCTTCGCCGTGATAGGCGCGCAGTTCGCGGCGCGCCTGGCGGCGGCTACGGCGGCGTCCTTCGCGCCGGAAGAAGTACCACTCCCGGCCCCCGTCGCCACCACCGCAGTCGAACCAGTAGCGGTCGCTGGCACGCCAGTAACAGCCGCTCGTACGGTGGCTCAGGGACGCGCTGGCGGCGGTGATCTCGTCGGGGAGCGTGCATGGCCCGAACCGATGATCATGGATGGGCAGACAGGTCACCATCGGCTCGTCGGCGATCCGCACCCACCAGGGCCGGGTCTTGTCGGTCTTGCTCATACGGTCACCTTTCGGCTCCGTGACACCCCGGGATGGGGCTGTCATGAGACCGGATGCACCGTGATCACCTCCGACTTGACGCACGCAATATCAGGGCAGAAAGCGACATTGACCCTGATTCCAACATCACCCCGAAGACTAGCCAACAGGACGTCTCAGCGGCGGCGGGCGAGGCTGTTGATGGCGACATGGACCGATCTTCGAGGCCCCCGCCCCCAGGCGAACCTTTCTCGGACGCCCGGCGTTGTACCCCTTGTGGATCTTGCCAGGCGTCGTGTCGCGGCCGCAGCTGTCGCCCTGTTGTTAGCCTCAGGCGTCGCTGACCGGCCGATGGCGCCCCTGTTGCCAATACCCGTACAGGCGGCGACTTCGGCGGAGGAGATCGCTGAGCGGCTGCGGAGCCGCTTGGATGACGACGTCGACCGCCGCCTCGAGGACATGGGCCTCACCGTCGCCGTTCCCGCCGGGATGAACCTGGACTTCCCCCTTCTGTTTTCCTGCTGGCCGGAGCACGGCCTCGACGCGCTGCCCCCCGAGGGGGTTCCGGCCTACACCGGCCTGCTTCGTGTTCCGGAGGTGTCCTCGGCGCTGGACGTCAGGTTCTGGATCACTTCGCCCGGCACTGCGAGCCGCCTGGTCCGGGAGGCCCGTCGCGGCGCGGAGGACTGCGCCCGCCAGCCCCAATCCGATTATTCGGGCAGTGATCTGGCGGACTTCGATCGCTGGGGATGGCACGGAGTGCGGGCCAGGGTCAACGAAGAGGAGTACACGAAAGATGGCGACCCGGACATCATGTCGACGATCGTGGCCGCCAGAGGAGGGCTGCTGGCCGAGGTGTCATGGAGAACGATGGACCCGCTCCTGCTCCCGCTCGGCCCGGAAACCGGGGCAGTGTCCGTGTTGGCCGCTGTAGGCGGCGACCCCGACAGCCCCGCCCCGGCCGGCACCTCCCCAAGATCGGCCTTGAGCGCCATGGCTGCGGCGTTGCCCGCGCCGTCCGCGTACGGCAAGAACATGAAGTCGTGGCAGACCTTCGATCCCGAGCACGACACCGTCTGCCCGTCCGCCGGTTTCGACCAGAACGTGTACGGTGGCGCTCCCACGATCAGGCGCCGCCTGGCCGGCGAGGTATCCATCCGTACGGACGTGCTGCTCCTGCCCGACGAGCAGGCCGCCGAACAGGCGCGCACCCGCCCGCTCGGCTGGGGCGACTGGGTCAATTGCGAGGACGACGACAAGTCGCACGTGAGTGGCAGTCACCTGGTCAGACCCCTCACCTCAGGACCCTGGACCGGCGAGATCGAGACCTTCGTCATACGACGTCGCGACCTGTCGTCCCGGTCGGCCCATCACCTGGTCGCGAATGTCTCGGTGGCCGTGCGTCATGGCACCACCATGGTCTATCTCCGATGGCAGGGACCAGCCGGAACCGATCGGACCGCTGCCCTACGCAGGGGTCGCGCCGCGCTCACCCGGACGCTCGCTCTCCTGCCGGCCGCCGATTGAATCAGTCCGGCGACGTTCACCGATGACAGGCGGCCCAGGATCTTCGGGGCGGCAGGCCAGGCAGCCTGGCCGACAGGAATCTCAGCGGCGGCGGGCGGGGCCGGTTCTGTAGGTTGATGGCGACATGGACCGGCCTTTGGGGAGGCTCAGTGCGAGATGGGCAGTGGATGATCCAGCCGATCGATTTCGACCAGCCGGGTGATCTGGTCACGGGCCTGTACGACGCGTTCGTGGCCGGCAACGGCGACGACCACGGCCCCGTACCGTCCCTGCCCTGGTTCTCCTACGTCGTCACTACGGGCGGAGCGGGCGGGCGGTCCGAGGCGTGGGTGGCGGCCGAGGGCGGCAAGGTGGTCGGCGGGTACGCGCTGGCGCTGCCCGAAGACGACAACACCCACGTGGGCCGGCTGTTCACCCTCGTGGTGCGGCCGGAGCGGCGCGGGCGGGGCCTGGGCTCGGCGCTGTTCGAGCATGCCCTTGAGCGGCTGCGTGCCCACGGTCGGACGCTGGTCCTGACCGCGACGCCCGACACCGGGTCGGGCGCCCGCTTCGCCGCCGCGCGCGGGATGACGCTCTCGCTCACGGAGGCCCGCCGCACGCTCGACCTGCGTACGGCCGACTGGGCAGCGCTGGAGCGGATGCGGCCCGAGGTGGACGGCTACCGCCTGGAGCGCTGGGTCGGCCCGGCCGGCCCCGAGTTGCTGCAGGACCTGGCCACGCTGATGGACGGCATGAACGACGCCCCGCGCGACGCGGACATCGAGGCCGCGAACTTCTCCGTCGACCGCGTGCGCTCCCGCGAGCAGGCCCTTCCGGTCATCGGCCGCACTCCGTACACCATGATCGCCAGGCGCACGTCCGACGGCGCCCCCGCCGGCTACACGCGCATCCTGGTCGACGAGGACCGCTCCGACAGCTGGGGCTATCAGGGGGACACGACCGTGCTGCGCGAGCACCGGGGCCACCGCCTGGGCCTGCTTCTCAAGATCGGCAACCTGCTCTGGCTGCGCGAGCGGGAGCCCCACATCGAGCGCGTCATCACGTGGAACGCCGTCTCCAACGCCCACATGCTGGACATCAACGAGGCCATGGGATTCGAGTTCTTCGACGAGCAGAGAGAGTGGCGTTTAGAGATCTAAGCGCTCCGGAAGGAGGCGCGATAGGCGTGCGGGGTGACGCCGACGACGCGCTTGAACCGCTCCCGAAAGGCGGTGGGCGAACCGAACCCGGCCTGCGTCGCGATGCGCTCGACGCCGTGGTCGGTGGTCTCCAGCAGGAACTGCGCCCGGCGTACCCGGGCTCGTAGGAGCCACTGCAGCGGAGTGGTGCCGGTCTGCTCCCGGAAGCGGCGGCTGAAGGTCCGCTCGCTGAGCCCGCCGCGCCTGGCCATCTCCGCCAGGGTCACCTCCCGGGCGAGGTTGTCCTCGATCCACGACAGGACGGGCTCCAGCAGCGAGCCCTGGGGCACCGGCGGCTGAGCGTGCGTGATGAACTGCGCCTGTCCGCCCTCTCGTTCCAGCGGCATCACCGACAGCCGAGCCGAGTCGGCGGCGATCGCCGAGCCGAAGTCCCGCCGGATGAGGTGCAGGCACAGGTCCAGGCCGGCCGCGGCGCCGGCCGAGGTCAGGATCTGGCCGTTGTCGACGTACAGCACGTCCGGCCGTACATCCACCCGCGGAAACAGTTCGGCCAGCCGGTGGGCCGCGATCCAGTGCGTGGTCGCGCGCAGCCCGTCGAGCAGCCCGGCCGCGCCGAGGATGAACGCCCCCGCGCAGATGGAGGCGATCCTGGTTCCCGCGGCCGCCGCCGCGCGCAGGGCGTCGAGTGCTTCCCGGTCCGGCGGGGCTGCCTGTTCCGAGCAGCCCGGCACGACGATCGTGTCCGCCTCCCGCAGCGCCTCCAGCCCGTACGGGGCGAGGAGTGTGAACGTGTCGCTGGCCACCCGCGGCGTCGCCGCGCAGACCAGGACCCGGTACGGGCGGCTCCCGTCCGCCAGCCGGGCCCGCCCGAACACCTCGATCGGGGTCGCCATGTCGGCCGCCACCACATGGTCCAGCGCCAGGACCGCCACCGTGTGCATAGGGACACGGTAGGTCGCGCTGGTCAACGGCCTGGCGGCGGATGGCGGGAACCCGTTGGAAATTGTCGATTCAGCCCATGGGGCCGATGGGGCGAGCCGATCTAGCCTGGCGCTGCTTTCGACTTCAACTCGCATGTTCGCAGAACGGATCACCACTCTTCATGTCCATCCTCATGCCGATCCTGATCGGTCTGATCGCCGTCTCCGTCATCTCCCTGATTCCCGAGCCGCACCGGCGCCGCGCGAATGCCGTGGCGGTCGCCGGTGCGGGCGCCGCCTATCTCAGCGGTGGCGGGCTCGGTTACTGGGAGTTCGTGCTGCCGGTCGTCATGTCGTACGTCGCCTATCGGGGGCTGGAAAGCTGGCGGTTCATCGGCATCGGCTGGCTGCTCCACACCGCCTGGGACGTGCTGCACCATCTCCAGGGCAGCCCCCTGCTCCCCTTCGCCGCGGACTCCTCCTTCGGCTGCGCCATCTGCGACCCCGTGATAGCGCTATGGTGCTTCGCGGGTGGGCCTGCGGTCTTCGGCTGGCTCCGCACCCGCCTGTCCCGCCGTCGGCCTGCGGCTCCGCTCGCCTCCCCCGACGGGCAACCTCATTAGAGCTCTCCGCGGGCGAGGTCGATCATGTGGCGCGCACGCGCGGGCCAGGTCGGATGTCCGTGCCTGTTCATGAGGTCGTGGCAGCGTACGAAGTAATCCGCCGCCGCTTGCCGCTCCCCGCGTTCAAGGCTGAGTTCGCCAAGGAAATAGGCGGACAGCGCCTCGCCGTACATGTCGCCGGCCTTCGCCGACATGGCCGACAGCTGCTCCATGGTGCTCACCGCGTCGGCGTGTCTTCCGACGGCGTGATAGACCTCGCCCAGCCTGCGTAGCACATAGCGTTCGCCCGGACCCCAGCCCAGGTCATGAGTGAGGTCGAGGCAGTCCTGGTAACGAGCGATGGCTGCTTGCGGGGCGTCCTGGCGAAAGAGGGTGATTCCCGTGATCAGGGTGCGGAGGAACTGCATGACGGGTTCGCGGCACTGCGGGTTCTGGGCAAGCAGTAATGCCTGCCGGAAGATGCGAATGACTTCCTGATGATCCTGCGGCTGTGCTCCGCATATGGCGATCAGACCGTCGAGCAGATTGTCGATGCCGTCAGCGGACTTGAACCGCGAGAGGACTTCCCGGATGCTGGTTCGCGTTCGTTGATCGGGTTCTGCTGCCAAGAGATCGCAGGCGACCAGGCCGGTGAGCGCGTAGGCAGCCGAATGGGCATCATCCCCCCAGTCGAAGTGGTCGAACGCTGTTTGGAACATGGTCCGCGCCGGCTCGAAGCGCCGCCGCTCCAGCTCGATGTCGGCCAGGGCGAGGTGCGCGAGCATGGCCGTGCCGTGGACGCGTGCTCGCTGGGCGATGTTCCGCAGGATCCTCGACGATCACGGTGTCGGCCAGGATGTCGGCCTGGAGTCGCTGAAGCTGCCGGCCGGGCTCGATGCCGAGCTGATCAACAAGCGCCGCGCGGGCGCGCCGATAAGCGTCCAGGGCCGCATCACGTTGCCCGGCCTGCGAAAGGGCCAGCATGAGCAGACGCCACGCATGTTCGCTCAGTGGCTGCTCGGCCACGAAGGCGCAGAGATCTTCGACCACCTCCGCCGACCGGCCCAGGCCGAGCTTCATCTCGGCCCAGCGCAGCCGTACAGCTGCGCGCCGCTCTTCCACCTGGGTGGCACGGGCGAGCGCCGGTCCCGCGAGCTCGGTCCCTTCGGCCAGCTTCCCGCGCCATAAAGAGAGCGCTCGCTCGTACTGATGGACCGCGCCCCAGACGTTTCCCTGGGCATGCTCGGCCTCGGCCAGCCGTACCGTCTGTTCGAAGGCGAGCAGGTCCACCTCCTCGGGAGTCGCCTCGAAGAGGTATCCCGCTGCTCTGGTGATAAGCCGGGTGCCTGGCGGGAGGGCTCGGCGCAACTGGGCGATGTAGGTCTGCAGGTTGGAAACGGCCGAGGCGGGAGGAACCTCCCACAGCGCCGCCATCAACCGTTGCTTGGAGACCAGGACGTTGACATGGAGCAGCAGGCTGGCCAGCACGGCGCGCTGCTTGCCGCTCAACGAGGCTTCCCGCCCATCTGACCAGCGCACTCCCACCGGTCCCAGGATCGTGAAGGTCACCTCGCCCAAGTCCGGCTCCCGCCTGTGCTGACTTCATGGTGCATATGTGGCACCAGGGCCCATTGTTGGTCACGAGCCGCTCGCGGTCGAGGCTCACTGTGAAATGAAGCGCATCGTCCCTTTTGGAGGCATTCCATGCTGCACGGCTACACCCTTCCCCTCTCCCCGCGCGGCGAGGCCAACCTGGTTGGCGCACCCCCTTGGCACTATGCGGGTGACGTGATCGGGGTGGAGTTCTGGACCACCTCCGAAGCCGCGGCCGCCGCGTTACCCCCGGGCTTGAGCCCGGATCCGTCCGCGTCCGGACATGCCACCGCCATGTTCATCGACTGGCAGTTCTCCGCCGCCGGCCAGGACTACCTCGATCCGGTACGCAGCCAGTACCGCGCGTTCATGGTCCTCATCGACGCCATGTGGCAGGAAACGCCCGTCGCCTGGTGCCCGTACATTTACGTCGACAACGACGCCGCTCTGGCCCGCGGGTGGATCCAGGGCTTCCCCAAGAAGCTCGGAGCCGTACACCAGACCAGAGCCTTCTCCGCGCAGGGCCCAGCCACGCCGCAGGTCGGCCCGGGCGGCCGGTTCGCCGCCACCGCATCGGCCGCCGGCCAGCGCATCGCCGAGGCCCTGGTCACCTTGGACCAGTCCGTCCCCGACGCGACGGCGTTGCTGTCCCGGCCCACCGTCAACCTGCGCCACTTTCCCCAACTCAGCGCTGGCCGGCACGACAAGCCCGCCGTACACGAGTTGGTGATGGCCGTCTTTGACGACATCCGAATCGACACCGCCTGGATCGGTGCGGGGGAATTGTCCTTCTTCCCCGCACGTGGTGAGGAATTGGCGGCGCTCGCTCCGGTACGCACCGGGATGGGATTCCGCGCGTCCCTGTCCTACACGGTCAACGACCTGCACGTTCTCGACAGCTGAGTTTCACGAGTTGCTGGACGTCTCCCGAAGCCAGGCGTCGAGTATGGCGAAGTCCTCATGGGTGAGACCGTTCGCGGAGTCGACGCGGTGAAGAAGAGCCGGTCCGCGATGGTGTCTGGCAACCCATATCCGGTCGAGGTCGGTGATCTCATCGTCGACCCAGACAAACGGGCGGCTGGCTGCCGCCTCGACGAGAGCCTGCGTCTTCCAGTGCAGCACACCAGGGTCGTCTTCCTCAGGGGCGTCCGGGAGGTCGGCCACCGGGAGCTCCGGCAGGCCGAGAAGCGGAGCGATCACCTCGTTGGCGTCGTGCATCCACGCGGTGGCCCAGACGAGCTCGCAGGACAGCGCCAGCAGCCGCGGGCCGTGCGCGGGATCGATCTTCGCCAACTGCGGATTGGCCGCGTCCTGCCATGCCGCCCACTCATCGAGGGCTGACGGGAGCCGTCCACCGCCATAGGGCAGGAGCGTCCCGTCGACGTCCAGGAACAGCAGTGGGCGCTGGACATGATCGGTCATGGCGGCACGATATCGGCCGGATCGCCATCGAGGGGGGTGTCGTGCGCACACGTCGCGTGCTTTAGGTCGCGTGCTTTAGGTCGCGTGCTTTAGGTCGCGTGCTTTGTGTCGGGAGCGACTGTGGCTAACGACCGGCTTCAGGCGCGGGCGGCTGCTCGGCAGGGAACAAGATCGCGCTGAGCAGGTACGGCGTGCGGCCTGGCGTGGGTGCGTTGACCAGCCGGTCGCGCAGCACCACGAGCAGGTCGGCCAGCATGTCAGCGAGCTCGTCCGGGCTCAGCCAGACGGTGCCCTGCCGGTAGGAGACCGAGTCGGCCTCCGGGCTGGCGCCGTCGCGGTCCAGGTAGGCGTTGAACTCGGCGATCAGGACGGCCATGGCCGCGGCGAATCCCCGGCGGTGGTCGTCGAGCGACATCGTGGCGGCCTCGTCGGCGCCGATCCTGGGCCGGTCCTGACGCAGCCGGTAGCGGCGCTCGACGGCGCCGCGTACCCGCTGCTCGCCGTCCACTTCCAGGAACCCTCCCTCGGTCAGCTGGGCGACCTGCCGGTACATCGTGATCTTCGGCACCTCGGGCATGCGGGCGCACATCTGCGCGATCGTCAGCGCGCCCACTGCGGACAGGGCGTGCACGATGCGCAGCCGCACTGGGTGCAACAACTGCTCGACAGGATCCATGGCTCAACGATTTCATATGAGATACCGTTATCAAAAATGAAAACGTTGCGCTCGAAGGACTCGAAGGAGGAGCCATGCGAGACGCCCCTGGACAGCTGGTGCCCGTCAACGGCCGGACCGTCCATGTCGAGGAGTCCGGCCAGGGACAGGACTGGGTGGTCTTCGAGGCGGGCAGCGGATGCGGCCGGACCTTCTGGGACCCGGTGCTGCCACCATTGACCGACAAGGCGCGACTGGTGGCCTACGACCGCGCCGGGCGCGCGCTCAGCGGCCCTACCACCCAGCAGCTCAGCATCGATGACCTGGCCGCCGACCTGATCGCGATGACCGAGGCCGTCGTCCCGGGCGAGTTCGTGCTCGCCGCGCACAGCATGGGCGGGCTGGTCGCCCGCCGCGCCGCCGAGCGCCTGGGATCGCGGCTGCGAGGGCTCCTGCTGGTCGACCCCACACCGGAGACCTCGCCGGTGTACGACATGTGGGACCAGACCACCAAGAAGATCGACCGCATGCTGGCCGTGACGCAGACGCTCAGCCGCTTCCGCCCCCTGGCGCGGCTGTTCAGCGGCAATGTCCGGCCCTTGTTCTCCGCCGACACCTACCAGGCCATGCTCGCCGAGAACTTCACCCCCGCCGGGACCGCTCAGACCCGCAAGGAGATGCAGGCGGTGGCCGCCGCCATCCCGCGGTTCCGCGCCCGCCCGCCCCAGCTCCCGAAATGCCCGACGATCGTGCTGTCGGCGGCGCGCGCCGCCAAAGGGCGGGAGCGCCAGAACGCCGCCATCCGCGAGCACCAGCGGCGGTACGCCGAGACCCTGCCCGACGGGCGCCACGAAGTCGTCGACTCGGCACACTTCATCCAGGCCGAGCAACCGCACCTCGTCGCCGACCGGATAGGCCGGCTGCTCAGCCGTGGCTCCTGATCACCCGCCCGCTTGCCTGATCGACGATCTGCCCTGGCGCGTCCAGGCACGCCATGCTCGCCGCGATAGGGCCCAGCTCAAACCATACGGTCCGGCCGAACAAGTGCCTTCTGACGCCCCATCTCGTCGCCACGGCCGCCAAGATCTGCAGCCCTCGCCCGCCGGTCTCGTTCGCGTCGTCGTTGCGGAGCCGTGGCCCCGACCACCAGCCCTGGTCCCTGACCTCAACACGGATCCGGCCGCCGCTGCCGCGCCACATGCGGACGCGAAAAGCTCCATTTCTCCAGCGGCCGGAAATAGTATGCCTTATTGCGTTGGTGGCGATTTCGGTAACTAGAAGTCGTACGTTATCCAGAAGATTTGCATCGTCAGCGGCTTCAGGCAGCTCCCCGACCAGCCAGGTTACGGCATAAATCCGTACATCGCTGACGACCTCGGGGCGCCCGGGAAACCGCATGTCGCCGACGAGCCGCATGCCGACTTCTGTCATATTTACCACCCATTTCCCACCCGTCGCAGTTTGGCGCATGCCACCATCGCTCGCGCCGGGACTCTGTTATGCGATTTGACAGCACCCAGCTTCCGGTTGCCACTTCAAACAGTGCATGCAACGAGCTACATTGTGTTGGGAAACAATCCCTCCTGGCATCAAACCAGAAGAGCTGGAACAGTCGCGGCCACAGGGGTATCGATGCCAGCACCCAAAGAGCTCGACCCAACCACCGGCCCAATGGCACGTTTCGGTGCCGATCTACGGAAATACCGATACGCGGCTAAATGGACTCAGGCGCAGCTCGCCGAGCGTATCGGCTACAGCAAGAGTCGTATTGGCAACGTAGAACGCGGAGACGAGAAGCCCACGCGCGAACTGATCGAGCTCTGCGAAAAGGCGCTGGGGCTGGACGGCGCGCTGCTGACGCACTGGCCGGCCATCAGCGGCGACCGGATACCCCAGTGGTATCGGCAGTGGCCACCGATCGAGCGGAAGGCGGATCAAATCATCAGCGTTGCCCCATTGATCGTGCCGGGACTGGCACAGACCGAGGAGTACGCTCGCGCGATCTTCACCGGGGAGCCACAAACGACACCGGAGCAGGTAGAGGAAGCCATCCAAGCCCGATTGGAACGGCAAACTATCTTCAACCGGCCCATTCCTCCCCAATACCTCGCGGTCGTGGACGAAGGCATCCTGTATCGTCCAATTGGCGACGGCTCTGTGACCCGCCGCCAGCTGGAACATCTGATCGCCATGGCCGAGAACAACTGGTTCAGCGTCCAACTCGTCCCATACGAAGCTCTGTGCACGGCAGCTCTGGTGGGGCCGGTCGTTCTCGCCCAGGAGAATGGAGTGACGATCGCTGCGTATGTCGAATCCGCCCTCCACGGTCACGTCATCGACAAACCCACCGAGATCAAGCGACTGGTGGATCGGCTCGAATGCATACGCAAGGCGGCACTTCCCGAGTACCTGCCAATGCAGCGGATCAAGGGGAGAGTGGCAGCATGGAGTTGAGCGAGAAGATCGGGCGAGAGATCGCGAGCCCCACAGGATGGATCACCGCGTCAAGCGGCCAGGGCGGCGAATGCCTGGAGGCCAAGCATCTGTCCGACGGCCGCGTCGCCCTGCGTGACACTGAGCAACCAGACGCCGAGCCCTGGGTGGTCCGTCGGGCCGTCTGGGACAAGTTCGTAGCAGGCGCGAAGAACGGAATCTTCGACTTCTAGCGCCATCAACCATGCGGCCCCCGACAAATCCATCGGGGGCCGCACACGTTGGTCGAACCCCCGCCTGGGCCGGAGGTCAGCGCTTGGTGTCGGTGTGTGCGGCGGCTTTGTCGTGCTCCTGGGTCGCCGCCCAGCTGGCGAGAAGCTGCAGGGCGTCCGCGGCCGGTGTGCCGGGATCGGCGCTGTAGACGGTGATGGACAGTCCTTCGTCGCCGGGCAGGTCCAGGGACTCGTGCCTCAGCTCCATCGCGCCGACCACCGGGTGGTGGAAGCGTTTGGTGCCTCTGGTGTAGACGTGCACGTTGTGGGCGCCCCACAGACTGCGGAAGGCGTCGCTGCGGGTGGACAGCTCGCCGATCAGGTTCGACAGTTCGCGATCGTAGGGGTTCTTGGCGGCTTCGACCCGCAGGACGCCGACGCCGTCGCGGGCGACGCGTTCCCATTCGAGGTAGAACGTTCTGGCCCGGGGGTCGAGGAAGACGAAGCGGCAGCAGTTGGCCGGCTCCTGTTCGAAGCACTCACAGTGCAGGGCGCGGGCCAGCGGGTTGGCCGCCAGGATGTCCATGCGGTTGTTGCGTATGTAGGCCGGCTGGTCGTGCAGGCCTTCGATGATGCGCAGCACGCTGGGCCGCACGGCGACCCGTTGGGGGCGGGGCCGCTCGCGGAGGGGCCGGGCGTTGACCGCGTGTGCCAGGGCGTACAGGTGGTCGCGTTCGGTGTCGTCCAGGCGCAGGGCCCGGACGAGGGCGTTGAGGACGCTGTCGGAGACACCGCCGAGGTTGCCGCGTTCCAGGCGGGTGTAGTACTCGACGCTGACCCCGGCCAGCGTCGCGACCTCGCCTCGGCGCAGGCCGGGCACGCGCCGCTGCCCGTACGCGGGCAGGCCCGCCTCCTCCGGCGTGATCTTGTCGCGGCGGGATCTCAGGAAGGTGCTGACCTCGGCCCGGTTGTCCATAACCTCAGCATAGGAAGGATGTAGCGGCCGGTGAGGGCGCGTGAGAGTCCCTGCCAGTGCCCCCCACAGGCATGGACGCGCATCACAGGGACGCGTTCGGCTTGTCGGCGTACGGACTGGAGCGGTTTCCGACGGCCAGACCGGCGGCGATGGCGAAGATGAGTGTGCGCGCCGGAGTCATCCGGCGGTCGGGCATGGAGGGCACGAAGAGTCCCTTTCACAGAGCAGAAGCGACGGGCGGCTATTTGCGGACGATCGCGACGTTGAAGTCGTACGTCCCCATCCCGGCCGAGACCGCGAAGAGCAGCGGCGCACCGACCACTGACCATGCAACGCAAAGCAGCTGTGACCTGGGAGTCTCCGCTGTGAGGGGTACTGGCAGAAACCCCCAGCGCCCAAGACGGGGCTTCAGGTAAACCCGGCTCCCGGTCAAGAAGGCCCGCGAAGGGGGTCCCTGGCAGTACCCCCCTGCCTCGCGGTAGGACCCGCCATCCGGCATTAGAGTCGGAAACAGATCACTCGCGGGCGCGAAGCCGCAGGCCAAAGAGTCGGCCCATACCTTCCGGGCGACGCGTCGAAGATGACGACAACTGCCAGGCCGCCGACCCGCGTCGCGTCATGGCCGCGACCCGAGCACACATCCAGGAGGACCCGTGACCACCTCGCACAGCAGGACACTCGCACCCGGGGTCGACATCCCGCTCCTCGGGTTCGGCACCTACCTCATCCCCGACGCGGAGGCCGCCGACGCCGTCGAGGCGGCGCTGCGCGCCGGCTACCGCCACATCGACACCGCGGAGGTCTACCAGAACGAACGCGGCGTCGGTGAGGGGATTCGCCGCGGGATGGCCGCCGAGGGGCTCACCCGCGACGACCTGTTCATCACGACCAAACTGTGGCCGGGAGACGGAGACGAATCCTTCAAGTCGACGCAGCAGGCCGTCGACGCCTTCGAGGAGAGTCTCCACAGGCTCGGCCTCGACCACGTCGACCTGTACCTGATCCACGCGCCGTTCAACCGGGCGCAGCGGCTGGAGCAGTGGCGTGCGCTGGTCGAGCTGTTCGAGAAGCACAAGACGCGGGCGATCGGCGTGTCCAACTTCAGTGCCGCGCACATCGAGGAACTGACCGCGGCGGGTCTCCCCTTGCCACACGCGAACCAGATCGAACTGCACCCGTGGTCTCAGAAGCCCGAACTCGTGCGCTTTCTCGACGAGAACGGCATCGTTCCCATCGCCTACAGCAGCTTGGTGCCCCTCTCGACCTGGCGGACCGCCCCGGGCCATCACAGTGGCAAGACGGATGAGATGCGGGCCGACAGCGCCAGTGGCGATTCGCCCTTCAAGGCCCTTGCCGCCAAGTACGGGGTCACCGAGGCGCGGCTGCTGCTGCGGTGGGGCGTCCAGAACGGGTACCCGGTCCTGCCCAAGAGCACCAACCCCGCGCGTATGCGGGAGAACGCGGACTTGTTCTCCTTCTCCATCGACGACGAGGACATGCGGGCCATCACCGCGATGGACCGCGGCCAGGGCGTCGCGTGGGGCTCATCCGACCCCACGCACGCGACTTGATCGCCGCGCTCAACCCCTCGCACCCTGGTGAGCGTACGGTCAGCGGCCGTACGCCTCCAGCAGCCGCAGCCACACCTCGCTGACCGTGGGGTACGACGGGACCGCGTGCCACAGCCGGTCCAGCGGAACCTCGCCGACGACCGCGATCGTCGCGGCGTGCAGCAGTTCCGCGACGTCCGGACCCACGAGCGTGAAGCCGACGATCACTTTGCGGTCCTCGTCGACGACCATGCGGGCGTGCCCCCGGTATCCGTCGGCGTGCAGGGCGGATCCGGCGACGGCGCCCAGGTCGTAGTCGAGGACGCGGATCCGTACCCCGGCGGCCTCAGCCGCGGCCGCGGTCAGCCCCACCGACGCGATCTCCGGTTCGGTGAAGACCACCTGGGGCACCGCGCGCTCGTCGGCCGTGGCCACGTGCCGGCCCCAGCGGCCGTCCTCCACCGCTTCGCCCTTCGCCCGCGCCACGATCACGTCGCCGACCGCGCGGGCCTGGTATTTGCCCTGGTGGGTCAGCAGCACTCGCCGGTTGACGTCACCGACGGCGTACAGCCACCCGTCACCGATCGCTGCCCCGTCCTCCCCGACCACTCGCAGCGTGTCGTCCACCGTGAGCCAGGTACCCGGCGTCAAGCCGACGGCGCCGAGACCGATGTCCTGGGTGTTCGGTGTCCGGCCGATCGCCACCAGAACCTCGTCGGCCTCGACCCGCTCGCCGTCGGTCATCGTGATGCGCACCGTTCCGGTCTCGTCGCGGTGCACCGACGCGGCTTCCGTGCCGAGGCGTACCGACACACCGGCCTCCCGCAACGACTCGGTGACCCGCTCGCCGGCGAACGGCTCGGCCAGCGGCAGCACACCGTCACGGACCAGCATCGTCACCGAGGACCCCAGGGCGGCGAAGGCGGTGGCCATCTCCGACGCCACCACGCCACCGCCGATGATCGCGAGCCGGCCGGGGACCGCGCTCGCGGCGGCCGCCTCCCGGCTGGTCCACGGCGCGGCCTCCCGCAAACCGGGAATGTCGGGCAGTAGTGCGCCGCTTCCGGTCGCGATGACCACCGCGTGCCGGGCCGTCAACGTGATGGGGACGCCGTCGTCGCCGGTCACCTCGACCACGCCCGCGGACACGATCCGGCCCTGGCCACGGTGCAGGGCGATCCCGGCCGAATCGAGCCAGCCGACCTGACCGTCGTCCTTCCAGTACGAGGCGAAACCATCCCGCCGGTTCAGCACCGCGGCCGCGTCGAGACCACCGGTCACCGCCTCGCGGGCACCCGGCAACTGACGCGCCGCCCGTAACGCCGCCGCGCTGCGCAGCAACGCCTTGGTCGGCATGCAGGCCCAGTAGGAGCATTCTCCGCCGACGAGCTCGCGCTCGACGACGGCGGCGCTCAGGCCGCCCCGCACCACCCGGTCGGCGACGTTCTCCCCGACCGGACCGGCCCCGATGACGACGACGTCGTACGTTCTGCCGTCCACGTCAGTTCCCCTTCGCGGCGCGGCCGAGGCGGAAGGCCGAGATGAGGAAGAAGATGCCGCCGGGGATGGCGTAGCCGGCCGCGTTGGTCAGCGTCGGGTCGGCCGCGGCGGCGCCGACGATGAACGACGCACCGGCGAGTACGGAGACGCCGCCGCTGATGATCATCGGCCACTGGCCGCCCATCTTGCGCCGGGTGACCCCCACGATCAACTGGACCAGCCCGGCGACGACCGCCCAGGCGCCCCACACGCGCAGCACCGCCGGGATGCCGGACGCGCAGGCGATGGCCACACCGATGGCGGTGATCAGGCTGACGGCGACGTTCACGTACAGCAGGGCAGGTGATCCGGTGGCGCGCGACGCGCGGGCGTCGATGACAGCGGCGCCCACGTCGAACAGCGGGTAGAGCACGAGCAGGGTGACCGCGAGCGGGCCCAGGTTCGAGGCGGTCGTGAACATCACGAGGGCCCAGACGATGGCGAACGCGAACCGGACGAAGTACAGCCGCCGCAGCGCGGACGCGGTCCCGGAAATACCGGGCGACGCGGCGATGGTGCTCATGATGATCCTTTCGGTGGATGAGTGATGCGGAGAGCGCTTCAGCGCCCTCTCCACAAGACCGAACGTTCTATCGCGGCACAGCATGGCAATCGTGGCGCGGACTGTCAAGACCGAACGTTCTATCCGCTAAGCTGGCGGCATGCCCACCCCATCCGAGGGCCGGCCGTCCGAAGCACGGTCCCGGCTGCTCAACACGGCCACCCGGCTCTTCTACGCGGAGGGCATCCACTCCGTCGGCATCGATCGCATCGTCGCGGAAGCGCAGGTGACGCGGGCCACCCTCTACCGGCACTTCCCCGGCAAGGAAGACCTTGTCCTCGCCTACCTGAACGAGGTCGACCGGGCCATGCGGGGGCAAGCGGACGAGGCCGTCACCGCCGGGCTACCGGCCGCCGGCACCATCCGGGCCCTCAGCGAGTCCATCGCCCAAGGCATCCGGTCCGCCGGATTCCGGGGATGCGCCTTCCTCAACGCCGCCGCCGAATATCCCGACCCGGAGTCCCCGGTGCACAAGGCCGTCCTCGCCCACCGCCAATGGTTCCTCGAAACCGTCACGGAGCTGCTGACCAAGATCCAGGAGACCGGCGCCGAGCCCGCCGCCCGCCACTTCGTGATGATGCGCGACGGCGCCATGGCCGCCGGCTGCCTGTTCGACCCGGCGCTGATCTGCGAGACGTTCCTGCACGGAGTCGAGAGGCTGTTGAAGGTCTATGCCGCCACCGACTACAGCGACCCGGCCTGAGAGGGATGGCTCGTCACCGGAAATTCCGCCGTTATTGGCCCATAGCTAAATTTCGGTCATTACCATAATCCCTCGCGGTGATCATCGGTGAGAGTCTCCGGTACAGATGCCGCAGGGAGTTTCAACGTGCGGAAGATCGCAGCCACCACCCTCGCCATCCTCGCCGGAACCGGAGCCGGAGCTGGAGCTGGAGCCGGCACGGCTCCAGCGGCAGCCGCGGCCGAGTCCGCACCCGACCGGTCCCAGGTCGTCATCATCGGCCACCGCGGCGCGGCGGGCCACCGCCCCGAGCACACGCAGGGCGGCTATGAGCTGGCCGTGGCCATGGGCGCCGACTGGATCGAGCCCGACCTGGTGCCGACCAAGGACCACAAGCTGGTCGTCAGGCATGAGAACGAGATCTCCGGCACCACCGACGTGTCGCTGCGCCCCGAGTTCGCCGCGCGCAAGACCACCAAGGTCGTCGACGGGCGCAACGTGACCGGGTGGTTCACCGAGGACTTCACCCTGGCCGAGCTGAAGACGCTGCGCGCGGTCGAGCGGCTGCCCGCGATCCGCCAGCGCAACACCGTCTACAACGGCTACTACCAGGTGCTCACCTTCCAGGAGGTGCTCGACCTGGCCAAGCGGCTCTCGCGCCAGTACGGCAAGCAGGTCGGGGTCTTTCCCGAGACCAAGCACCCGACCTACTTCAGGTCGATCGGGCTGCCGCTGGAGGAGCCGCTGATCGAGACCGTCAAGCGCAACGGGCTCGACCGGCCGAACAGCCCGGTGGTGGTCCAGTCGTTCGAGCCGTCCAGCCTGAAGCGGGTGGCGAAGGAGCTCCGCGTGCCGCTGTGGCAGGCCCTGGGCACCACCGGCCAGCCGTACGACCTGACCGCCGCCGGAGACCCGACAACCTACGCGGACATGATGAAGCCCGAAGGGCTGGCGAAGATCGCCCAATACGCGAAGTGGATCGGACCGGACAAGTCATCGGCGATCCCGCTCAACCCGGACGGCAGCTCGGGCACCCCGACCACGCTGGTGTCCGACGCGCACAAGGCCGGGCTGAAGATCGGCGTGTACACCTTCCGCAGCGAGAACCAGTACCTGCCCCTGCAGTTGCGGCGCGGCCAGACCCCGACGGACCACGGTGACGCGCTGGCGGAGTACCGGGCGCACATAGACCTGGGGGTGGACGCCTTCGTCACCGACTATCCCGACGCCGCCGCCCTGGCGAAGGCGGAGCAGGGCAAGCCGCGCGAGCAGGTACAGCCGAAGCAGTTCGACAACGGTCTGCCGGAAGAGGGGCAGGAGTAGACAAACGCCCCGCCTCCCGGCCGGGAGGCGGGGTCACATAGGGCCGACTCGTCACAGGGTCCCGGGGTTGCCGGGGAGCACGAGGGCGAAGAAGTCCTGGGCTCTGTAGGTGGCGAGTTTCCTGGCCTGGCCGGTCTTGACGTTCACCGCGTAGGCCGTGAAGGGAACGTACGGAGGGTCGAGGGTCGGGGCAGGGTCGTAGTCGCCGCTGTCCTTGCACACAAAGGGCCGGGCGAGGGCGGTGATCTCCTGAGGGCCGGTCCAGCTGCGCAGGTAGACGAAATTGCCGGTCATGGACAGGCCCCGAATGGGAACTCTCCGAACCACCTTGCCGGTTTCCCGGTCCAGCTGCACGAGATCCCCGCCGCTTCTGAAGCATCCGGTGCCGGGGACCCCTACGCTCTCCACCGCGGCGACGGTCTTCCCATCGGGAGCGAGCCCGCCGGCCAGGTAGTGCCCGGTGACGTCGACGGTCTTCACGTTGACCGCCTTGGCCGGTTGCCAGAGGCGGGTGAGAGTCCGCAGCCGCGTCTTGCCCGCGTACTCCGCCAGGGTGATCGTGTCGCCGTCCGGGGACAGGCCGATGGGATTCCCGCCGTTGGGAAATAGCTGGACCCTGCCCTCGCGCATGTCGAACAGCCTGGCCGGGTCCTTCAGCGGCGGCCTCTTGGTGAAGGCCAGAAAGCGGCCATCGTCCGACAACAGGAGATGGGCGATGCTGCCGAGCTGGGCCTTGGGCACCCTCGCCCAAGGCGCCATCAGGACAGATCCGGAGGCGAGGTCGCGCACCGCGAAGGTGCGGGCCCCGACGTCGTAGTAGGCGATCTTACTGCCGTCCTGGCTGATTGCCAGGGGGCTGTCCACGAGCCCGGACTGGGTACCGCGCAGTGCCTGCGCCACCCGGTATGTCCTGCCATCCTGGGTGACCACCCGCCAACCGCCGTTCACGCACCCGGACGGCGCCTGGCCGCTCTCCGGCCGGCAGAACGTCATATAGGCGTGGCTCAGCGGCCCCACCCCGCGAGCCGGCAGGTCGGACACCGCCTTGGGGTCGGTGGCCGCGTGCGGCTCCGCCGGCAGCAGTCGTACGGCGGCCGTCGCGGCGAGCGCGGCGGCGATGACCGCGGCGGCCGCCACGAGCGGAGTCGCCCTTCGCCGTCGCCGTTCGCGGGTTCTGATCGTCCGCTCGGTCAGGTCCACCTGGGGCGCGTCGTCGGCCATGTCGTCCAGCGCGTCTCGCAGCCAGGTCATCGGTGTGCCCCCTTCAGCTCTTCCATCTCGGCGAACTTCGGTGCCAGCTCCGGCGCGAGCGCCCGTAACCGGGCCAGCGCGTCGTGGGATTGGCTCTTGACGGTGCCGAGCGAGCAGTTCAGCAGCCTGGCGGTCTCATGCTCGGTGAGATCCTCGTAGTAGCGCAGGACGATCACCGCCCGTTGCCTGGGTGGCAGCCGCGCGAGCGCCTGCCGCATGGCGAGCCGGGCGATCGTGGACTCCTCGCTGGAGTGGGGCCGCTCCGGTGGCTCGGCGCTCGGCAGCTCAGTCGTCCAGACAAGCCGACGACGCCAGGAGATGTACTGGTTGACCAGCGCCTTGCGGGCGTACGCCTGAGGGCTGGCCAGCTTGGGCCAGCGCCCGAGCAGCTTGACCAGCACGCTCTGCAGCAGGTCCTCGGCGAGGTGGGCATCCCCCGTGAGCAGATACGCCGTCCGCATCAGCGACTGCTGGTGGGCGGCCATGAACTCGCGGAAGCTGTCATTGTGGTCCAAGACGACTCCTCTCGCCGTTAGCGACGCAGTCGGGCGGGCGAAAGGTTGGGTCGGTTCAGTAGCTCAGGGGCCGACGTGCACGTACGCCGCCCAGAAGATCGGAAACCCCGGACGGCGGCGACGCAGCGGCAGCAGTCAGGCCCGCCACGGCGCGGCGGTGCAGGTCGATGGCCTGGAGGAGGTCCTGCTGCGGTCACCCCGAAGGCCGTCAGTGCCAGGGCGGCCACGATGAAGTGCTTCTCGCCTGGCGCAGTGGCAGGCCCCGCGCCGTCCGGACCTCGACCGTGCCCACGGTCGTGGTCGGCATGTGTAACCGGTCGCCGAGCGCGTCCCACACCTGGCGCAGCCGCCGCTCGCCCGCGGCCGCCTCCGGTCCGGCGGCGGCCACGAACACGTGGACGATCAGCCCTGGGGCGGCAGGCTCACCCGGCCTCATCGGCCCGGTCCGCGACGGAGGCCGACAGGCTGTGGATCAGCTCGTTGACGCGCTCGCGGGTCTGCTCGGGCATCGGAGCCACCGGTTCTTCGGGGTATTTGGTGATGATCCGCATGGGCCCGGCCAGCTCCAGGTAGCCGATCTCCGCGTCCGGGACGCCCCGGCCTCCAGCGAGACCGGGGCGTCTTGGCCCGTGCGCTTTGGTGCCTCAGGGCCCCCGACTGAGGCATGTCGAGATTATTCCTTTGCGTCCGTTTTGTACAGCTTTTCGCAGATGGGACCCGCTGGAGCGCCTTCAGCGCCGCCCGTTCTGGCAGTGCGGCTCCCCTTCCGGCGCGGTGAGGGCGTTCTCCAGGAAATCCCTGGTCGACGTGGTGTAGGCCGAGCAGAGAAGCTTGCCGAAGCGCGTCGCCTTGCCGTCGCCGAGGCGCTGGCTAGGAACGCCCATGGCATGCACGCTGCGTTCCACGGCCACGCTGGAGACCGCGACGATCGTGTCACCGCGCTGGTCGACCCAGCGGAACGCCTCCCAGAGCAACGCGCGGGCGCGAGGGCCGAAACCCGCCACTACGGAACGGGACCAAGCCCGAGCCGTGGCCAGACGGCTGAGCTCCCAGATGGCCGGATCGTGCGGAGCCGGGTCACCCCGTAACGCCTCAGGGAAGACATCGCGGAGCATGTAAGGGCCCTCGGTGGGCAGCAGCCGACAGCACCCCGTGATCTCCCGGCAGCGTTGCGCGTAGCTGATCACATAAACCGGATCGCAGTCGTCGAAGGAATCGCGTTCCCTTCCGTGGAGGGTGTGGACGTCCCAGCGAAGGCGTTCGTGGAACACCTCGTGACGCAGCCGGAACATACCGTCGAGCAGCCAGGCCGGCAGTTCGCCCGCACGGCCGGCGACGATCTGTTGCGTGCATTCCCCCACCGACGGATCGTCCATGTGCGTCCTCCGCGAAAGAAGCGACTCCTGGTGATCGCTTTTCTTTCCGTCATTCGCGGAATCGCGGTTTCCGGATGGCACATAGGGCAATCGCCAGCGGCCGTCAGAGCACTGAAAGCGCATTGCAGGCGGCGTGCCTGTCAATGGTTACGCATACGGTTCACGCCGTCACCAAGGAGATCCGATGAAGCGCACCATCCGTACCATGTTCGGAGTCGCCGCCACCGCCGGCATCCTCGCCCTGGGCGCCCCGGCCTTCACCGGCGCCGCGAACGCGTCGACCACGTCCGCCACATCCGCCACCGCCGGTCTCAGGCAGGGTCAGTCCTTCCTGTTCAATTACACCTTCAACGGCCATCTCAAGGTCGCCGGCGGCAATTTCACCGTCGATCACCGGGTCTACCTGGTCGTCAAGTTCAACACCGGCCGGGTGGCGTTCTCCAAGTGGGAGATCGCCCGGACGCACCCCATCACTCCCGGCGGGGCCATTTATGTGGAGACGACGATCGCGGCGCCGTGCGCGCCGGGCAACAACGGCTACGCCCGCGCCTATGACGAGGCCACCAGGACCTGGTCGCCGAAGCTGCCGGTGACCATCTGCCAGCGGATCGACTGACCTTCGCCAGACCATTGCCGGCAGGCCGCTCGCGCCTGGCTAGTATCGTCCGATGATCCCGGAAGACCACCGTCCCGACACGCGATCGTGGAAGCTGCCGACGTGACCGCCCCTGCCGACGACGGCTCACCAGAACGAGCGGGCTACCGGCGATCGGCGGGGTCCCCGCGCGGCGAGGCCAGGCGCCGCGAACTGCTCGATCGTGTCACCGACGACCTCGCGGTCAACGGGCTCGTGGACTTCTCGCTCCGGCGCGCCGCGCGGGCGGCCGGCACCACGCACAAGGTGCTTCTCTACCACTTCGACGGGGCCGAGGACCTGCTCAGGCAGGCGATCGGCCGGCTGCGCGAAAGGCGCATCGGCAACGCGCTGGCCGCCACCGCCGTGGGGGCCTCCACGCGGACGCTGTCGGCCCAGGTACGCGCCGTATGGGCCAGCCTCATGGCAGAGGAACCGGGCCTGCGGCGGGTGCTCGACCAGGCGATCGGCTTGGCGATGTACGACCCCGACCGCTACGCGGAACTCGGCTCGGAGGCGTCGGCACAGTACCTGCCCGTACTGACGTCCTTCTGTCCTGAGCACTGGTCCGACCGGCGCAAGCGGGCGGTCGCCGAGATGATCCTCGCGTCGCTTCGAGGGTTCCTGCTGGAGCGGCTGATCAGTGGCGATGTCGAGCGACTCGGCGCGGGAGTCGATGCCTTGATCCGGATGCTGGAGCGCGAGGAGGCGGTCGACGAGTAGCCGTGGACAATTTGCGAACCACGTGGTTCACTTTCGCCCATCGGTGTTGATTCAGATCGCTCGGAGGTCGCGGTGCCCATTCCTGTGGAGCGGGAGAAGGTCTGTTTCGTCAGCGGCGACGCCGAATGTGCCGCCTGGCACTACCCGGGGACCAACGGCGCCCTGGTGATCATGGCCGGAGGGTTCGCGGTGACGAAGGAGCCGGGCACCGACGTGTTCGCCCAGCGGTTTCACGAGGCCGGGTTCGGCGTACTCGCCTTCGACTATCGCCACATCGGGGAGAGCGGGGGGCTACCGCGTCTGGTGCTGCCCGTCAAAGATCAGCTCGATGACTGGCAGGCGGCGATCGCCTTCGCCGCGACCCTGCCCGGAGTCGACCCCGCCAGGCTCGCCGTCTGGGGTTTCTCCACCAGCGGCGGTCACGTCATGCGGGTGGCGGCGCGCGACCCGCGGATCGCCGCGGTGATCGCGCAGACGCCGAACGTCGACGGCCTCGACGGCACGCGCAACGCCGCACGCCATCAGAAGCCGCTGGCGATGCTGCGTTTCACCGGCAGGGGCCTGCTCGATGCCGTCGGTGGGCTCCTCGGCCGCCCGCCGCTGCTGGTGCCGCTGGCCGGTGCGCCGGGAACGCTCGCGCTGCTCACCACCCCGGACAGCGTCGATGGCGACCGGGCGCTCAACCCCGGCGGCAGATACTCCGGCTGGCAGCAGGCGGTCGCCGCCCGCTCCGCGCTCCGCCTGGCTTTCTACCGGCCGGGCCGCGACGCCTCCCGGGTACGGTGCCCGCTGCTCGTTCTGGTGTGCGACCAGGATCAGACAGCGCTTCCCGGACAGGCCCTCGCCGCGGCACGGCGCGCGCCCTGCGCGGAGGTGGTTCACCTGCCCGGCTCCCACTACGCGCCCTTCATGGACGCGCACGAGCAGGCGGTCGACGCCGAGCTGTCCTTCCTGCGCCGGCACCTGCTTGATCGTTCGGCAGCGGGGAGTCCCGCCGCCGGGACCGCGGATTCCGCGCTGCCGTAGGCGGTTCGCCTGCCGGGCACCCTGAGTGACGATCAACGACTCAGGGTAAGGAGCGGAGCGACAGTCCCCCCGGCCATGGAGTTTCGCATGGAACGTACGGTTCTCGCCGCAGTCGCCGAGCGCCCCGACGCCGACACCGCCCTCGCCGAGCAGATCCGCCGCGTCGGCGCGGCGATGGACGACCTCGGCGTCCAGGTGCGCTGGACGCATCGCACGCAGGACGCCCTGGCGGTGATCGGCTCGGACGCCTCGCTGTCCGGGATGCTGGCCGACTGGGACGCGCCCGGCGCCGACCAGGTGCTGGGCGCGGTCACCCAGCGCTTCCGCGGCCTGCCGGTCTTCCTTATGACCGCCGAACAGGAGCTCCCCCTGTGGGTGTACGAGGTCATTCAGGGCTATGTGTTCCCGCTTGAGGACACCCCCGACTTCATCGCCGGCCGCATCGCGCACGCCGCCGAGGAGTACGCCGAGCGGATCCTGCCGCCGTTCTTCCGCGCGCTGCGCAAGCTGCAGGACCACCACCAGTACTCCTGGCACACCCCGGCGCACGCCGGCGGCGTCGCGTTCCTGAAGTCGCCGGTCGGGCGGGCGTTCTTCGACTTCTACGGCGAGCGCCTGCTGCGCACCGACCTGTCCATCTCCGTCCCCGAGCTCGGCTCACCGCTGGACCACACCGGTCCGATCGGCGAGGCCGAACGCAACGCCGCCCGCGTCTTCGGCGCCGACCGTACCTTCTTCGTGATGAACGGCAACGCCACCGCCAACCGCATCGTCGGCCACCATGCCATCGCCCGCGACGAGACCGCCCTGGTTGACCGCAACTGCCACAAATCCCTCCAGCACGCGCTGACCATCAGCGGCGCCCGCCCCGTCTACCTGGTGCCCGAGCGCAACGGCCTCGGCCTGGCCGGCCCCATCCCGCCCGCCGCACTGCAGGCCGACGCCCTGCGTGCCCGCCTGGTCGGTCACCCGCTCGCGCAGACCGACCCGGCCTACGCCGTGATCACCAACTCCACGTACGACGGGCTCTGCTACGACGCCGTACGCGTCGCCGAACTGCTGAGCGAGAGCGTCCCCCGCGTGCACTTCGACGAGGCGTGGTTCGCCTACGCCCGCTTCAATCCCCTGTACGCCCGCCGCTACGGCATGGCCGTGGACGAGCGGACGCTGCCGGGGCCGCGGCGCCCCACCGTGTTCGCCACCCAGTCCACGCACAAGCTCCTGGCGGCCCTGTCGCAGTCGGCGATGCTGCACGTCCGGTCGGCCGATCGCGCCCCGGTGGACTACGAGCGGCTCAACGAGACGTACCTGATGCACTGCTCCACCTCGCCGCTCTACCCGATGATCGCCTCGCTGGACGTGGCGGCGGGGATGATGGACGGTCCGGCCGGGCCGTACCTGACGGGCGAGGCCGTCATCGAGGCGGTCAGGTTCCGCCAGGCCATGGTCCGGCTGGCCGCCCGCATCCGCGAGGACGGCCGGCGACCGGACTGGTACTTCGGCGTCTGGCAGCCCACACACGTCACCGACCCCCACACCGGCCTGCCCGTCTCCTTCGCCGAAGCCGACCCCGGCCTCCTGAGCACCGATCCGGCGTGCTGGACGCTGGAGCCCGGCGCCGCCTGGCACGGCTTCCAGGGCCTGACCGACGGCTACTGCCTGCTCGACCCCATCAAGGTGACGATCACCTGCCCCGGCGCCGACGCCGCCGAAGGCACCCTCGACTGGGGCATTCCCGCTCGGATCGTCGCCACCTATCTGCGGGAGCGCGGCATCGCCGTGGAGAAGACGGGGGATCACACGCTGCTGGTGCTGTTCTCCATGGGCATCACCAAGGGCAAGTGGGGCACGCTGATCGACGCGCTCACCGACTTCAAACGCGCCTACGACGACGACCTGCCCCTGGCCGAGGTGTTGCCGGGCTTCGGCCCGCCGGCCACTACGCTGCGCCGCTTCTGCTCCGACGTACACGACAAGCTCCGCGCCCTCGAGCTCGGCGCGCTCCTCGACCAGATCTTCACCACCCTCCCCCAGCCCGTCCGCACCCCGGCCGACAGCTACCAGGCCCTGATCCGCTCACGCACCGAACGTGTCCCGCTCGCCGACCTGCCCGGCCGCATCTCGGCCGCCACGGTCGTGGTCACGCCGCCGGGGATCCCCATGCTGATGCCCGGGGAGGCGACCGGGCCCGCCGACGGCCCGCTGATGGCCTACCTGCACGCCCTGGAGGACTTCGACCGCTCCTTCCCGGACCTGGCCACCGACATCCACGGCGCGCACCGCGGCGACGACGGCCGCTACCACGTCGAAGTCGAACGCTGAGGAGCGGTCACCGGCCGGGCCGGCGCGGATGAGGTTCAGTCCTCGTGGAGCCTGGCCAGCTCTCCTGCCTCGACGGGGTGCACCGAGCGCAGCGCGGCGAGCAGCTCTTTCTTGCTCAGCGTCGGGCTCTCGATCCGCACCAGGTCGTCGCCGTACCACGCGAAGATGATCTTCTGGGTGCCACTGGAAGCGAGCCATGCCCCCGGTGACACCTGCCGGCACTTGTCCTCCTCCGGGAGGTAGAAGTTCAGCGCGGCATAGTCGCAGGCGCCTTTGGGGCTATCCGTGCTCCCTGACTCGACGGCGACGTCAACCCGCGCGATCAAGTCATCGCGAGCGTACCTGAGCTCCAGCCGCCCATCCACGCCCTTCAAGGACCAGAGCTGGTAATCCGGCAGCGTGGGCGCGACGAGCGGGACCCCGGAGCGGGTCAGTCTGTGGGCGTGCGCCGAGTCGGCGAGCACGTCCTGTGCCGACCACACGGCCAGGTACGCCACCGCGACGCCCGCGACCGTCAGGACGCGGAGTCGCCGGTGCACCGGCATGACCAGAGCGCCCGCGGCCAGGTAGGCGGTCGCGCCCAGAGCCACGAGCGACAGGCCCATCTGCCAGTCACCCGAGTCCATGGTCTCGGTAGCGCCTACGAGGGGGAGATCGGCGAGGAGGAACATCACGATGATGGCCGGGCCCACCAGGCCCACCCCCCACCAGCTCGGCAGACCGCCCCACCAGGACAGGAAGAACCCCAGGCCGGAGGACAGGACGACCGTCATCAGCAGGTCGAGCATTCCTATGTCGTCTCCCCGCCAGCAGAGGAGGACGAACTGGGCCAGTCCGACCACTGCCCCTACGAGCGCGGCCCGCAGCGATGCGTTCATGTTCCGATCATGTCGAAAGAACTGCGTCCATGGCGGAAATCAGGCGATTTGGTACGGCGACCACCGCCGCCCGCCTGCGGCCGCCGGCGCGCCCACGGATCCCGGCGAGCGACCTCAATGCCACGCTGGACCATGCCTGCACATTGTTGAAACAGTCCCCCACGATCACAATGAAACGTCTTTACATTACACGAACAGAATTATCCGTTAAGGTGCCACATAGTCACTACATTTCCGCCACACAGGTAGCTCTACCTGCATAGATACATATCAGTCGGCTCACAGGAACTTTTCAGAAATCGCCTTTAAGGCGCGGCTTCGTACGTGATTTGAACATCGAATTAAACATCCGTCCAGACCCTTGTTGAGCGAGTTTCCATCATTTACTGTCCAGGAGATCAATTCGCTCGCTAAATGAGGAGGACCGGTTGCGTCGATTAACATTCACCGTCGCCGTCGCGGCAGTGCTACTCCCCCTGCTCTCCCCCACGGCGTCTGCCGTCACCACCACCACCAGCGCCACCAATGAGGCAGACCCGGACAACGTCCAGCAGGTCGGTCCGGGGCTGTACTTCACCGACACCGACACTTTCAAGATCAGCGATACCGACGTACCGGCCGGGGCGATCGGCCGCTCGCACGGCGTGGCCACCGGAGGCGGCGACCTGGCCCGACCGCAGTCGGCCCTGGCCTCCCGCCCTGAGATGGCGGTGTTCGGGCCCGGCTGGACGGCGGAGTTCCTCGGCGGGATGGTCGACCGGAAACTGGAGACCCAGAACGGCGCCATCGTCGTCACCGAACTGGACGGCGGCACCACCTCGCGCTACGACCTCAAGAGCAGCATCTCCTTCCCCGACGGTGGCGGCGTCCAGCGCTACGAGACCACCGACGGCTCCAAGATCACCGAAACGACCCGGTGGGACACCGCCGCCGGAGCGATGCGTACCTCCATCACCGAAACCATCGCGATGGACAAGGGCGCCACGGAGGCCGGCGACGACACCTTCACCCAGAGCAACGCCGACCTCAGCCTCACCTACACCTGGAGCAAGATCGACGGCCTGCAGAGCACCGACACCTGGCGCGCTACCAGCACCGGCAACACCGCGTACGGCACCTCATCGGTGACCTACGACCCCCAGGGCCGCATCAGCACCATCAAGGAACCGGCCGGTGGCGAGACCCCCGAGGAAACCCTCACCATCCACTACGCCGCCACGACCACGGCCACCGCCGCCTCCTTCGGCGACTTCGCGGGCCGCCTCAAGGACATCACCCTCACCTCCGGCGCAGGCACCCCGCAGACCGTGGCCCAGTACGGATACGACCCCAACGGCCTGCTGCGCACCGTGGCCGACCCTGGCCTGAGCAGCTCCCCCGCCGCCACCTATGGCTACGACCAGCTCGGCCGCCTGAACTCCATCGACTCCCCCACCGACGGCAGCTGGCAACTGGCCTTCGCCAACGGCACCGCCGCCCCCACGGCGACCGCCACCGGCACCGCCCTGCCGACTCCCGGCGACCCGATGCAAGGCGCGACCGGCATCAACGACCCCAACGCCACCGAGCCGTCCCCGGGCGACTTCCTGCCCGGCGACACCTCCAACCCCCAGGCGTACCCGTCGTACTGCAACGACGCCTGGAAGTGGCTGTACTACCAGCGGGCCGGCTGTTCGACCTGGGTCGCGCACAACGGCTGGCACAAGCCGCTGTGGAAGAAGCTCCCCAGCAAGCGCTATGTCGTCGGCATCACCTTCGACCACTGCACCAACGCCCCCGACCGGCCGACGGGCTTCGACTTCCGGCCCGCCTGTGACATGCACGACTACGGGTACGGCCTGATCGGCAACACCTACAAGCACTACAAGTACTACCTCGACAGGTATCGCAAGTCCCAGGTGGACGACGTCTTCTACAGCACGCTCAAGAACTGGACCTGCAACGCCTACTTCATCCTCGTCCGGCCCGCCTGCAGGAGATGGGCCTTCATCTACCGCCAGGGGGTTCGCCTCGGCAACCCCAAGAACGGCGCTGACAAGACCTGACCCACAGCACACTCTGATCTGAGAAGGCCGGCCGGATGGCGTGATCGCTCGCCATCCGGCCTCCCTTCGTCACATGACCGCCTTGATCCCTGTGACGGTCCATCGGGGCTGGGGACTCTGGGGATGTACCCCCTCCCGGGGGAGCGAAGAAAACGGTCCGTCGTGGCTGAGGGCTTTGGGGATGTACCCCCTCCCGGGGGAGAGAAGAAAACGGTCCGTCGTGGCCAGGGGCCTTGGGAGGGATCCCCCCGGGAACGTCACTCCAGCCGGGCCGCGGCCTCCAGTGGCTCGGACGAACGGAGGAAGCGCAGGTCCTCCATGACCAGGGCCGCATCGGTGGCGCCGCCGCGGCGGAGGGCCGGGCCCAGCGCGTCCAGGTCGGACCAGCGGGACGGGCGGAGGTGGACGCGGTAGCCGTCTCCGGCGGGCTCCAGGGTCAGGGCTTCGCCGATGGCGAGCCTGCTCTCCGGGAGGTGGGCCGCGGTCGCTCCGGCGGCTCGTTCCAGGGCGGTGACCGAGGTGACCCCGGCGGCGATGGGCAGGGTCGTGTCCGGGCCGGTGACCTGTTCGTGCAGGTCACGCAGGCGGGCGGCGGCGGTCGTACGGGCGGGATGGTCCTTGGGCAGGCGGTCGGCCAGGAGCCTCGCGGCGCGGGCGAGGTGACCCAGCGGCGGTACGGACGCACGCTCGCCGAGCAGGGCGATCAGCGCCTCCAGGGCGTCCTCGGCGCCGGAGGCGAGGATGACCCACTGTTTGGTGGTGAGCGGGGTGAGCCTCGGGTGGCGTTGCGTCCAGTACGCGACCGCCCGGTCCAGGTCGGGGCCCGTACGCCAGAGGTCGGCGGGGTCATCGGGCATGAGCAGCTCGACGACCTCGATGGCCTCGTCGTTGGTGGTGAGCGCTTCCAGGGAGAGCGCGGCGATGTGCGGTTCGATCTCGGTCAGGTCGAGTTCGCGGGCGGCGTCGCCCTCGCGGAAGGCGGCGACGCGGCCCCGCGCCCAGCCGTCCGGCCAGGAGAGCGTGCGGGCCGAGGTGGACAGCAGGATCAGGCACTGGGCCGGTGACAGGCCGGTGGCCGCGGCGAACGCCCGTACGGTCGCCTCCCGGTCCACGGGCGGCGGGCCGTTCTCGGCGATCAGGTCGAGCGCCCGCCGCAGCCGGTCCGGGTCGCCCCAGCCGCGGCAGGTCCGCAGCTCGACGGCGCGGTTGCGGGTGAACAGGAGCGGGTCGGGGCCGTCCGGGGTGTAGAGGAGCGCCGTGACCATGTACCCCCACCCCACCTTCTCGTAGTCGGCGACGGCGGCGACCGCGATGGGGCCGTAGCCCGAGCGGATCTGCCCGAGTTCGTACTCTGGGCGCAGCCGGGCGACGTGCCAGGTGCCGTCGGTACGCAGGAGTTCGGGGACGGCGGCCAGTTCCAGAAGCCGCGCGCGCCCGCCGCCGTCTCCCCACGCGGCCTCCAGGACGGCGGCGCCGAGGCGGCCCAGCGTGTTCTCGACCCCCTTGACGGCGGAGGAGTCGAATATCGCGATGTCCTTGTCGTAGGGCACATCGACGGCGGCACGGGTGAAGTGGACGATCCTCTCGTACGCGGACTCAGGCCCCGGATCGTCCGGCTCGGGGGACTTCTCGGACCGGACGGCGGGTGCCGCGGCGGCGGGCGGCGGGCGCAGGTGGGGCGGCGGGGTCAGCGCCAGGCGTTCCAGCAGGGCGAACGCGCGCTCGCGGCATTCGACGGCCGTCCACACCAGGAACGTGACGCCCTTCCAGAGCGACTCGTCGGTGATCTCCGGCAGGAGCGGGCGGAGCCGTCCCGCCAGCTCGTCGCGGGCGGCGTCCCTCTCCGGGTACCCGCTCTCGGGGTCCAGCACCCGCATGAGGTCGGCGGCGAGGGCGGCGTCCGCGACGTCGATCAGGGCCTGCGCCTGCTTGTCGTCGACGGCGCGCAGCGCCCTGGATCCTTCGGGGTCGCGCGGCCGCATCGCCGACCACCGGCCGGGCGGCGCGACCAGGCGGGTCCCGGACGCGTAGCGGTGGTGCGCGACCGTGCTGATGTTCTCGGCGCCGTCGTGCTCGGGCACCCTGCTCCAGCCGCGGACGTAGCGGCCGATGGTCCGCCCGGCCGGGTCCCGCAGCTCGATGATCCGGCCCTGGCCGCGCCACACGGTGGCCTCGGCGCCGCCGGGGAAGGCGACCTGTTCGCCGTCGGCCGGTACGACGCGGGGGGCGGCGGGGTGCGCGCTGCCGTGCGGGCAGTGCGGGCCGCCGTGGTCAAGTACGGTCACCCGGCCGTTCACGGCGATCAGGCAGCGGTCGTAGAGGTCGCGCGCCTCGGTCCGCTCGTGGGACCGGCTGGAGACGTCCTCGTACGTTCCGAAACCGTGTGATGCGCCGACCCCGTCCGGCGTGACGACGGAGGCGCGGAACTGGTGCTCCCAGAGCCGGCCGGACTCGATCAGGAGCAGGTCGGTGCCACTCTCTTCCAGGTAGTCGGTGATGGTGTTGACATGGCCGGGGACGAAGGCGGGCAGCTCCAGTTCGTCGAGGACGCCGCCGCTCAGCGTGGCGGCGAGGGCTCGGGCCGGGTCCGTCCCGGTCGCGATCGTCCGGACGCTGTCCAGGAGGGGGCCGGGGACTCCGGCGATGGTGAACCGTTCGGCGTCGCACAGGGCGGCGTGCGCGTCCGGAAGCCCTTGATCGGGAACCCGCTCGGCATGCTCGGCCAGGATGGCGGCGACGATCCGCGCCGTTCCCGGCGTCGTGGTCAGGGCCCGTACGGTCTCGGGGGCGGTCTGCTTCGGGACGGCGGGCTCGGTGACGTTCAGCTGATTGGTCACCTTGCCCACGATCGCGTCGCGCAGCAGCGGAGCCCAGTCCGGGTCGGCGGCGACGGCGGCCAGGTCCGTGCCCGCTCCGGAGGCGAGCCGATCGTACAGCTTGAAGGTGTGCAGCAACCGGGGCCGTGCGAGCGGGACGCCGCGGTCCAGGAGGAGATCGAGGAGCGGGAGGTCGGCGGCGGTCTCCTCCCAGCGGTTGACCTCGTCCTCGTCCACTCCCAGCACCGCCTCATGGCCGTCGCAGGTGAGGCCATCCGCGCGCAGCCGCGTACCGGCGTCGTGCAGGAGGTCGCCGAGACCGGCGACGGGGAGCGCGAGCCCCGCGTACAGCTTCAGTAAGCGGCCGAGCCAGACCTTCGCCGCCGCCCCCGTCAGCCCGGGGGACGTGGTGAACGGGGCGGTCAGGCCCACGCCCGCGAGGTTGCCGAGCAGGAGAGACACCGCCGCGCTCTTGGCCTTGGGGGTGTCCGCGGCGGGCAGCGGCAGGACGCCGAGGAGCGCGCGGCCGATGCCCGCGTCCGCCCGTGTCATCGGGCCGAGCAACGGAAGGACGAACTTCCAGAGGGCCTGCGGTGCCGCCTCCATGCAGCCGCTCTCCAGCAGGGCCCGTACGGCGCGTTCGTCCTCGGGCCCGCCGAGCGCGTGCCCGGCTGCCTTCGCCAGGGCCGCCCAGCCGTCGGCCAGGGCCAGCGCGCCGTCCGCGCCGTCCGGGACTTCCTCGCACCACTCGGTGAGCAGGCCGCGGTGCCAGCGGTACGCGCCGGGGGCGAGATGGCGGGCGGCGAGCCGCTTGCCGTGCTTCTTGAGCGTGGGCGTTCCGGCGGCGTCCGGCCCTGCGGCGAGGTGCGCCGCGACGAGCGCGGCCTCGTCGACCGGCAGCGCGTGCGCGTCCTCGGCGGCGCGGGCCTTCTCGAAGAAGGCGGCGGCGAAGCGGGTGCTGCCCGCGGCGGCCATGATCCGCGCGCACTCCTCGTAGAACGGCGGCAGCAACTCGGGCGCGTGCGTCTCCAGGTCGTCGCCGGTACGGGTGAGCGCGGTGCACGCGAGGCCGGGCTTGCGGGCGGCCTGGCCGCGGGCGGCCCGCAGGTCGGTGTGCCCGGCCAGGATGCGGGCGCGGTGCGCCGGGTACCGGTGCAGGGCGGAGGCGAGGAAGCCGAGCGGGCCCGCGTGCACGGTGCCGACGCCGGTCTCCGCCACCGGGTCCAGGTCGTACAGCGACTTCTCGGTCTTGTCGCCGTCGACGGCCGCGCGCCGGACGAGCTCGACGACCGGCTCGTCCAGGACGGTGTGTTCGTAGCGGACGGCGACGCACGTGTCCTCGCCGGAGCCGGCGGGCGGGCCCGGCAGCACCGCCCCGGCGCGCAGCAGCACGTCGCGGGTCGGGGCGGCGATGCCGGAGGGCGCCACGGTGCCGGGCTCGCCTTGGTGGGCGTCGCAGTAGTGGGAGTACGCCTCGGCCGCCTCCATCACCGGCTCCGTCTCCTCCACGGTGCGGTCGGCGTACAGAGCCATGAGAATGCGGACGCCCTCGGACCAGGCGATGTCGCCGATCTCCCGGCCGCCCGCGGCGAAGCTCAGCTCCGCCATGTAGGCCGGGCTCATCGGCCCGCTCCAGTGCAGGTCGATCTCGATGCCGAGCGGCTCGGGCGCGTGCACGGTGAAGCGCGCCCTGTCCCCCTTGATGCGCCCGCCCAGCTCGTGCACGCGGCGCTCGAACGCGGCGCCGCTCTCGTAGTGGGCGCTCATGTATCCGAAGGTGTCGACCACGCCGAACGTACGGTCCATGCTCGCGGGACGCGTCCACACCTCGCGGCGTACCTGCTCAACGACCTGCGTGAGGTACCGTCCCCGCCAGATGGGCAGCTCGTCGCCGAGCAGCAGCGGGTGCGGGATCGCGAAGTCGTTCGCGCCCGTCCACGCGCCCTCGCGCAGGAGCGCGCAGCGGGCGAGGTCGGGCGTGCCGTCAACGATCGGGGCGATGACCAGGTCGGTGAGCGTCTCGCGCCACACCGGGTCGTCCCACACGGCCGCGAACACCGCGGCCGGGACAGGCAGCGACCGTACCATCCAGGACTCGATCTGGTCGTGCACCGCCCGCACGTGCTCGCCGAGCCGGTCGCGGAGGGCGGCGAGCCGTACCGCGATCGGATCCTTCCTGACGTTGGCCGGCACCTTGGCCAGCACGCGGCCCGCGGCCGTCCGGCAGGCGAGCACCGGCCGCCGCGTCCCCTCGACGGTGAGCTCGTGGCCCGTCGCGATCCCGATCCATCTCATGGCGCCATTCTTGATCAGCCCTGCGACATTCCGCTGTTGATCTCCCGGAGCAGGGCTGGCATGTGTATATGTCTATGTGGCGCGCGAGGCCCCGTTCTTCGCGGTCGAATGGTCGAAGGAGGGCTCTGGTGGAGCCAGCTCGGGCGTGGCGGAGTCCGTCACGGCCTGCTGCTCCTCGGCCTGCCGCTCCGGTGAACTGGCGGCGTCCACGGCCGGCCCGCTTCTCGCGGAGCGCTCGAAGAAGCGCAGCAGCTCCACGGGTAGCGGCATGACCAGCGTGGAGGTCTTCTCGGCCGCCACCTCCACCACGGTCTGCAGCAGCCGCAGCTGAAGCGCGCCGGGCGCCTCGGTCATGATGGCCGCGGCGTCGGAGAGCTTCCGCGCCGCCTGGAACTCTCCGTCCGCGGTGATCACCCGCGCCCTGCGCTCCCGCTCGGCCTCGGCCTGGCGGGCGATGGATCGCTTCATGCCCTCGGGCAGATGAACATCCTTGATCTCCACGCGGTCGATGTGGATGCCCCAGCCGAGCGCAGGGCTGTCGATCATCAGCGCCAGGCCCTTGTTCAGCTGCTCACGATTGGACAGCAGGTCATCCAGGTCGCTCTTGCCGATGATCGAGCGCAGTGAGGTCTGCGCCACCTGCTCGATCGCGAACAGATAGTCCTGCACCGCGATGGCCGCCCGCAGCGGCTCCACGACGCGGAAATAGGCGACGGCGTCGACCTGGACGGAGACGTTGTCACGGGTGATGCCCTCCTGTGTGGGCACCGGCATCGTGACAATCTGTATGTTCACCTTCTTCATCCGATCCGCGACCGGAATGAGGAAAGTGATCCCTGGCGGGCGGACCTCCCGCTGAGCCTTGCCGAAGCGGAAGACCACACCGCGCTCCACCTGGTTGACGACCCTGATGGAACTGACGGCCAGCCAGACCGCCAACAGGACGATCAGCCCGAGCACGATATTGATGATCATGGCGTGCCCCTTCCAGCTCAAGGCTAGATCCGGGGACGCACCTGCCAGGCAAGGAAGGCGTCAAGTCCTGGTCAACGGCACGAACAAAGCCGAGTTTCCCCCGAGGCCCGAGGAGGGTGACGGCGCGCGGTCGTCGCTCTCCTCGGGCGTCATCGATGGTTCAGCTCGGCGGGATCATTCCGTTCTTGGAGACCGGTACGGCCAGTTGCAGAGCGCCGGTCAGCCTGGCGTCCTCGGCCGGCAGGTTCGCCAGCACCGGGTTGAGGTGTTTCAGGGTCAGCGGCACCGGCGAGATGGCCGAGGCGGTGATGTCGAACTTCTCCAGGTCGACCCATCGCACGATGTTCATGATGTCCGCCGGGATGTCGTCACCGGACTTCTGCACCGGCACGCAGAGCTGACGGGCGGCGGCGACCCGGGCGTCCGAGGTCGGGATCTGGTTGGTGAGCACCGGGTTGAGCTGGGTGAGGGTAAGGCCGACGTTCATGAGCGGGTTCGGGGTGTGGGCGTAGCACAGCAAGTCGATGTGGGAGATGAGCCGCACGACGTCCGGGGCGGGCACCACGCCGTTCTTGGAGACCGGCACGCACAGATGCTGGGGCACGTTCAGGACGACCCCGATGCCCGGTACGTTCGCCAGCACCGGGTTGAGGTGGCGCAGTGCCAGGCTCAGGTTGAGCGAGGGGCCGGTGACCCGATAACACGACAGGTCGACGAACCTGACGAAATCGAGGACGCCCGGCGGCGGGATCACGTTGTTCTTGGCCACCGGAACGCACAGTTGCTCACGCTGTCCGAGCGTGACTTGCAGGTTCGGCTGATTGGCGAGCACGGGGTTGAGGTGCCGCAGCTTCAGGGTGGTGGCCGGTGGTTGGTACGGGGTGGTCTTGAAGCATTCCAGGTCGAGGTTCGACACGAATGCATTCGGCGTCGGCAGGGCCAGGGCCTGCGCGGGCGGCGCGACGAGGAAGGCCACGACGAACATGGCGAGGCCAGCGGATAAGAGACGTCGTACGAGGTTTTTCGCGCGGCGTTGTGGTGCGACCGTTCCGTCCATAAATAGCGCTCCATTCCGGTGGGCGGTGCCTCGACTGTGCGCCCGCGCGACCGGCCTAACAAGGCTGCTGACCGCTTTTTGCCACAATGCTCAAACGACCGGGTCCGATGAAAAGGCGAACCCATTTTCGGCCAGAAATATCCAGCCTATTCTTCGGGTATTCAATAGCGAATCGGCGAAGCGGCTAACCGACCTTGCGGAGCACCACGCCGAGCAAGCGGTCCGTCGTCAGATACCCGGAGCGGCGGGAGTCGTACGAACGGTCCGCGTTGTCCCCCAGCACGACCAGGTGGCCGGCGGGCACATGCGTACCCGGCGCGGTCCGCAGCGCGGGCACCGTGTCCCTCGGTATCGGGTCACCCGGGACGGCCGCGACGCGCTTGACGATCCAGCCCGTGCCCGGGTCGTCCACTGGCGACCCTCCCACCGCGCCGGCGCGCGGCCCTCTCGCCGCTCCAGCGCGCGACCCCTTCGCCACTCCCGCGAGCACCACGACCTGTCCGGTACGCAGTGAACGGGGAGATGTCCGCCGGACGACCAGGCGCTCGCCCGGCCGATACGTCGGCAGCATGCTCTCCCCATGAACGGTCACCACCACATACCGCCTGCGCAGCCACAGGACGATGACGAGCACCACCACGGCGACGCCGACGAGCGCGCCGATCAACGCGCTGCTCCCGTCGGGTGAACCTCGTCCCGAGAGCTCGGGTGGACCTCGCCCCGAGGAGACGAGCTGACCTCGTCCCGGTAACCGGTGGCCTGCCGGGTGAACAGCCGCGCGTACGTCCCCCCGTCCGACAGCAGGGCGGCGTGCGTGCCCTCCTCGGTGACCACGCCGTCGGCCAGCACCACGATCAGGTCGGCGTCGCGCACCGCGCCGAGGCGATGGGAGATCACCACGCTGGTACGCCCGGACCGCAGCCTGGCGAGCTGGCTGTGCACCTCGTACTCGGCCTCGGGGTCCAGCCCGGCGCTGGGCTCGTCGAGGATCATCAGGTCGCGGTCGCGGCGCAGGAACGCCCGCGCCAGCGCCACCCGCTGCCACTGCCCGCCCGACAGCAGCACACCCGCGCCCTCCTCACCTTCCTCCTCCGGGGTGAATTGGCGGCTCAGGAGCGTGCGATAGCCGTGCGGGAGAGCCGCGACAGTGTCGTGGACGCCGGCGTCGCGTGCCGCTCGTTCGACGCGCGTCCGGTCCTCGGTGGCGGCCGGGTCGCCCAACGCGATGTTGTCGGTCGCCGTCATCTCGTAGGCCACGAAGTCCTGGAAGACCGCGCCGATCCGGGCGCGCAGCGTCTCGGGCGCCACGTCGCGGAGGTCCACGCCGTCCCACAGGATCGCGCCGCGCGTCGGGTCGTAGAAGCGGCACAGCAACTTCACCAGCGTGCTCTTGCCGCCGCCGTTGCGGCCGACGAGCGCGACCGTGCGGCCGTGCGGGATGAACAGGTTGACGCCGCGTAGCACCCACGGATGGTCGTCGCTGTACCTGAACCAGACGTCCCGCAGTTCGATGCCCCGGCGCAGCGGCGCGAGCGGCCTGGGCTCACCCGGCGCCGGCAGGTCGGGGCCCGCGGTCACGATCGTGAAGTGATGGTGGAACGTCAGCAGCTGTTCGTGGGCCATCACGCCGGCCGACACCATGACGTTCAGCGCGGCCTGCACGCCGGCGACGGCCGCCACGAACATCGACACGTCGCCCACGCTGAGCTGCCCGCGGCCCGCCGCGAGGATGGTCCAGACGAGTCCCACGCCGGCCACGGCCGCCGACGTGCCCGACAGGCTCGCCTGTACGAGGAACTCCCGCCGATCCATCCGCCGGCGAGCCACGTTGGCGGTCCGCAGCTCGGCCAGCATGCGCAGGCGCAGGAAGGCGCCGAGGTCGAACAGGCGGATCTCCTTGGCGGCGTCCGCGGTCGACATCAGGTGCGCGTAGAACAGCTCCCGCCGCTCGGCCGGCCCGATCCGCCACATCATCGCGACCCGCTGCCGCGACAGCCGCAGCTCGATCAGCAGCGCCGGTACGGCCGACAGCAGGACCAGGACGGTGAACGCGGGACTGATCAGCGCCAGGGAGCCGACGAACCCGACGACGGTCACCGTGCCGCGCGCGGCGGAGCACGCGGTGTCCACCAGCCGGCCCGGGTTGCTCGCGCTCTGCTGGGCCAGGCGCAGCCGGTCGAGGAAGGCGGGGCTCTCGAACGGGGCCAGTCCCGTGAAGCGGGTCACCGCCGCGAACAGCTCGTCCTTGGCGCGCTGTGCCGCCCGGCGGTCCACCTCGGCCCGCAGGTAGTGCGCGGCGTGCGTCGCCGCCACGGCGGCCGTCGTCACGACGGCGATCGTCACCGCCAGGCCGAGCAGCACGGTGGTCCGCCGGTCAGCCAGGCCGTCCAGCACGGCCTTCGTCAGCCAGGCCAGGGCGATCGGGGCGACCGCGCCCACGAGCGTGACCGCCAGATATCCGAGTACGTGGGCCGGCGCCGACCGCCACACCATCCCGGCGGCGCGCAGCCCGCATCCCGCCAGGACCCGGGGCGCCGGTGCCGTCCCCGGTCGGCGATCGCTCACGCCGGCTGCTCTTCGGCCTGCCGCTCCGACGAACCGACGGTGTCCGCGGCCGGCGAACCAGCGGTGGACACGGCCGGCGAAACGGCCGGCAGCCGAGAGATCCGGGGCGCCCTCGCGAGCAGCTTGCCGCCCTCGGCCACCTGGAAGAAGGTCGGGAAAGATTGGACGCGGAACGCGTTGGCGACCCCCGAAGGCGCCTCCTCCACGATCACCTGGGCGACGGGCGACAGCTTGGTGACCAGGGACGCGGGATCACCCGAGCGTCCGTCGACCACCGCGAGCACCCGCGACCGGTCCTGGCCCGCGGCCCAGGAGACCACCTCGGGAAGCTGCTCATGGCAGCCCTGGCAGTCCGGCGACATGAACGCGACGACCGTCCCCTCGGGCAGAAGGTCACGCGCGACGCGGGTGCCGTCCACGGTCGTCGCGTCGAAGTCGCCGACGACCTCTCCGACGGGCAGACCGTTGTCCGCTCCGGCCAGGACGCCCGTGCCGACGGCTTCGTACAGCGCGTCGATCAGCTTCGTCTGCTCCCGGAGCCGCCGGATGACGCCGAGGGTCAGCAGCAGGTCCAGCAGGCACAGGGCGCCGACGAGGACCACGATGGCGATCAGGTAAGGCACTAGACATCTCCGTGTCGAAAGCTCATGAGGGTGTGCCCGGCCGCGGCCGACCACCGCCGGGCACCGGTCATCGCGGCGTACTCGTCACCGTGAAAGCCCGCGCGCTACGTGAGCGGGCTCGGGGACGAGTGGTTACGAGCAGTAGATGTAGCTCTTGCACCCGCCGCACGACACGTGACCATTCGGGTAGTAGCAGCAGTACTTCGCGGTGAATGCGGGGAACTTGCAGCACTCATAGGCGCAGTCGGCTGCCCGGGCCACAGTGTGCGGCGCGACCAGCTCAAGGAGCCGGTCGGCCATTTTGGTCACGACGCGCATCGAACCTCCATATCGGCGGCGGTCCCGGCGGGCCATCGCCCGGCCGGCACGGCGGAGCACGGCCGGCCCACGCCGGCCGTCCCGCCGCGCCTCGCAGCCTGCACCCGGGCGCTGAGCGATTTCTCAACGAATTCTTAACGGCCTAACGAGAACGGGCTCACCCCTCCTGGTCGTGGGCCGCGATGCGGGCGCGTACCTTGTCGGCCTGGGCGTCGCCGAGGGCGTCGTAGCATTCCGCCGCCCGCTTCCAGGCGTCGAGCGCGGCGGCGGTGTCGTCGGCCCGCAGGTGCGTCTCGCCCAGCCGGACCAGCGTCTCGGCCGCCGGGTGGAGGTCGTCGCAGCCGCGCAGCAGCTCCACCGCCCGCTCGTAGGACGCCACGGCCTGCGCGAGGTCGCCCTTGGCCTCCAGTACGACGGCGATGCTGTCCCAGGTGTGGCCCTCGCCCTGGGCGTACCCGAACTCGGCCAGGATGCGCTGTGCCCGGCGGCAGTCGGCCAGCGCCTGGTCGTACTCGCCGAGCTGGGCCCGCAACCAGCCCGCGTTGTTCAACGCCCGCGCCTCGCCGATGGCATCGCCTGCCTGCCGGAACAGCTCCCGCGCGCGCAGCGTGTGGCCCAGTCGTTCGGCGGGTCGCACCCGGTTCAGCGAGACCGTCAGGCCCAGGTGGACGTGCGCCTCCAGGACCGGCTCGTCGAGGTCGCGATGCAGCTCGATCGCCTGCTGGAAGTGTTCGATGGCCGCCAGGTCGCGGCCGAGCCTGACGTGGGCGCGCGCGATGCAGTTGTGGCCCCGGGCCCTGGCCAGCCGGTCGCCGAGCCGCTCGGCCGCCTCCAACGCCACCGCCTGAACGCCCAGCACCTGCTCCCATGGGCCGCGGCGCTGCATGAACTCCGAGAACGCCCACGCCAGCTGCCACACGTGCCGGTCCAGCCCGGCCTCGGTCGCCTCCGTCAGCAACGCGGGCAGCGCCGCCGACTCGTCGGCGTACCAGCGCAGGGCCTCCGCCTGATCGGCGAACCGCTCCGTCACGACGCCTCGCGCCCGCGGTTCCAGGTCGAGCTTTTCGCGGTGCGGGTAGCAGACCTCGCTGGCCGCGCACGCCGAATGCAGGTAGTGGTCCAGCAACCGCCTCGTCGTCCCCCGCCGTACCGTCCGGCTGTCGGCGGCCCGCTCCTGCTCCGACGCGTACACGCGCAGCAGGTCGTGCAGGTGCAGGCGGCCGGGCGCGCGGAGGTCGAGCAGGTTGGCGCGGTCGAGCCGCGCGGCCAGTTCCCGGGTGCGGTCCACCGGCAGGGCGGCCAGGCTCGCCGCCGCGGCGAGCGACACGTGCGGCCCGGGGTGGCGACCGAGGCGCCGGAACAGCCGGATCGCGGGCTCGGGCAGGTCCCGGTACGAGCGCCCGAACACTCCGCGCAGGTCGATCGCCGGGTCGCTGTGGGCGAACGGCTCCAGATCGGCGCCGGGCCGCGCGAGGTCCGCGGCGACCTCGGCCAGCGGCAGGTCGGTGTGCCGCGCCAGCTGCGCCGCGACGATCGCCAGGGCCAGCGGCAGCCGGCCGCACCGGCGAATGATCAGCGCGGCGGCCTCGGGCTCCGCCGCCAGCCTCGGCTCGCCCAGGCGCGCCGCCAGCAGGTGGTAGGCGTCGTCGTCCGGCAGGGCGTCCAGGCGAACCAGGGAGGCGCCCGAGGTGACCGCCAGGCCGGTCAGCTCGGCCCGGCTGGTGATCAGCGTCAGGCATCCCGGCGCGCCGGCCAGCAGCGGGCGTACCTGCTCGGCGCCGCGGGCGTCGTCGAGCACGACGAGGACCCGCCGGGAGGCCAGCAGGCTGCGGTAGAGCCCGATCCGGGCCTCGACGTCCGACGGGATCTGGGCTTCCGGGACCGCGAGCGCGCCGAGGAAGCGGGGCAGGACCACGGCCGCGTCGGCCGGGTCGACCGTGCTGAGGTCGGCGTACAGCTGGCCGTCCGGGAAGCGGTCACGATTGAGGTGCGCCCAGCGCAGCGCGAGCGACGACTTGCCCACGCCGGGTGGTCCCGAGATCGCGTAGACCGCCGCGCTCGCCGGCCGGTCGCCGCTCGCGGCCTCAGCCAGCCGGTCCAGCTCCGCCGCCCGCCCGACGAAGCCCCTCAGGTCGACCGGCAGCTGGGCCGGGACCACGTGCGTGGTCTCGGCCACGTCGCCGGAGCGCAGCAGCATCCGGTGGACGCGCCGTAATGCCGTACCGGGCTCGACGCCCAGCTCGTCGGCGAGCGTCCGGCGTACCCGGGCGAAGTGCGCCAGCGCCTCGGCGGTCCGCCCCCACGTGTGCAGCGCCTCGATCAGCGCGGCCGCCAGGAGTTCGTCCAGCGGGTGTTCGTCGGCCAGCGGCGTCAGCGCCCCCACGGCGGCCGCGGCGTCGCGGCCGGTCACCGTACGCGCCCACCGCAGCATGGTCGCCTTGCGCTCGTCGCGCAGCCGGTGGCGGGCGCGCTCGGCCCATTCGCCGGGCAGGCCGGTCAGCGGGTCGCCGCGCCACAGCGCCAGAGCCTCGCCCAGCAGCGGCGCCGGGTCCGGCTCGGCCATCGCCTGATAGGCGAGGCTCCGGAAGCGCGACACGTCCACCGCGGACTCGTCCACGTCGAGTAGGTAGCCGCCGGTCCGCTGGACGACGGCGCCATCGCCGGCCAGTACGTCGCGGCGGATGCGGGTGATGACGGTGTACAGGGTGCGCCGCGCGCCGGGCGGAACCTGCTCGCCCCAGACCCGGGCGAGGAGCCTGTCGACGGACACGACCCGGCCGACCTCCCACGCGAGCGCGGCTAAGGCGAGCGCGACCTGCGGCGGCCGTACGGGGCGGGTCTGGCCCGAACGCTCCACCTCGACGGGTCCGAGTAACCGAATCAGCACGACGGTCTACTTCCTGCTCGTGGATCTTCGAGCGTAACGAAGTCCCTCTTGCTGGATCCGCTCGCCCGTGGCTACGTTGTGATCATGCAGTACGTCGATGTGGCGAGCAGACTGCTGCTGCTCACGATGTTCACGCTCGCGCTGGTGGGCAAGGTCTCCAGCCGCCGGGCCTGGGACGAGTTCGTCGTGTCGGTCGGCGCGATGGGGCTGGTCGGCGCCGTGAAGGTCCCGGCGGCGGTCGCCACGGTGGTGGCCGAGGGCGGGGTCATCGTGCTGGCCGCGGTTCCCCTTCGCTGGGCCGGATCGGCGTCGTTCGTCCTCGCGGCCGGGCTGCTCGCGTGTCTGACCGTCGCCGTCGCCCTGGTCGTCCGGAGGGGCAACACGGTGGCCTGCCGCTGCTTCGGCCCCACCCAGACGCCCTTGGGCGTAGAACACGTGGTGCGCAACATCGTGCTCGTCGTGATCGCCCTGCTCGGGCTGGCGGGGTCGCTGGTGAGCGGGTCCTTCGACCCGGCGCTCAGCGTGGTGGTCGGCGTCTTCGGCGCTGTTCTGGGGCTGCTGTTCGCCCGATGGGACGATCTCGTCTCGTTGCTGGCGCCGTCGTGATCAGTGCGGGTGATTGATCGCCGAGGTCCGTCGCTACTCTGAGCGAGATGGACATCCAGCAGCTCCGTTACTTCGTGGCCGTGGCCGGGGAGCTCCACTTCGGGCGCGCCGCCGAACGGCTGCACGTGACGTCGTCCCCGCTCAGCCGCCGCATCCGGGAGCTGGAGAAGGAGCTCGGCAAGGATCTGTTCGACCGGGGCTACCACCAGGTCGAGCTGACCGCCTTCGGGCGGGTGTTCCTGGAGCCGGCCCGCGACGTGCTGGCCCGCTTCGACGCGCTGGCGGACCTCGCGACCGGACCCGCCGTCGTCGCCCCGGCCGTGCGGGTGGGGGCCACGCCGCTCGCCCCCACCCAGGTCCTGGACCTGGTGCTGGAGACGTTCGCACGGGTGAGCCCCGGGATCGAGCTGCCGGTGAGCCTGGAGCCGTCGGCGGGGCTGCTCGCCCTGCTGGCGGCGCACCGGCTGGACATCGCCGTCGTCCACCTGCCCGTGGACGCCCCCGGCCTCGACAGCCTCGCCCTCGCCGAATACAGCTTCGCCATCGCCATGCGGGCCGACGACCCGCTGGCCGGCCGCGCCCGGCTCACGCTCCGCGACCTGGCCGACCGGCAGATGCTGCTCACCTCGTTCAAGGTGCACCCGCTGGTGATGAAGGGGCTGCGCGACCACCTGCGCGAGGGCGGGGTCACCCGGATCCGGGAGATGCCGCACAGTGACGTCGTACAGATCGCCGCGCACATCACCCACTCGCGCGCTCTGTCCCTGATCACGCCCAACACGATCGCGGGCCGCGTCCTGACCGAGTCCGGGCTCGTCCTCGTGCCGCTGGACGACCCGGACCTGCACTTCCGGCTCGGCGTGGTCTGGCCCGCGGGCGCGGCGGATCGCGGCGGCCCGCTCGCGAGCGTCATCAGCGCCCTGCGCGAACGCGCCGCCGACCCGCTCACCATCCTCTGACCGGACCTCGGCCGGGCCGGTGCCCGGTCAGAGCGGCAGCGGGATGCGATCGACGAACCAGTACAGGCTGACGCCACGATGGGGACCGACAGCGCGACCACCCCCAGCGGGCGGCGGGCGTGCGGCGCAGCAGCACCAGCAGCGGGAAGAGCACGGCGATGATCGCGAGCTGCGCGGCCTCGATGCCGAGGTTGAAGCTCAGCAGCGACAGGAGCAGCTCCCATGATCCGCTCTGGTCGATGTCCAGCGCGCCCGCGAAGCCGAGCCCGTGCACCAGCCCGAAAGCGAACACGACGGGCAGCCGCCACCTGCCCAGCCGGTCCTCGCCCCGGCCCAGGAGGTTGGCGAGGGCCACGACGATGATCGACCCGGCGGTGATCGGCTCGACGATCTGACCCGGAACGTCCACGACCCCCATCGCCGCCAGCAGGAACGTGATGCTGTGGGCGGCGGTGAAGGCGGAGGCCGTGATGACGACATCCCGCAGGCGGCGCGCGCCGATGAGCAACGCAAGCAGGCGCCCCAAAAGGGCACTCACAGGCGGGCCTACACCATTCCGCCTGAAGTCGGGAGCACTGGCCCGCCGCCGTCAGCCATGACCTCGATCATCCGCTTCGAAAAGGCTCACGCGCCGTGCTCGGACGGCGCGTGAGCCTTGCCTTGTAGAGGCGGGGCGGCTTACCAGTCGCCCTTGTAGAGCTGGCCGCGTACCGCGCCGCCCGGGAACGCGGCGGTGTGCAGGTTCGCGTACCAGTTCTTGGGCTTCTTCCAGATGCGGCGGGCCACCGCTGTAGAGGTGGTCGTGCTACCGGCGATGCCGTTGACGCTGGCGGGCAGGCCCTTCTCCGCGGCGAAGAAGGGCACGACCACCGGCCCGTTCTTGCCCTTCGGGGCGCGGTGGATGTGCGCGCCGACCGGTGGCCCGACCCCCGCCCACGCGGCGGCGAACCACACCCGGTTGCCCTCCGGCTGTACCAGCCACCCGGCGCGCCCGTCGCGGTCGCCGACCTTCATGCCGGGTGCCGGTATCTCCTGGCGCCCGTCGGCCCGCGTGGTGAGCGTGGCGCCGAACCCGTGCGCCAGCACCGACTCCAGTTCCACCGGGCGGATCCGGTACAGCTGAGCCCGTACGGCGCCGCCGCCGAACTCGGCGTTGTGCAGGTTGGCGTACCACTTGCCCGGATGGCTGACGATACGGCTGAGCAGAGCGCCATCCTGCACCTGGACCGTGCCCTTGACGGCGTGGAACGTGTTGGGCAGCGCCTCGACGAAGAACGGGACCCTGACGTCGCCGTTCTCACCCGCTTCGCCACGGTGGATGTGGAATCCGCTGGGCGCGTCTACTTTGCTCCACCGGACGGCGTAGTCGACCCGGTTGCCGTGGATGCGGAACACGGCGAGCGCGCTTCCGTCCGCGTCACCTACCTTCATGCCCTGGGCGGGAACTTCGTTCGAGCCTTTGAGCGATGCGGCCAGGTAAATGGGGGTGGTCGCTTGTGCGGAAATCGGGTTGAGCGAAGTGGCGATCAGTACGAGGGAGGCAGCAAGGCCGGGGACAATGAGGGTGCGCATGTTCATGATTACCCTTTCCGTTCTCTCTCGGCCTGGTACGGCTGCCTCCCTTGTGGGGTTCAACTGCGGACAAATGCGCATTCTCGGTGATATGCGGAAAAGATGGCATCGCAGTGGCGCTGACCTGGGGAAACATGGCGCCGATCCGCGCCCGCCTGGACGACCGGCTCCGCCCCCGCCTGGACGACCGGCTCCGCCCCCGCCCGGACGGCCGGCTCAGTCCTGGCCCGCCACGTAGACGTCGCCGTCGGCCACGGTGACCTCGCGGGCGCTCGACGCTCCGGTGGCCAGGATCCTGGCCGGGTCGCGGAAGCGGGTGATGAGCTCGATCCGCGCGACCGGCTTGGGGGTGGGGATCACGGTCTCGGGCGTCCACCGCCGGCCGTGCTCCAGCCGATGGGTCGCGATGCCGGGCTGTCCGTCGACCGTGGTGTACACCCGCCACGTGTCCGGCCCGATCTGCTCCATCTCCCTGGTACGCAGCCCGGTGGCCACCTCGCTGGTCTGCCAGCCGCGCGGCGTCCACACCGAGGCGAAGTCGTGGAATCCGAGGGCGGCGTCCCTGGTGAACCAGACCACGAACGGCCGCCCGTTCCGCAGCCAGCCGACCAGCTGGATGTAGTCGGGCGAGACGACGTCGGCCGGACGCTCAAGCGGCGTCACCGCGACCTTGCAGGGTCCCTCCATCTCGTCGTTGGTGAGCTGCGGCCCGAGATCGGTGCCGTCGGCGGCGTGGAAGGTCAGCGCGTTGGGGTCGAACCAGGCGTAGTGGATGTCCTTGTGGTAGTAGTCGTGCCGGTGCTGGGCGGGACCGCCGCCGGCCAGCGTCCATACCAGGTGCACGCGCTCGGGCCATCGCTGGTACCTCAGCTGCCCGACGTAGATCTCGTTGAGGTTGTCCGCCCTGTCGGTCGAGCCGAGCACGTACGGCAGGCCAGTGAGCTGCTTGGAGCTCTGCCAGGTGACCCCGTGGTCGGTGGACCTCATGAACAGCATCGGCCGGTTGTCCGTCGGCGCGCTCGGGTCCACGGTCCGGGTGGTCTCCCGGAAGAACACGAACAGGTGCCCGTTGGCCGCCTTGAACGGCATCGGATGCTGGCCGCCGCGCCCTCCGCGACGACCCGGGAGCTCCACTCGCCGTCGATGGTGTGCGGTTGCGGGGACCTGGCGACCACGGTCTCGCCGTTGTGCATCCCGACGACCACCACGAGATGCCCGTCGTCGGCCTGCACCATGGTCGGGTAGTTGTGGGAGTCGCCCCGCCCGTCGATGATCTTCCGTGGCGCCGACCAGCGGCCGTGGCGGAACGCCTGGACGTAGCTGTCCTCGTTCGTCCCGCCCCAGGAGATGAACGTCGTCCCCGCCTTCGGATCGTGGACTCCCCCTGCGACGGGCCGCCGGTCTGTCCTCGCCGCCACGCCGGTGGCGGCCGTCATCACCCGGAAGGCCACCTCTCGGGCCGCCGACGCCGGTCCGGGTAAGCCGCCGGCCAGCAGTGCGCTCCCGGCCAGGACGCCTCCGGTCTTCAGCAGGTGTCGCCGATCCATAGGGTGCCCTCTCGTCGTGAAGAGATCGGAGGTGTTAGGCACCAATGACGGTATTTCCGGCGTGGAGCGTGGTCAAGGCCCTGTAAAGATCCGAGTTTCTGGCTTCTGCAACCGCTTGCCGGGCTACTGAAGCGTGTTCATGGTCGGTCAGGGACGCGGGCTTGGGTGCCCGCGTCCCTGACCGCTGTTTGCTCAGCCTCAGCGGGCGCAGGTTGTCAGGCCGGGGCGCCAGCGGCAGGCGATGGCGGCGAATCCGCCCTCCGGCTTGACCTCCACCGGCAGCGTACCGCCCTGCACCACGTGCGCCTCACGGACCAGCCCGTCGGCGCCGTCCCCGGTCACCTCGACCAGCCACCGACCCCGCAGGAAGCCCGTCGGCACCTGCAGCGTCCGGGCCGCCCCGGAGACTCCGGCGCCGATGAACCAGCGGTCGCCGCTGCGCCGGGCCATCACCGTGTGGTCGGCCGGCTTGCCGGACAGCAGCCGCGTCTCGTCCCACACCGTGGGCACCTGGTCGAGGAAACGCTCGGCCTCGGGCCGCGCCCGATATGCCGCCAGCGACCCGGCCAGGTTCTCCAGCCCCGACTCGAACACCACCGACAGCGCCAGCTCATGCGCGTCGGAGGTGGGCCGATTGGGGCGCTGGAAGGCCATCGGCGTGTAGTCCATCGAGCCGATCTCGTTCCTGGTGTACGGCAGGGCCGCCAGGTGGCTGGTGGTCAGGTTCGACGACTTCTCCGCGCCGTGCACGCCTTCCATGCTCATGACCTGGGGCCACGTGCGGTTGATCCCCTTGGGCACGGTCGAGCCGTGGAAGTTGACCATGAGCTGGTTGTCGGCCAGGTCGCGCAGCGTCCCGTCGTACCACTGCAGCCGTTCCTGCGCCTCGGAGTCGATGAAGTCCAGCTTGACACCCTTGACACCCCATTGACGCAGCAGGCCGAAGCGCTGGACGCGCTTGTCGTGGGTGTCGAAGTCGGAGAATCGCAGCCAGGTCATGATGCCAACGCCGCGCGCCTTGCCGTACTCGACGAGCTCGGGTATCCAGGTGAACTCGGCCGTCCGATCCGTCCAGGCCCGCTCGCCGGTGACCGGATCGTCGTACCAGCCGGCGTCCACCAGCACGTACGGCCAGCGGTGCCGCGCGGCGTAGTCGACGAACTCCTTCTGCTGCTCAAGGCTCTGCTGCACGCTCCGGCCACCGGCCAGCCAGCTCCACAGCACCTTGCCCGGCTTGATCCACGAGGTGTCGGCGACCTGGGATCCGGGCGCGAGGTCGTCGACGAGGGTGGACTCGGTGACGGTCGCGAGGTCGCCCGTGACCATGACCCGCCAGGGCGTGGCCAGGCCATGGTCGTAGGGGACCCGCGCGTCCCAGAGAGCGATCTTGTAGGTGCCCTGGTCGCTTACCAGGCGGGGACCCGTGTAGGAGCCGTTCAGCGCCGATTCGGCCAGCAGGAGGTAGTTCTGGCCCACTCCGAACAGGGCGGGCATCTGGTATTCGGCCGGGGGGACGTCGGCGTACTGGATGAACGGGTTCTCGTAGTCGCGGCGGTGGCCGGCCAGCCAGGCGGTGGCCCCGGCGGGGACGGCGAACGCCGACGCCTCGCTGAGGACGGCGCCCGCGCCGGGCAGTTCGTAGCGGTAGGCGACGCCGTCGCGGGCGGCCCTGACGACCAGGTCGAGCTTGGCGTCTCCGCGGGCGAAGCGGAAGTGGGTCTCGTTCATCACGGACAGGCGATTGAGGCGCTTGCCGGCCGTGGTCGTGTACTTCTCGACGACCACGCGGCCGGAACGGCCGGTCAGGCTCAGGCCGGTGGTGAGGTCGGCCTGTTCCGTGGTGACGCCGAGCGGGCTGGGTTCGAGTACGGTCGCGCCGTCTCGCGACACGGCCACGGACGGGCGGCCCTGCGCGTCGAGGTGGACGGTGGCGACGGGCCCGCCTGTGGGGGCCTTGACGGCCCAGGTGTCGGTGGGGGTGGTGGGAACGGTGAGCAATCCGGCCAGCAGTGTGCCGGTGATAACCCAGTGCAACTGGTGCCTCCCGAGAGGGCTGGGGTGTGCAACCGATTGTACTGGTAATTAACTTCCTCAAGAATTGAATTGTCCAGCGGCGACGTCACTGCGCCTTTGAGGGCTGTGGGTCAGCACATGGTCCACGAGGTCGACTTGGTGCGCTGTGTCGGCGAGGTGAGCCGGAAGACGACCGTGTGCTTGGTACCGAGCTCGGGGGTGATCTGCTTTTTCGACCCGAAATAGTCGCTTCGGCCGTAGGACGGGATCCGCCTGGAGCCGCTCTCGATCACCTGACCGTCGACGAGCCACTGGTAGGAGAACGCGGCTCCCATCTCGGAGGAGTCGATGCCGATGCCGAAGCCCAGCGAGCCCCTGTAGCAGGTGATCCCCTCGTCGTTGATCTTCGACGAGCCGGCGACCCGCACATAGGCGAGGCTGAACGAGGCGGCCTTGGTCTTCTTGGTCGCGGTCGGCGACGGTCGCGTTGTCGTCGGTTTCTTCGTCGCCGTGCTCGTGGGCTTGTTCGTAGGCGTGCTCGTCGGCCTCGGCGTGTTCTTGGGCATGTTCTTGGGGGTAGAGCGGACGGGCGTGCGCTCCTGCGACGGCTCGGGGGTGGAGGGCGAGTGCGTGGGCTTCGGCGTGGAGCGCGAGTGCGTGGGCTTGGGAGTGATCGGTGAGGTCTGCGGCTTCTTGGGCGCTGCGGTCTTTTTGTGCTTGGTCGTGGTGGCGGAGGGGGACGACTCGCTGGAGTTCGCGGCCAGAGCCGATAGAGCGGCGCCCCCGTTCAGCGGACCTTTCCAGACGACGACGCCGGCCGCCAGACACACGGCGACCGCTCCGGATACGCCCGCGACCAGCGGAAAGCGACGACGCGGCCGCGCGGGACGCTGACCACCACCTGCGGGAGCGTGCCCCGGACCGGATGGGGCGTACCCGGGGCCGGGTGGGGTGTGCCCGGAGCCGGGTGGGGTGTGCCCGGAGCCGGGTGGGGTGTGCCCAGAGCCTGGCGGGACGTACCCCGGGCCGGGCGGGGCGTGCTGAGGCGCTGGCGGCATGTGCTGGTTTCCGGCGCTGTTGGCGCCGCCGAGCAGGCGCAGCAGGACGTCCTGCATCTGTGGGCGGGCGGCCGGGTCCTTGGCCAGGCAGGTGTACACGACCGAGCGCAGCGGCTCCGGCAGGTCGCCCAGGAACGGCTCCTGGTTGAGGATGCGGTTGATGACCGCGGGCAGCGAATCCTCGCCGAACGGCGGCGTGCCCGTCGCCGCGTACACCATGACCGAAGCCCAGGCGAAGACGTCCGCCGCCGGGCCGACGTACGCGCCCGCGAGCTGCTCAGGGGCCATGTACGCGGGCGTCCCGACGACGCTGCTGGTGACGGTGACGGCGGAGTCGGCGACGCGGGCGAGGCCGAAGTCGACGACACGTGGCCCGTCGCGGCCGAGCAGCACGTTGGCGGGCTTGAAGTCGCGGTGCACGATGCCCGCCTGGTGGATGGCGGTCAGCGCGGTGGCCGTGCTGACGGCCAGGCGTTGCAGGTCGCCGCCGCCATGGCGGCCCGCCTGCTGCAGGGAGGGGCCTTCGACGTACTCGCTGACGATGTACGGACGGCCGCCCATCGACGCGTCGAGCACCTGGGCGATGCAGAACGGCTCCACGCGCCGGGCCGCGGCGATCTCCTTGGCGAAGCGGTCGTCGCCGCCGACGGACTGCCGCAGCACCTTGACGGCCACCGGCCGCCCGTCCGGGGCCTGACCGAGGTAGACGATGCCCTGGCCGCCCTCACCGAGACGCCCGACGATCCGGTAGGCCGCGATCGCCTCGGGGTCGCCGGGGCGCAGGGGTTCGGCATTCGGCATGAGTGGAGTGGCTCCTGTGACGGCCGGAACGGACCCCATGCACCTTAACGGGATAGATCCCGATTTTCAGGCACGTTACGCGATCTCCACCGCAGCCGGAGCCGCACGCGGGCGCGGGCGCGGCGTCGCGGGCACGCCGTCGCGGGCACACCGTCGCGAGCACACCGTCGCGAGCACACCGTCGCGAGCACACCGTCGCGGAGCCGGTCAGAGGCGGTAGACGCGGGTGGCCGTCGCGGCGAACACGTCCCGGATCTCCTCGGCGGATCGCCCCGAGAGCACGTCCTGCCAGGTAGAGAGCAGGGTGGGCAGGTCGGTCCAGAGCTTCTCGATCGGGAAGTTGCTGCCCCACATACACCGGCCGGAGCCGAACAGCTCCAGGCACGTGGCCGCCACCCGCTCGATCAGCGACCGGTCCACCCGGTGCACGAAGGTGCCCTGGCCGGTGAGCTTCACCACGACATTGGGCCGCTCGGCCAGCAGCCGCAGGCCAGCGGTCCACTCCGCGACGGCCGGCGGCTCGGCGCCCACCGGCATACCGGCGTGGACCAGCACGAACGTCACGTCCGGGAAGTCGGACACGAGGGCCGCGGCATCGGCCATCTGGGCGGGGAACACCTGCAGCTCGAACAGCCACCCCAGCTCGGCGAGCACGCCGATGTTGCGCCGGAAGACGGGATCCTTCATGCGGTCCGGGGCGGCGGCGAAGCGGAACTCCGGCCGCTCGTGCCAGTGCAGTTGCAGCCGGGTGCCACGAACGAGCGGGGTCACGGCGGCCTGCCGGCGCAGCACGTCGGCCGCGCCCTCGTCGAACAGGTCGGCCGATCCCACCACGGCGGTGGGCCAGCCGGTCTCGGCGTGTACGTCGCGCAGCCACCGCACCTCGTCCACGGAGCGGTCGAGCGCCCAGTTGGCCTGGACGTAGACGGCCGAGGTGATGCCGCAGGCGGTGGCCTCCCCGACGTACTCGGAGGCGGGGTAGTCGCGGCGGATCGGCTCGTACGGGCCGAAGATGCGCGGGACCATCTCCCCCTGGAGCCAGGGCAGGTCGGCGGCCCGCCAGATGTGGTGGTGCGCGTCCACGATTCCGGCCAAACTAAGCTCCCAGATGTCGCAGGGTGGACCAGCGCCGCGCCGCGGTGTGGCGGGGGCCGGACAGGACGGCGGGGAGGCGGCGTACCTCCTCCAATGCGGTGGGCAGATCGCGTACGCCGCCGAGGTGGTCCAGGCTCGGGAGCTGGGCGGCCATGGCGCGCGTGGCGGGGCGGTAGGTCGGCGAGCAGGCCAGCGGGGACCACCAGACGAGCCGGTGGCCGAGCCGCGACAGGCGGGCCGTGGCGCGCACCATGGGGGTGCAGTCGCCGCGTTCGAGCCCGTCGGACAGCACGATCACGAGCGCGCCTCGGGCCAGCGCCGCGAAGCGCGGGTTGCCCAGGAACCGGGCCAGCGCCGCACCGATCGCCGTACCGCCGTCCGCGTCCGTGACCAGCCCCGACACGGCCCGCAGCGCCTGGTCGGCGTGCGGGTGCGACAGCGCGGCGGTGATCCGGGTGAGCCGGGTGCCGAAGGTGAACACCTCCGTACGGGCCGGCGCCGCGCGCAGCGCGGTGTGCGCGACGCGGAGCAGGTCCGGGGTGTGCAGCCGCAGCGAACCGGAGACGTCGACCAGGATCAGCAGGCGGCGCGGGCGCGGCGGGCGGGCCAGGCGGCGCAGCTCGATGATCTCCCCGTCGTGGCGGTGGGCTCGCCGCCACGCGTGCCGCACGTCCAGCCGGTCCCCCGACCGGGCCGGGCGGCGGCGCCGTGACGGCGTGGCGGGCAGTACGGCGGGCCAGGCGGCTTCGAGCGTGCGCATGAGCGCGTGCCGCTGTTCGCCGGTCCGGCCGAACTCGCGCGTGCCGTAGGTGTTCAGGGTGCTGGCCTCGATGCCGTCGCCCGGCCGTACCTCACGCGCCGGGTCGTCCTCGCCGGGTCCGCCGGGGGACGGCGCCTCGCCGTCGTCGCCTTCGGGCGGCGGGCCGTCCTCGCCGGGTCCGCCCTGCCGGAACCAGGCGTCGAAGACCCGGTCGAAGGCGGGCAGGTCGCCGACGTCCTGGAGCAGGGTGATCCGGGCGTACCAGTACAGCGTGGTCAGGTCGGGCGGCGGGGACTCGGCGATCGACCGGAACAGGTCCGCGCGCTTGGTCGGCGCGGCGGGCACGCCCGCGCCGCGCAGCGCGGTGAGAAACCCCCAGAGATGGTCCGCTGCGGGGGTCAGGTCAGGCATCGTCGAACACCTCCTCCGGGTGCGCGAGGAGCAGCCGGGTGTCCTCCTCGTCCTTGATCAGCAGGCCGAGTGCCCGGCGCAGCGCCACCGGCCACGGGCTGCCGCCGTCGGCCAGCGCCAGCGCGCCGCGCGCCCACTCCACCGACTCGGCGATGCCGGGCCGCTTGAGCAGCGGCAGCCGTCGTACGCGCTGCACCGCCCGTACGAGCCCCTCCGCCGCCCGCTCCTCGAGCCCGGGAACGGCCGCGCGCAAAATCGCCCGCTCGCGGTCCGGCTCGGGGAAGGCGATCCAGTGGTAGAGGCAGCGCCGCTTGAGCGCGTCGTGCAGCTCGCGCGTACGGTTGGAGGTCAGCACCACGATCGGCGGCGTACGCGCCCGTACTGTGCCCAGCTCCGGGATCGTGATCTGGAAGTCGCCCAGGAACTCCAGCAGGAACGCCTCGAACTCGCTGTCGGCCCGGTCGATCTCGTCGATCAGCAGCACCACGCCCCGCTCGGCCTGTACGGCGCGCAGCAACGGCCGGCGCAGCAGGAACTCCTCTCTGTACAGATCGCCGACGTCCTGGCCACGGCTCTCGGCCACCCGGACCTGGAGGAGTTGCTTGGGGTAGTCCCACTCGTACAGGGCCTGGCCGGAGTCCAGCCCCTCGAAGCACTGCAGGCGGATCAGGTCCAGGCCGGTGACACGCGAGAGCACCGCGGCGACCTCGGTCTTGCCGACGCCCGGCTCGCCCTCCAGCAGGAGCGGCCGGCCCAGCCGCAGCGCCAGGTGGATGGCCGTGCACAGCCCCTCGTCGGCGAAGTAGCCCGCCCCCTCCAGCGCGGCGGCCAGCTCGGGCTCGCGCAAGAGGGTCACAACTGGGCGTGCTCGGTGGTCAGCAGATGGACGCGCTGGGAGGTGTGCGCGGCGGCGTCGGCCGCGGCGGCCTTGCCGTCCTCGGAGCCGAACGCGGCGGCGCGGGCGTCCTCGTCGTCGAAGTACAGCTCGTTCACCGAGTCGTAGGCCCCGCCGTCGCCGGTGGTGACGCTGACCGTGTACTTGCGCAGGCCGGGCAGCCGCTTGGCGAACTCGACGTGGTCCTCCACCACCCATTTGGCGAACTCCTCATGGGACAGGCCCTCGGCCCGCTTGAGCAGGGAGACTACTTTCAGCATGATTCCTCCACTTTCAGGCGCAGAGCGTCGAGCCCGCGCAGGACGCGTTCGGGGGTGAACGGCATCGACTCCAGGCGCACGCCGCAGGCGTCGAAGATCGCGTTGGCGATGGCCGGGATCGGGGCGTTCGCCGTCATCTCGCCGATCCCCTTCGCGCCGTACGGGCCGTTTCCGGCCGGGCGCTCAAGGAACAGGCTGTGCTGTACGGGAATGTCGGCGGGGCCGGGCATCAGGTACCCGGCGAAGTCGCGCGGCCCGTGGTCGCGCGACGGGTAGTAGGGCTCGGTGGTCTCGAACAGGGCGTGCGACACGCCCATCCACGCCCCGCCCTCCACCTGCTGCGTCGCCATCGCCGGGTTGAGCGCCCGGCCGATCTCGTACGCGTTGTACAACTCCAGCACCTCGACCACCCCGGTCTCGTCGTCGACCTCGACGACGGCGGCCGTACACGCGTGCGCCTGGCAGGAGTCGGGATCCATCTCCCCCGTCTCGGGCACCGGCGCGCTCGGCTCCTTGAGGTAGATGCCGCGGCCGGAGATCGTCCGTCCGTGCTTGAAGTGCGCGGCCAGCGCCAGGTCCGTGATGTGGATGCGCTTCTCCTCCGCGCCCTTGAGCCGGATGAAGCCGGTGCCGTCGGTCTCCAGGTCGGCGGCGTCCACTTCCAGCTCCTCGGCGGCGACCTCCAGCATCACGCCGCGTGCCTCGGCGGCGGCCATGATGACGGCGTTGCCGACGCGGTGGGTGCCGCGGCTGGCGAAGGTACCCATGCAGTGCGGGCCGGTGTCGGTGTCGGCGGTGTCGACGAGCACGTTGTCGATCGGCAGGCCGAGCGTCTCGGCGGCGCACTGGGCGGCGATCGTCTTGATGCCCTGGCCCAGGTCCACCGAGGACAGCGAGATCACGAACGTGCCCGTGGTCGTGGCGTGGATCAGCGCCTGCGAGGGGTCGCCGCCCAGGTTCATCCCGGTCGGGTAGTTGACCGACGCGTACCCGCGCCCGCGCAGCTTCGCCATCGCTACAGCCCCTCTCGGGTCGTGTCTCGGGTCGTGTCTCGGGTCGTGGAGGACATGCGGCGGTACGCCTCGGGCAGCTCGTGCCCGGCCATCTCCGCCGCCTTCTGGATCACCTCGACCAGGGCCGTACCCTCGGCGACCTTGCGGTGGGCCTTGAGATCCCCGTCGCGGTAGGCGTTGAGCAGACGCAGCCGCAGCGGGTCCAGGTCCAGCGCGCGGGCGATCCGGTCCATCTGCGACTCCAGCGCGAAGTCGGCGATGGTCACGCCGAACCCGCGCATGGCGCTGGAGGGCGTGCGGTTGGTGAAGACGCAGTGGCAGTCGGCCCACACGTTCGGGATCGAGTAGGGGCCGGGCAGGTGCGCTGCGGCCTTGGTGGTGCCGTACGGGGTGTGGCGGGCGTACGCGCCGGCGTCGACGTACAGCGTGACCTTGCGGCCGATGATCCGGCCGTCGGCCATCACCGCGTCCTTGATGTAGATGCGCTCGGCCGCGCGCGGCGAGGAGACCTGCATCTCCTCGGCCCGGTCGTACACGAACTTGACCGGGCGGTCGGCCGCCATCGCCGCCACGCACGCGACCGGCTCGACCACCACGTCCACCTTGCCGCCGAAGCCGCCGCCGACCGTACCGCCGACGATGCGTAACTTGTTGAACGGCGTCTCCAGGATCAGCGCAGTGTTGTCCAGGGTGAAGAAGCACGCCTGGGTGTCGGAGTGGATGCGCAGCCGCCCGTCGGCCTGCGGGACCACGACGCAGCCGGTGGTCTCGGTGGGCGCCTGCTCGATCGGCGCGGACTGGTAGCGCCACTCGAAGACGTGATCGGCCCGCGCGAACGCCGCCTCCACATCACCGAACCGGATCCGCCGGCAGTGGTGGCCCTCGTAGATGAAGTGGTTCTGCCCGTGGTACTCGTTGACCAGCGGCGCGCCCTCCTTCAACGCCTCCTCGACGTCGAAGACCGGCGGCAGGTCCTCGTAGGCGACCCTGATCCTGGCCGCGCCCTCCAGCGCGGCCGCCTCGGTCTCGGCGACCACGGCGCAGATGGGCTCACCGAGGTAACGCACCTTGTCCACGGCCAGGATGGGCTCGTCGTCCGGTCCGACACCGATCAGCTTGAGCGGGGTGTAGAGGTTGTTCGGGATGTCGGCGTGGGTGAGAATCCGCAGGACACCGGGCACGGCCAGGGCCTCGGTCAGGTCCACGTCCAGGATCCTGGCGTGGTGCCGGTCGGAGCGGTGCATCTTGAGGTGGGCGAGCCGCGCCGGGGCCACGTCCTCGAAGAACTCGGTACGGCCGGTGACGTGGCCGCGCGCGTCGGACCGCTGGACCACCGAGCCGATCACGGTGAAATCGCCACCGCCGTCCACCCCGGTGCGCGCGGCGGCCCGCTCGTCGGCGAACGTGCTGGTGTCAATGGGAGCGAGCCGGTAGATCATCGTGTGACCGCCTCCTCCTTTTGCTGGGACTGGGCACGCCGACGCCTGGCCGCCTCCAGGATGGCGATCACGATGGGCCGGTAGCCGGTGCACCGGCAGACGTTGCCCGAGATCGCTTCCACGACGTCCTCCTCGCTCGGATCGGGATCCCGTTCGAGCAGCGCCTCGGCGACCATGATCATGCCGGCCGTACAGAAGCCGCACTGGGTGGCGAAGCAGTCGACGAAGGCGCTCTGCACCTCGTTCAGCTCACCACCGGTGGCAACCCCCTCCAGCGTGCGGACCTCGCGACCGGCGACGGTCTCCACCGCGACCAGGCAGGCCACCTCGGGCCGACCGTCGACCAGGACGGTGCAGGTCCCGCAGGCGCCCTGCGAACAGCCGCGCTTGGCCGCGGTGAGCCCCAGCGACTCGCGCAGACTCGCGAGCAGCGTGGCCCCTGGCGCGGCGATGAACTCCCGCTGCTCGCCGTTGACCACGAGCGAGACGATCTGTGACGGCACGGTCCACCTCTTTCTGTCGTGTCACGAACCACCCGGGGAACCATCGTGGTCACCGCACCACGGGAGGGATGAACGCACGCCGCAGATGCACGGGCAGCACCCGCCTCCGATACCACGCACTGGCGTAAGCGTCATCGAAGGGGTCGATATCACCACGGGCAGCCGCCTCACCCGCCTCGGTGAGGACCTCGTGGGTCAGCGGACGCCCCCGCAGCAGGCGCTCGGCCGACACCGCGCGCACCGGACGCGGGGCGACACCGCCAAGCGCGATCGTGGCGGAGGTGACCACGCGATCGGAGGTGACCACGCTGTCGGAGGCGACCAGGCCGGCGGAGGTCACCACGCCATCGGCGGTGACCGCGCCGTCTGCGGTATGGGTCACGGAGGCGACGGTCACGATCGCCGCCGAGTTGAGGCGGCGGCGCATGGCCTTGTGGTAATACCAGGTGCCCGGTTCCGGCACCGTAGCCCGTACCGCCACGACGACCTCGCCCGAGCCGACCCCGAAACCCAGCACCTCGGCCACCGGTGCGTCTCGCCGACCGTCCGGCCCGGCGATCTCGCAGGTCGCGTCGAGGGCGAGCAGGCACACGGCCAGGTCGCCGTACGGCTGCGCGACGAACAGGTTGCCACCCACGGTGGCCTGGTTGCGGATGGTCGGAGAGGCGATCGTCCGCAGCGCGGGGCGCAGGAAGGCGAGCCCGGGATGCTCGCCGACGGCGGCGAGGGTGGCCGCCGCCCCGATCCTGGCCACCCCGTCGCGTACCTCGACGCCGTCCAGCCCCGCCCGGCGCAGACTGACCAGCTCGGTCGCGGGCGCGGCCCCGCTGTTCACCAGCGGCATCACGACGGTGCCGCCGCCCATGATCCAGCCTCCCCGCGCCGAGCAGGCGACCACGGCCTCGGCGGACTCCGGCACATGCACCGCCTGGATCACCATGTCGCGGCCCTCCTAGCCCTCGGCACCTAATTATCGATAATTGATTATCGAGGTATCGTCAGTCAAGACGGCTATCGATAATCGGTAGGATCACTCCATGGCTGATGAGCCCTCCAAGCTGCCGCGTCTCACGTTGGCCCGGCAGATCCGTGACTCGCTGGTCGGCAGGATCGTGTCCGGCCAGTTCAGGCCCGGCGAGCGGCTGGTGGAGACCCGGCTCGCCGCGACCTACGGCACCAGTCAGGCGCCCGTGCGCGAGGCGCTGCGCGAGCTTGAGGTGATGCGACTGGTGGAGACCCAGCCGCGCCGCGGCACCTTCGTCCGGCCCTTCGTCCAGGAGACACTGCGGGAGAGCTACGTCGTACGGGCGGCGCTGGAGGAGACGGCCACCCGGCTCGCCCTGCTGGCCGGGACCATGCCGGTGGAGGCGCTGCGTACGGACGTGGCCGCGATGCGGACCGCCGCCGAGAGCGGCGACGGCGAGGCGTCGGCGCGGGCCAGCGTGTCCTTCCACCGGCGCATCGTCGAGGCCGCGCACAACGAGCTGCTCAAGCTCTCATGGGAGGGCTTGCAGATCGAGGCGCGCACGTCGGTCACGATGGTCGCCACCGAGGTCGACCTGCACGACATCGTCCGCGACCACGCCGACCTGCTGGCCACGATCGAGGACGGCGACCTGGAGACCGCGTGCCGGCACGCCCGCGACCACCAGTGGCACTACGCCGACCTCCCACACGACGCCCACGGCCGCACCCGCGACTCCGCCGCAGGCTGACCACCGACCTCCCACTGGTGACGGCACACTCCAACGCCCGGCTTACTACGGCTGGTTGACGTCGGATGCGCACTACCGCAGTTGGTGGACGCGAATGTCCACTCAGCGGTTGACGACCGCCAAGCGGCTGATGGATAGCTTCGTCAGCACGACAGACCCCAGGCTTGGCGCGGCGTTCGACTCGTCGCGACTTCGATCAACAGGGAGAGTGACCATGCACATCACCCGCGCGATCAAGGCCCCGCCAGTCGGCCTGGCCTGTGCGGCGACACTCACGCTGGGTCTCGTCTCCTTCTCGACCTCCGCGAGCGCGACCCCGGCGACAGTCGCGGCCGTGAACGCGGAGAGGGCTCCCGTGGCGGCCGGCAAATGGATCAACCTCTGGCACGACTCTCATTCCCCGACGAAGACTTGGACGACCCGTAGCTGGAAGTCCAAGGGCCGCGTGCTCCAGATCGCCGCCCGATGCTGGGGCGCGGGTGCGCAGATAAAGGTCTACCTCCAATACGAGCGGCCCGGCCCACTCGGGTACAAGATCGTCAAGGACGGCAAGTGGGACTGCACCGGCACCAACGGCTACATTCGCGTGCACAATGCGAAGATCGGCGGCACGTTCCGCGCTGACTTCGTACTCAACCGCAAGCACACGATCGAGTACTGGGCGCAAAACTGGATGCCCTAACCCCAGCGGTCGTCCCGTCAAACGGGGCCGGATCGTCTTCGATCGTGATCGTTCCGGCGGACCTCCTCAGGTCGCCAGAGGTCAGAACATCACGGCGCGCCGGGCGATCACGAGCCACACCGCGAGCGTCGGGCCGAGCACCGCCATCACCACGTACAGGTTGAAGCGTTCCTCGTTGTCGTCGTTGACGGCCTTTTCGCGGTGCCACGCGTACGCCGTGAACCCGGTCGAAGAACTGGTGATCAGGAGCGCCGTGGCCATGAACCAGAGGCTGACGGACAGCTGCACGCGCTCCATGGGGGTCGTGTATTCCTTGGCCAGGTCGTCATATCCGAAGATCCAGCCGAGGGCGGAGAGACTCACGAAGCCCCCGATCCATAGGGATGCCGGCGCGATGTAGTCCCGCAGGCCAGGGATGATACCGCGCGCGGCATCCTCGGACGGGGCGTCCGGTGGCGGAGGGGTGGGGCGAGATTCCGCCACCTGCGGATCCAGACGCGGGTTGGACTGCGGATCGAGGCGCCGATGGCCCTCTTGATCGTGGCGCCGATGGGGCTCTGCGAGCGGTGGCTCAGTGGGGGCGTCGTGGTGTGGCTGTGCAGGGCCAGGAAAGACCGTCGGCTCGGTGGGTGCGTCGTGGGGTGGCTGCGCGGGGTCGGGAGAGGCCGTCGGCTCGGTGCCTGTGGCAGCCGGAGGCGATGGGGGACGGGGCGCGTTCTCGGCCCGGCGCGTCCGCCGGGGTGTCGCCTGGTGCCGGGATAGGCGTACCTGCTGCCAGGCGAGGTAGATCTGTGGAACACCGATCGCGATCGAGACGATCAGACTGATGATTCCTAAATCCACCGCTCCAGCTTGCCGCCCATGCTCATGGACTCGCAAGAGAGGGCGGTTCGGCAACTCAGCCAGCGGAGTCACTGGCTATTGGATTGGATGGGCTGGGGACTTCGAGTCCAGCGCGGGTCGACGGCGTAGTCCTCGATCGTCGACATAGCCACCAGGAATCGGTTCTTGCGGCGGATCTTGCGCCAATCGGCGAGCCACGGCTTCCCCTCGACGACCCAGTGATAAGGGTCGTCGATGCCGGAGTCGGGATCCATGATGATGGCGCCTGGCTTCAGCGTTTCCAGATCCCGCCGCGGTGTCGCGGAGGTGGCGAATTCGATCTCCACGGCGCTGCACTCCAAACCCGGCAGGTCGCCGGCGTCATAGGTGCGCGCGGGGTCTCCCGGGGCCGGTTTCCCGCGCAGCTTTCGCCAGTCGTCCCTGTTCATAGGTATGTATTCGCACTTGGGGAAACGGTCGAGGAAGCCGTTCACGTCTCCATCCCAGACATATGCCCGTTGCTGGATGAGGCTGCAGATCGACAGGAAGTCCTCGGTGTTCTTCGCGTCGTCGTTGCCTCGCCTGCATCGGTCGATGGTCAGACGGCTTATCTCCTTGGTCACGCCGGCGGTTCGTCTGGCTTGGTCGAGCCGGGCCGCGACAGTACGCCGGGCGGCATCCCTGCGCTTGGCCACGTTCCCATCGGACGGATCGATAGTGCGCGACTGTGAGTAGCCGCAGGCTGAGAGTCCCTCGATGGCCAAGGTCGCCGTCACTAGCGCTATCACGAGACGCCTGGACCTTCGAGACAGGAGCCGGGCCACCGAGGTTGCTTTCGGCCGGAGGTATCTCCCGCCACATCGCCAATGACTGGATGCAGCCGAGAGCTGGCCTGTTGACCTCTCCAACTGCCCCGCCACGGCGCTGATCCTTTCAAATGATGATCAACATGACAAGATCGGCGACCTCGTGACAAGGCGTTCCATGATTCGCGAAGCCGCTTGGCCTGGACGTATGAGCGCGCTCACACCGGAACCCCAGCCACGGCGGACCGTCAGACCCGGTGCGGATTGGTGATCATGGCGGCGCGGCGGCCGCTAAGCTGCTCCGGCCCCCCTACACAGAGCGCGGAAAGCCCCGATGCGCGTAATGAAGTTCTTCTGGTCGGCAGCGGTGGCGCTGTCGCTGTGGAAACTGCTGGTCGAGCCGCTGCTCACTGAAACAGTGATGGTCACCTGCAGCAGTGCCGGGCCGATGGACTGGCCCCAGCCCGTTCCGGCGGCCCAGGTGGCCAGTTTCCTCGGTGACTGGGCCATCTGGCTCCAGCCCGTACTGCTGGCGCTGACCGCGTCCTGGGCGATCCGGTCGCGACACCGAGGCGGTCTCAACGCGAGCCGGGGCAGTTCCTTGCTCCCCGCCACTCTGGGACTGGCGGTCGCTCTGCTCCCCGCCGCGCTGGACGAGGCCGAGAACCGGTTCTCTCCCGACCTGCCCTTCATGTGGCAGGAGTGCCTGCACGCGCAGCTGCCGCCGTCGTCCTTCGTGGCGGCGCGCCTGATGCTGGCCTGGCTGCTCTCCCCCGCCGCCATGGTCCTGCTGGCAGGGATGGCGGGTGCGGGCATTCGGCCGCGTCTGACCGAACTGCGCGCCGCCGGGGTGGCCGTGGCGGCCGTCGTACTGGCCGCGTTCCTGCCCGCCGTGCTGATCGGGCTGCCGGTCAACGCCGACGGCACTCCGCGGTACGCGGTGGCCAGCGTGGGCCAGCCGTACGTGCTCGACGTGGAGTCCGGTAAGCCGGTGAGCCTGCTGCCTCAGGCGACGCCCACCTACGCTCAGTACGATCTCATCGTCCGCGACACCGAACCCGGCCACTACGTGGCGGCGCTCACCAGCCCGTCCGGCCGCTACTCCCGCCTCTACCGGCTGTCCATGGGCGACGACGGCCGGATCACGGTCGGCGAGCGGCTCACCCCCACCCTCGAAGGCATGGTCAACGGTCTAGCCGTCTCCGCCGAGGGCCGCATCGCCTACGGTCGGATGACGGACAAAGCCAGCTTCGCGGGCACCCTGGAACGAGAATGGCCGGTCAGCGGCTATCGGCTCCAGTGGCTGGACGCCCGGATCCTCGTCCTCCCCGGCCACAGTGTCCCGGTCGGCGCCGTGGCCACGATCGACGTGGGCACGGGCGCGATCGGGGAGGTCGCCGCGCCGGCCGAGCACGAGTACACCCGTCCGCTCCTTCCCCTGCCAGGCGGGCGGCAACTGCGCGCGCTCGGCTGGCCGACCCGCGCGCTCGTCCTGCATGAGGGGACGCGGCTGGTCAAGAAGATCCTGGCGTTGGACTGCGGCCACATCGAATCGCTGGCGCTCGACCCGACCGGCCGCTACGTGCTGGTCGGCGTCGACCGGGAGGCGGAGGCGATGGACCGGTCGCCTCTGGCCGGACTGCCTCCGTGTGGCGGCGTCCGCTCACAACTGCTGCGCCTCGACCTCGAAACCGGTCACACCCAGGTGGTGCCCGACGAGCAGGACCCCTTGGTCCAGGCATGGTGACCGGAAAGGCTCGCCGCTCTAGTGGCTGGTGTCGTCGTAGGTGAAGGAGACGAATCCGAGGGAGTCAAGGCGTCCCTGATGCTCCGTCGAGAGCCCGGCCAGGGCCATGGTCGCGCCCGGAGCGGCGGCGACGTGCTCCTGTGAGGTGACGAGGGCGGTGATGCCGGTGGAGTCCCAAAACGTCATGCCGCTCAGGTCCAGGACCAGCCGGAGGGGCTTGGTCGTCGAGATCAGGTCCTCGACGGTGGCGATGACGTCCGGAGCCGTCCGCTGGTCGAGGTCGCCCACCAGGCTCAGTGTCGTGCGGCCGTTCTGGGCTTGGCGGGTCAGCTTGAAGGCCGGGCGGAGCGGGCTGGGCAGCGCGAAACCCACGGTGACGACGGTGCCGCCGGGGCCATGGCTCACGGTGTGGAAGTCGCTGAGGAAGCGGGCCATCCACAGCCCGTGCCCGAACTGGTACGGCCATCCAGGAGTCCCCTGCTCCGGGTGAGCGGCGCCGCTGTCGACGACCTCGCAGCGCAGCATGCCGTCCGCGACCTCCAGGCGTACCCATCCGTTTCCGGAGCCGTGCAGGATGACGTTGCTCGCCAGCTCGTGCCCGATGAGGACCATGTCCGAAGTTCGGCCCTCGGGCAGCCCCGCCTGGCTCGCGTGCGCCTCCAGTGTCGCCCGCAGCGCGTAGAGCGAGTCGCGGTCGAAGGGCTGGTCCAGGAGTACGGCCGACTCGACCGGCCCCTTCCCATCTCGCTGGCTCTCCAGACGACGCTGGCCCTCCAGACGACGCTGGCCCTCCACCTCGCCGGAGGGCGACGCCGGACGGTCAGGTGGCCGGTTACCCGTCATGAGTGGCCACCAAGCTGAGTCCGGGCACCGCGGAAGCGCCCAGCAGGGCGAATCGCGAGTGGATGGCAGGGCTGCAACGCAGCGTCGCTTTGCGAGGCGCGGGCAGGCTGTGGACGGCGTCAATGATCATACGAGCGCTGGACAGGTCGATGAAGGAGAGTTCGGCCATGTTAACGGTGATGTCGTCATCGACCCGGATCGTTTCGCTCAAGGCCAGCCTGAGCGCGTCTTCGGCCGACCGGTCGAGCTGCCCGGCCAGCCGTATGCCCGGCGGGGCGTACTGGCGGCAGATGCGTAGCAGCGCGTCGTGGTGATAGGTGGCCGCGGCGACCGTATGGGTGTGATAGCCCGAGACCGAGGCGAGGGTGATCGGGTCGAAGCGTTCGCGGTCATACTGGCACAGGACCGCCGCGCCGCCGCCCGCCAGCGTCGCCGCGATCTCCTCCTCGAAGGCCGGCAACTGCTCGATGCCGCTCACAGGCGTTAAGGCCCAGCTCATGTCGAGCGCCACGCGCAGTCCGGGGTAACCCTCGCGCGCCGTGCGTACCATCTGATCGCGCAGCCACCGCATGGCGTGCTCCGCGGTGAACGCCTGCCCGTCCAGCAGCCCGTCCTTGCAGGTCATGACCATCATTCGCCCAGCCGTCGTCGCCTCCCGCGCGACCACTCCCCGTCGGCCCAGCTCCGCCAGACTGCGCGCCGGCTCCTCTGCCAGCCAGACGACGCGCTGCCCTTCGGCCAGCCCGTCCCGTACGAAGGCGGTGGTGAGGTCGAGCAACTCCTCATGCTCCCCGAAAGTCAGGCAGGCATGATCGTTGATGGTCAGATCCGTGATCTGCGTTTCAGCACCGACCGTCACCCATGCCACCTTCCCGATCGCGGCCACCTCCCGGAGCACGCATCGTTGCGGAACTTAGAGTAGTGACCAGCAGACCGTAAGGCATTCGGGGTGCCGCCCGTAACTCTTCCCCGCCCCATCTGCCCGATGAGCGCCCGCATAATCCGTGAATCGCGGATTCAGGCGCCACTCCATACCACTCCGACGTGCTGTTTCTCGACGCAGGCTGTCGTCCGGTAGCGGGTCTATGACCGTCTGTCGTGGGGGCGGCAGGGCGGGTGCCCGTTGTGGGCACGGCAGGGCGACCGCCCGCGACGGGTACGACGGAGCGGCCGCCCGCAGCGGGTACGGCAGGTCGGCCGCCACTATGGGGCGCCGGTCAGCAGCGGCGGGACCGCGTTCCGGGCCCGCTCAAGGGCCTGGTCGGGCCACCACTGGCCGGCGGCCGGGGTGACGATGCCGTACGCCGGGTCCACCGGTCCCCCGGTGCCCCGCGTGCACTGACCGTTGGAGAACCCCGGACTGTTGAGCCACAGCGACGCGTCGGCCAGCGGGCTGCCGGTGTCGGCGGTCGGCCGGGCGCCCGCGCCCCTGCCCGGAGGGTTGCACCATTCGTCCGGTGCCGGGAACCGGCCGGCCGGCGGCTGCCACTCGCCCGTACCGTTGCGGCTCGTGTCGACGACGAAGCGCGGCAGGCCGGGCGTGTCGTCCGGCACGGCGGCGAGGGCCGTGTCGGCGCACGGGGCCGTCCGCGACGCCGCCCTCAGGTAGACGCACTTGGACAGCTTCGCGGCGTACGTGAGCGAGCGGGCGGTCGGGCGGTAACCGACCGCGTTGACGTAGAAGCCATCGGCGCGGACCGCCCCCGCGTTGACCAGCCGGTCGGCGATCTGCGTGAACGCCGGCCACCCCGCCAGCCCGCCGTCGAGGTAGACGGCGGTGCCGGCCAGGCCGGTGAGGGTCTCCACGGCGTAGGAGAGGTCGGCGTACCGCTGGACGGCGGCGGCCTCACCGCCCTGCGGGCACTCCGGGCTGCCGGGCAGCCGGGCCAGGGCGCTGGGCTCCAGGGCGACGACGGCGGGCCGGTTTCCGATACCCTCGGCCACGGCGTCGATCCAGGTGCGGTAGGTGCCGGTGTTCGGGGCGCCGCCGTTCCAGCAGTCACGTCCTGGGATGTTGTTGGTGACGAACACCGGGACGGTCCGCTGCCGGTCCGCCTGGGTGACCGTCTCGCGGACCGTACGGGAGATGTCGGCGGGCGAGCCGCCGCTGAGCCAGATGGCCTGGGGGACCTCCGACAGAGCCCGCATCAGGGCGGCGTCGGCCGTTCTTCCCTGTGCCGACCAGGTCCGCGCCTGGCGGGCCGCGTCGGTGTCCGGCTGTACGTAGAAGCGGACGTCGGCGGCGCGCAGGGGGTTCTGGCCGGGGAGTTTCCGCCACCGCGTGCTCGCGTCCTGCGCCACGGCGGGGTCTCCGGGTGGCCGCGTGGACGGGCCGGGAAGCGGCGGGTCTTGGTGGGTGATCGCCAGGGAGGTGAGTACGGCGCCCGCCGTCACCAGGGCCAGAGCGGCACCGCCCCAGACCCGCCGTCGTCTGGACACCCGCCGTCTCGGCGTGGCCCTGCGGCGACGTCGCTGGTCCTTGCCTGCCCCGGCGACACCGCCGCCGTCTGACTCCGGGGTGGTCGGCTGGCCCCAAGAATCGCCGCCCGGCGGCTCGCTCCCGAACGCTCCCGGTGATGCACGCGGGGGCTCGTCCCCGAACGCTCCTGGTGACGCGTATGAGGGCTCGGTCTCCAACGCCCCGAGTGACGCGCCCGGCGGCTCGGCACCCAACGCTCCGGGTGACGCGCCCGGAGGCTCGGGGTCGAGCGCGCCAACCGGGGCCGCACGCGCGGGGGCAGGTGGCCGTGGGCCGAGACGACGGGGCTCGGTCGTGAGCGCGTGCGCCGGAGCCGAAGCGGCGGGAGGCGGAGCGGCGGCGGGCGGCAGGGTGGCGGGCGGGCCAGTGTCAGGCAGGACAGCAGGCGGGAGGCGTCTCGTCGGGCCGTCTGCGAACGCGTCCACGAGCTCCGCCGCCGTGGGCCGCGCCGCCGGGTCCTTGCTCAACGCCCTCGGCACCAGCTCCCCGAGAACCCCCTCCAGCTTGGGCAGTACGGGATCGTCGTGGACCACCCGATAGAGCACCTCGTGCCCCGCCCCGTAGCCGAACGGCGGCTGCCCGCAGGCCGCGAAGACCACGACCCCGCCCCAGGCGAAGACGTCGGAGGCCGTCGCGAGCGGCAGCCCTCGTACCTGCTCCGGAGACATGTACGCCGGCGTGCCCATCCTGGTGACCGAGAGGGTGGTGGAGTCGGCCGCGAAGGCGAGGCCGAAGTCGATGACCTTCGGGCCCGCAGGAGACAGCAGTACATTGGACGGTTTGAGGTCCCGGTGAACGACGCCCGCCGCGTGGATCGCCCCCAGCGCGACCGCCATGCTCATGGCGAGCCCTTCGAGCTCCGGGCCCACCATCGGGCCCCACTCCCTGACCGCGCTGTACAGCGTCGGCCCCGGCACGTACTCGGTCACCACATAGGCCAGGTCGCCGTCCAGATCGGCCTCGAGCACGGGAGCCGTGGAGAAGCGGGCGACCCGCTGCGCGGTGGCGACCTCGCGGCGGAAGCGTCGGCGGAACTCCGGGTCGCCGGCGAGGTGCCGGTGAATGACCTTGATCGCCACCAGTGTCCGCGTCCCGCCTGTCCGCGCCCCGCCCTCGGCGAGGTAGACCACGCCCATCCCGCCCGCGCCGATCCGGCGGATGATGCGATGGCCGCCGACCCGCCGGGGCTCACCGCCGATCATCTCGTCCACCGCGTCGCCGTGCTTGGTGCCGTGTGCCATCGCCTGCCCATCTAGAAGACGCACAGGCGCCAGGTCCTGCTGACGCCTGTACGCAACAGGACTTTCCGCTCCAGACAGTCGTCAGAAGGTACGGCTCCCACAGCACCCGGGTTCAGGCACATTGCGGACGGCCGGAATACGGCAACCCGTGAATCGGGCATTAACCTGCCCCGATGATCCTTTACGTATCGTGAGATCCACGGTGACAACGAGGCGGGGGAGTTGTGATGCCCGATAAGACGATTGATGTCGCGGCGCTGAAGCGGCGCATGGGCCGAGTAGGGGTCTGGAACAGCACGCTCGGCGGCGAGTCGGCCTCGTTCGAGCGGGACGCGGCCGCCGAGATCGAGAGCCTGGGTTACGGGACCCTGTGGGTGGGTGAGGGGCCGAAGGCCAAGGAGGCGCTGGTCCATTCGGCGATCCTGTTGAGCGGGACGCGGCAGATGATGATCGCTACCGGCATCGCCAACATCTGGGCCCGGGACGCCACCGCCATTTCGACCGGGGCCAGCGCCCTCGCCGAGGCGTACGACGGCCGGTTCGTGCTCGGCCTCGGCGTGAGCCACGCGCCCTTGGTGTCGGCGCGAGGCCACGACTACAGCAGACCGGTGTCGGCGATGCGCGACTACCTCGATGCCATGGACGCGTCGGAGTACGGCGGCCCCCTGCCCGAGCCGGCGCCACGGCTGCTGGCCGCGCTTCGCCCCAAGATGCTGGACCTGGCCGCGAAGCGCGCCCAGGGCGCACACCCCTATTTCGTCACCCCGGAGCACACCGCGCGCGCCCGCGCGGTCCTCGGCCCCGATCCGGTGCTGGCGCCGGAGCAGACGGTCCTGCTCGACACCGACCCGGAGCGGGCCCGGCGGACCGCCCGCGGTTTCACGAAGCACTACCTCACGCTGCCCAACTACGCCAACAACCTGCGCGAGCTGGGCTGGGACGACAAGGACCTCGCCGACGGCGGCAGCGACGCCCTGGTCGACGCCATCGTGGCCTGGGGCGAGCCGGAGACGATCATCGAGCGGGTACGGGCCCACCTCGACGCCGGCGCGGACCACGTCTGCATCCAGCCGCTCGCCGAGACCGCCGGCGACATGCTGGAACACCTGCGCATCCTTGCCCAAAGCGACGTGGTCTCCAGCTGACGCCTCACGCCGCGGGCTCGCCCTCCCCCAGGACGCATCGGACGCGGTGCTCCTCGCCGTAGGTGGGGATCTGGCCGGCGCACGCGTCGGCGGCGTACGGGCAACGGTTGCGGAACAGGCACCCATCGGCGACGGGCGGGCCGCTCTTGCGCTCCTGCCGGGCGGGCCGCCCGTCCTCGTGCGCCGCCCAGGGGTCGGGGGCGGCCTCGGCCAGCAACCGGGTGTACGGGTGCCGCGGCGCGAGGATGACATCGTCGGCCGGGCCGCGCTCGACGATCTGCCCCCGGTACATGACCATGATGTCGCGGGCGAAGTAGCGCGCGGTGGCCAGGTCGTGCGTGACATAGAGGACGGCCAGCTCCTCCTCACTCTTGAGCCGGTCGATCAGGTTGAGGATCTCCAGCCTGATCGACACGTCCAGCATCGAGACCGGCTCGTCGGCCAGCAGCACCTTGGGGCGCGGCGCCAGCGCGCGGGCGATGGCCACCCGTTGCCGCTGGCCGCCGGACAGCTCGTGCGGATACCTGCGGGCGTAGGCGGCGGGCAGGTTGACCCGCTCCAGCAGTTCCTCGGCCGTGCCCGGTGTCTTGTGGATCTCCAGGGGGCGGCGCAGGTGGTAGCCGATCGTGTGGGCCGGGTTGAGCGAGGCGAACGGGTCCTGGAAGACCATCTGTACGTCTTTGCGGTAGTTCGAGGTCTCCAACCGGATCTCGCCCGAGGTGGGCTTGGCGAGTCTGGCCAGCATGCGGGCGATCGTGGACTTACCGCTGCCGCTCTCCCCCACCAGCGCGGTGGTCTCGCCGGAGCACAGCTCGAAGGAGACGTCGTCGACCGCCCGAAGGTACTCCTTCCTGGACAGCTTGAAGGTCTTGCTCAGGTGGCTGACCGTCATCGGCGTCATGACGTCACCTCGTGCTCAGAGTGGTCGACTTGCTCGAAGCGGCGCTCCCGCAGGCGCCGGTCGGGGCGGGCGGGGTGCAGCCTGCGGTCGTACTGCAGGCAGGCCACCAGGGAGTCCTGGATCGAGTCCAGCTCGGGCTCGTGGGTGTGGCAGCCCTCGAACGCGTACGGGCAGCGGGGCGCGAACGAGCAGCCCGTCAGCTCCTTCGACAGGTCGGGCGGGCTGCCGGGGATGCCGTGCAGCGCCTGGCGTTCGCCGCGCAGGCTGGGGAAGGAGTTGAGCAGGCCGACCGTGTAAGGGTGGCGGGGTTGGAGGAGGGTGTCCTTGCTGGTGCCGTACTCGACGATGCGGCCGCCGTACATGATCGCGAGATGATCGCTGATCTCCAGCAGCAGCGACAGGTCGTGGGTGATGAAGACGACGGCGAAGCCGAACATCTCCCGCAGCCGGTCGATCTCCTCCAGGATGTCGCGCTGCACCACCACGTCCAGCGCCGTGGTGGGCTCGTCCAGGACGACCACATCAGGGTTGAGCGCCATGGCCATCGCGATCAGCACCCGCTGGCGCATGCCGCCCGACAGTTCGTGCGGATAGGCGGTGATGCGTCCCGGATCGATGCCGACCAGCTCCAGGAGCTCGCGGGAACGCTCCTCCCGCTCGCGCCGGGACATCGACGGCTCATGGGTGGTGAACACGTCGTGGAGCTGGCGCCGGACGCTGAGCACGGGATTGAGCGCGTTCATGGCGCTCTGGAAGACCATGGCCACCCGCCGCCACCGGAAGCGCCGCAGCTCCTCGCCCTCCAGGGCCAGTACGTCGATGGGGTCGCCGTCCTTGGGGTGGAAGACGACCTCGCCGGAGGTGGTCCGGCCGGGTGGCTGCAGCAGCCGGTTGACCGCGTACGCCAGCGTCGACTTGCCGCAGCCGCTCTCGCCCGCGATGCCGAGCACCTGACCGCGGCCCAGCTCGAAGCTCACGCCGCGGACCGCGCGGGTCTGCCCATAAGCCACGCTCAGGTCGCGTACGGACAGGACGGTGTCGTTCATGTCGCGGTCGTTCATGTCCCGTACGGACAGGACGGTGTCGTTCATGCGGCCGCCTTTCGCAGTCGCGGGTTCATCAGCTCGTCGATGCTGAAGTTGATCAGTGACAGCCCGGTGCCGAGCGCGGCGATGAACGCCCCCGGCGGTACGAACCACCACCAGGAGCCCATGGAGAGCGCGGAGCCGTTCTGGGCGTAGTAGAGCATCCCGCCCCAAGAGGTGACCGCGCCGCCGCCGAGGCCGAGCGCGGACAGTCCCGACTCGGTGAGGATGGCGCCGATGATCGCCCAGACGAAGCCGGAGGCGATGACGGGGACGAGGTTCGGCAGGATCTGGAAGACCATGATCCGCCAGCCGGGCTCGCCGCTCACCCTGGCCGCGTCCACGTAGTCGCGGTTGCGCAGCGACATGACCTGGGAGCGGATGACCCGCGCGGGTCCCGCCCAGCTGATCATCGAGATGATCAGGGCGTAGGTGAACGGGCCGCTGTCCTCGACGTAGTCGGCGACCAGGATCAGCAGCGGCAGCGTGGGGATGACCAGGGCGACATTGCTCAGCAGGGAGAACGCCTCGTCCACCCAGCCGCCGAAATAGCCGCCGACGACGCCGATGAGCAGCGAGCCCACCGTGCCCAGCACCCCGGCGATCACGCCGATCAGCATCGACCCCCGCGTGGCGTGCATCAGCTGGGCCAGTACGCTCTGCCCGGTGTCGGTCGAGCCGAGCCACTGCTCCGCCGATGGCGGTTCGAGCCGGCCGGCCACGAGAGCCTCGGGGTCTCCGGCCAGGATGGGGCCGACGATGGCGAGCAGGGCGAAGAAGCCGACGATCACCAGTCCGGCGACGAGCTTGCCCGATCTGGGCAGGCCGAGCACCCGGTCCCGGGGAGCGGCCAGGGTCACAACAGCGGTCACTGCCTCAGCCCGCCTTCCGCACTCGGGGGTCGATCAGCCCGTACAGCAGATCGACCAGGAGATTGGCGGCCAGCACGGCCACCGAGATGATCAGGAAGAGGCCCTGCATGAGCGGGTAGTCGGCGCTGCCGACGGCCTGCAGCAGCGCGAACCCCACGCCCGGGTAGGAGAAGACGACCTCGGTGGCGACCTGGCCGCCGACGAAGAAGCCGAGCGTGATCGCGAACCCGGTCACGCTGGGTAGGACGGCGTTGCGGGCCGCGTACGCGACCATCACCCGGCGCGGCCGTAATCCCTTGGCCTGCGCCATGACCACGTAGTCCTCGGCCATGGTCGAGACCATCATGTTGCGCATGCCGAGCAGCCAGCCCGCGATGCCGGAGATCACCAGCGTGAGCGCGGGCAACGCGCCGTGGTAGAGCACGCTGCCGATGAAGTCGCCAGTGAAGCCCATGCGTACGTGGGCGTAGTCGTAGGCGCCGTTCAGCGGGAACCAGCCGAGCCCGGCCCCGAGGAAGAACAGCAGCAGCAGGGCCAGCCAGAAGTACGGGATCGCGGCCAGGAACGTCGTGGTCGGGATCAGCCCGTCCAGCCAGCTCCCCCGCCGCCACCCGGCCACCATGCCCAGGCCGACGCCGAGCCCGACCGTGATCAGCAGCGCTATCGAGACCAGCCCGAGCGTCCAGGGCATCGCCTGGCCGATCACCGTGCCCACCGGGGCGGGGTAGTAGGTGACGGAGGTGCCCAGGTTCCCGGTCGCCAGCTGGCGCAGGTAGGCGAAGTACTGGACCCATAGCGGGTCATGGCTCACCCCGAACATGACCTCCAGGGTCTTGCGGAACTCCGGCGGCGGGGGCTGTCTGCTCTGGAAGCGCGACAGGATGATGTCGACCGGGTTGCCCCTGATCAGGCGCGGGATGAGGAAGTTGATCGTGAGTGCGGCCCACAGCGCCACCGCGTAGAACCCGAGCTTGCGCCAAAGGTATGCCATGTGATTCTCCCCGGGCGACCGGGGCGCGCGCCCCGGTCGCGTGCTCGTCGTTCCTACTGCACCGGCTGGAGGTTCTTGGCCACGATGCCGTTGTCGGGGTGGGAGAAGGGCAGGCCGAGCGCGTACGGGTTCTGCTCGCTGGGCCACCCGGTGACGTTGGTGGTCCGGAATTCGGCCAGGGCGCTGGACTGCTGCAGCGGGATATAGGGCAGGTCGGCCACGACGGCGTCCTGAATGGCGTAGATCGCCTGCTTGATCGTGTCCGTCTGCTCCGGCGGGGTGTCGGCGATGACCTTCAGCGCGGCGTCCACGGCCGGGTTCTTGTAGCGGGCCATGTTCTGGTTGGCGTTCTGGCTGCCTGGGGGGATGCTCTTGCTGTTGAGGATGTTGTCGTACATGTAGTACGGGTGCGGGCCGCCATAGGCGTTCCACATCATCAGCTCGAAGTCGCCCTTCTGCTGCATGTCGACGAAGGCGTTGAAGGAGACCTCCTTCGACTTGAACTCGATGCCGACCTCCTTGAGCTGCTGCTTGATGACCTGGGCGGCCGAGACGTAGTCGGTCCAGCCGCTCACCAGGTGACAGGTCACCGACAGGCGCTTGCCGTCCTTGGCGTAGTAGCCGTCGCCGTCCTTGGCGTACCCGGCCGCCTCCAGGGTCTGGCGGGCCTTGTCCTGGTTGAACTCCAGCTTCGCGGTGGCGTACTTGGGCGAGAGGTAGTCCTGGAAGAGCGGCAGCACTATGCCCGCCGGGCTGGCCGGCTTGCCGAGCCCGGCGAACGCCAATTCGATGATCTTGTCGCGGTCGAGCGCGAAGTTGATGGCCTGCCGGACGGCCAGGTCGTTCATGGGGGCCTTGGTCAGGTTCGGCACCAGGTTGGTGACGTAGAGCTGGGACTCGTTCTTGTAGGCGTTGTGCTCGGGGTCCTTGGCCACGAACTGCTTGTCGGGGTCGGCCATGAACATGCCGCCCCAGTCGAGCTGCCCGGTGACCATCGCCTGGAGGGAGGCGTCGTTGTTGTTGTACGACCAGAACCGCATTCCGGCGATCTTGGGTTTGCCGGTGTCCCAGTGGTTCGGGTTCTTGACCATCGTGTAGCTCTGCGGCGTGAACTCGCCCATCATGAACGGCCCGGTGCCGACCGGCTTGGTGTTCGTCTCTTTGGTGGGCTTGTCGACCTTCTCCCAGATGTGCTTGGGCACCATGTACTGGTGACCGGCCACGTCCCACAGTTTGGTGTACATCTTCTCGGTGAAGCTGATCTTCACTGAGGTGGGGCTGAGGACCTGGGCGTCCTTGACGTTGCTGCCGCCCGCGTTCAGGTCCTTCTTGTCGCGGCGGTAGAGGAAGTTGAACGCCACGTCCTCGGCGGTGAACGGCTTGCCGTCGCTCCACTTCACGCCGTCGCGGAGGGTGAAGGTGATCGACTTGCCCTCGTCCCCGAACTCGTACTTGGTGGCCAGCAGGGGCTGGACGTCACCCGACTTCGACTGGTTGAAGAACATGAGCGTCTCGTAGATCAGCCCCCAGGTGCCCATGAGGTTGGGCGCGCCCTGGACCAGGGGGTTGAGGTTCTCGTTGAACTGGCCGGTGCCGGCGATGACGTTCACGATGGTGTCTTTGGCGGCCCCTCCCGAGGTGGAGACTGAACCGGAGGAGGGGGCGGTGCTGCCGGCGGTCAGTGGCACCCCGCCGCCCGAGCAGGCGGTGAGGAGGGCAAGCGTGGCCGCTGCCACGATCACCGAGGTTCTTCTCACCAAGGTTCTTTTCACCGAGGTTCTTTTCACCGAGGTTCTTCTCATGTACTTCTCCCTGGGGGGTTAGGCAGGAGGGTTGAGGAGCGGTCGTTCACCCACCTCATGGGCACATCAGCCCCGATTTCACGATTTATCGTGAAACGATGGCTTTCGCCGGGCAGGAGGGTGATGAGCTGGTCGTCCACCTCGGCGTCGGGGTGGATTTGGTCAGGGAAGATCGCCAGATCCCGTACCAGCGTGTGCGCGCTGACGATGACGTCACGCCCCTCGACCGTCACCGTGCACCGTCCCTCGGGCAGGTCGAGGTCCTTGTCCGGCAGGAAGAACCACAGTGCCCTGCGCTCCCCCACGCGCACCGCGATCAGCTCCCTCGCCGGATCGGCCGGCTCACCCACGCCAAGGGGCACCGTCACCAGGCCGCGCGGCGGCACTTCGAGGTCGAAGCTCTCGGTCCGCAGCTCCGTACCGTCCACGCCGAGCCGCGCGGCCACCGCGCCGCCCACCCACGGCTCGTCGGTGTCGTTGACCGCCACGAGCGCCAGCCCGCCGTCGCGCGGCTGCACGGTCAGCAGCCGGTCGGCGTACGCCCGGCGCAGCGCGTGGAACAGCGGCTTCCTGCGCCCGTCGCCGTCGATCGCGGACCATGAGGTGACGGGCCAGCAGTCGTTGAGCTGCCACACGATCGTGCCCGCGCAGTGCGGCCACAGGGATCTGAAGTGCTCGACCCCGAGCTGGATCGCCCTGGCCTGGTTGACCTGCGTCAGGTAATGCCAGTCGGCGAAGCCGGCGGGCGGCGCGAAGTGCGGCTTGAGCCCGGCGGCCAGCTTGAGGTCACCGTCGATCGCCTTCTGGTGGAGGCGCATGCCGGGCGAGTCGGGCGCGAGCGGCTCGTCGCTGATGGCCCGCTTGATGGTCGCGTACGTGGCCGGCCCCTGGAAGCCGAACTCCGAGACGAACCGGGGCCGGTATTCGCGGTAGGCGGTGTAGTCGCGTTCGTTCCAGACGTCCCAGATGTGGATGTTGTGGTGGCCGGGGTCGTTGGGATGGACGTCCATCGACCCCGAGTACGGGCTGCCCGGCCAGTACGCCCGGCCCGGATCGAGCTCGGCCACGATGCCGGGCAGCAGGTCGAGGTAGTAGCCCTCGCCCCAGGTCCGTCCGGCCAGCCGCTCGCGCCAGTGCCAGTCGAAAAAGCCCCAGATGTTCTCGTTGTTGCCGCACCACAGGGCCAGGCTCGGGTGCGGCATGAGGCGGGTGACGTTCTCGCGGGCCTCGGCCTCGACCTCCGAGCGCAGCGGCTCCTCCTCCGAGTAGGCGGCGCAGGCGAAGGGGAAGTCCTGCCAGACCAGCAGCCCCAGCTCGTCGCACAGGTCGTAGAAGTCGTCGCTCTCGTAGAGCCCGCCGCCCCAGACGCGCATCAGGTTGACGCCCGCCTCACATGCCTGAGCGAGGCGCTCGGCGTAGCGGGCGCGGTCGATCCTGGCCGGGAAGCAGTCGTCGGGGATCCAGTTGACGCCCTTGGCGAAGATCGGGCGGCCGTTGACCATGATCGCGAAGGCGTCGTCGGCCGTGTCCAGCTCGACCGTCCTGAAGCCGATCTTCCTCTGCCAGCTGTCGAGGCCGTCGCCGAGTGTCACGGTCAGCTCGTGCAGCGGCTGCTCACCGTACCCGCGTGGCCACCAGAGCTCGGGCTGGGGAATTTCGACCTCAAGTACCGCCGTGTCCGATGGGAGCGCTCCCATAGCAGACCTGCCGCAGACCGTGGCGGTGATCTGCAGTTCCTCCCGCACTGCCTGTACGGCCCGCTCGATCTCCACGTGCACGGCGACCCGGGCGACGCCGTCGGTGACGGTCACCACCGGCCGCACGGCGGCCAGCCGGGCGCCGCTCCACTCGTGCAGCCCGATCGACCGCCAGATGCCCGCCGTGACCAGGATCGGCCCCCAGTCCCAGCCGAAGTTGCAGGCCATCTTCCTGATGAAGTTGTAGGGCTCGGTGTAGGCGCTCGGCCGGTCGCCGAGCTCCTCCTTCAGCCGTTCGGCGTACTCCCCCGCCGACCGGAAGGTCACCGCCAGCCGGTTGCTCCCGACGCGCAGCGCGGGCCGGACGTCGAACCGATAGGAGCGGTGCATGTTCGCGGTCTCGCCCACGCGCACGCCGTTGAGCTCGATCTCGGCCACGGTGTCGAGTCCTTCGCAGACCAGATCGGTGCGCTCGTGCTCGGTGCCGTCCCACGAGAACTCCGTCTCGTAACGCCACTCCGTACGCCCCACCCAGGCCAGGCGGGTCTCATTGTCGTCGAGATAGGGATCCGGGATCAGACCGGCGGCGAGCAGGTCGGTGTGCACGCAACCGGGCACGGTGGCCGGAGCCCGCACGTCGCCGCTCGCCGAGCGGACGGTCCAGGAATCGGTCAAGGGGCGGAGCGGGGTCATCAACCCTCCGGAGTTGAGCAGCGGAGATTAGCCGCCATGCCATCACTAAACCCGTTTAGTTTCAATGACTGGTCGCGGACATTTCCGCTCGATTACTGAACCGATTCAGGGCAGGGGGCCGTGCTCCCCCTGCTCACCAGGCGCGGCTCGGCCTGCCGCGAATCGGCCACCTCCCGGCCCTGGACCAGGCTGAGCAGCGACCGGGCGGCGTTGGCGCCGAACGCGGCGATGTCCCTGCTCACCGCCGTCAGATGCGGCCGGGTCAGCAGGCACAGAGCGGAGTCGTCCCAGGCCACGACCGACAGATCGGCGGGCACCGAGAAACCCTCCTCGCGAGCGGCGGCGGTGCCGGCCACGGCCATCACGTCGTTGTCGTACACGATGGCGGTCGGCCGGTCGGGTCCGCGCAGCAGGTCGAGGGTGGCCCGCTCGCCGCTCTCGCCGCTGTAGTCGGCGTACACGGTGACGGCCATCACGCCCAGCCTGGCCGCCGCCTCTCGCATCGCCGCGGTCCTGACGCGGGTGTGCCTGAGCTCCTCCTGCCCCGCGACCCTGGCGATCCTGCGGTGCCCCAGCCCGGCCAGGTGCGCCAGCACGACGCCGATCGCGCCGGCGTCGTCGCTCCAGACGGCGGGCAGCCGGCCGACACCCTCCGGTCCGCCGATGACCACGGCGGGCAGCTTCAGCTCCTCCAGCACGGCGATCCTTGGATCCTCGGCCCGCAGGTCGACCACGAACACCCCGGCGACCCGGTGCTGCGCCCACCATTTCCGATAAATCGCGATTTCGGTTTCGGGGTCCTCGGTCATCTGCAGCAGCAGCCCCACGGACTCCGCCGACAGCGTGGCCTCGATGCCGGAGATCAGCTGCATGAAGAACGGCTCCAGCCCGAGCGTGCGCGCCGGCCGGTCCACCACGAGGCCCAGCACGTCGGGCCGCCCGTCGAACAGGGCCCGTGCCAGGCTGTTCGGCTGCCAGCCCAACTCGGCGGCGATGGCCTGGATACGGCGGCGGGTCTCGCTGGAGACACCGGGACGGCCGTTCAACGCGAACGACACCGCGCCCTTCGAGACGCCGGCCCGGCGGGCGATGTCGTCGATCGTGGGTCGCTTCATTCGGCCGTCCCTGGGTTTACCGGTTCAGCTACGACACCCTGCTTGCGCAGCGTCGCGACGTCCTGGGCCGACAGTCCGAGCTCGGACCGCAGCACCTCGCCGGTGTGCCGGCCCACCTGCGGCGCCGCCGCGGGCGGCGACTGCTCCCCGTCCATCACCACGGGCGAGCCGGGCGCCCAATGCCCGCCGACACCCGGCTGCTCGACCACGCCCATCAGCGGGCTTTCGCTCAGCAGCGCGGCCAGCTCGGTGAAGCTGCGATATCTCGACCACAGCACCCGGGCGGTACGCAGCGCCGACTCGGCCTCGGCGAGCGTACGGCCCTCGAACCAGCCCGCGAGCAGCTCGCCGAGCACCTTGCGATGCCGGTAGCGGGCCGGCTCGTCGGCGAAGTCCACCCCGAGCGCGATGGCCAGCGCGTTGACCACGTCGGTCAGGCCGGTCGCGGCCAGCAGCCCGCGCCAGTGCCGGGCGGTCAGCGCCACGACCATCAGCCGCCCGCCGTCGGCCGTGGTGAAGTCGCGGCCGAAGGTGCCGTAGACGTAGTTGCCGCCGCGTTCCCTCGGGGTGCCGCTCAGCTGCGCCTCGGCGAGGTAGCCGAGGTTCCCGGCGGTGGCCAGGGCGACGTCCTCCAGCGCGACCCGTACCTGCTGTCCCTCGCCCGTCAGCAGGCGGTGCCGCTCCGCGGCCAGCAGCCCGACCGCCAGGTACAGCCCCGCGGTCACGTCCCAGGCGGGCACCAGGCTGTTCACCGGCTCCGCCACCTCCTCCGGGCCGGTCAGCAGGGGGAACCCGGTCGCCGCCTGCACCGTGTAGTCCACCGCGGTCCCGCCGTCGCGGCGGCCGGTGAGCAGCACGTGGATCACGTCGGGGCGGCGCGCGCGCAGCGCCTCGAAGGACAGCTCCGGGTAGCGCTCGGAGTTGCTGATCACGATCCCGCCGCGCGGCCCGCCGCTGACGATCAGCTCGCCGACGAGCGCGCGGCCCTCCTCGGCGGACAGGTCCACCTCGATGGCGCGCTTGCCCTTGTTCAGCCCCGACCAGTACAGGCTCGTCCCGCTCTCGGCCAGCGGCCAGCGCGTACGGTCGACCGCGCCGCCGATCGGCTCGACCCGGATCACGTCGGCGCCCAGCTGAGCCAGCGTCATCCCGCTCAGCGGGGTCGCCACATAGCTGGAGATCTCGACGATCCGCAGACCGCGCAACGGCTGCGAGCGCCGGGTATCCGTCACCGGGCCGCCCCCTTCAGCACGACGACATCAGCAGTGTGACGATAGCCGCCCTTTCCGCGCTTCAGGGGATCAGGGCAGCCGTGAGACCTGATAGTGGTCGATCAGCCAGTCGTCGCCGACCCGCCGCGCCAGCACGCACAGGTTGACCGTCACGACCGGCCGGTCGGTGAAGGTGAAGTCGACGTGCAGGTAGCCGAGGACGAGGCCGTCGGCCATCCACCGGGTCTCCAGGATGTCGTACGCGGCGGTCATGCCGATCGGCTGCGAGTCGTAGTACTCGGCGACGCTCTCGGGACCGATGCCGTACGGGTGCAGACCTTGGAAGATGGCGTCGTCGGTGAAGTACGACGCCACGCGCTTGGGGTCGTGCGCGTCGACGGCGCTCTTCCATCGGTCCAGGACGGTGCGGAGGATCTCGGCCTCGGCGGTACTGGTCATGGCGCTCTCCTGTCAGTGGTCGGTGGTCGGTCGGATGTCAGCAGTGGCTGGGTGGATCGTGATGGGCATCGGCGCTCAGCTCCGGCGGGCGGTGTCGACCGGTCGGGGCAGGGGGCCGAGGTGGTGCGGGAAGCGGTAGCGCAGCGCGGCGGTCGCGACCGACCCATGGCCGCCGCCAGCGCCGCCGTGCCCTGCCCGACGACCCGCCAAGGCCGCTCCAGCGCGGTCGTCTCGACCGTCTGCTCCGGTACGGCTGTCAACATGGGCCTTTCTCTCAGCTCTCACGGCAAGTGGGACGGTCGGCGCCTGAAGTCACCGACCGCCCGCCCACCAGCTCAGTGACCGGCGCTCTGGCCGCCGTCGACGTGCAGAATCTCGCCGGTGACGAACGGAGCGTGCTCGAGATAGATGATCGCGTCGACGATGTCGCTGATGTCGCCCATCCGGCCCACTGGGTGCAGTTCGGCCAGGAATTCGTGGGTCTCGACCGGGTGCATCGGAGTGCGGATGACGCCGGGCGCTACCGCGTTGACCCGGATGCCCCGGGTGGCGTACTCGGTGGCCAGCGATTTGGTGACCGCGTTGAGGCCGCCCTTGGTCAGCGACGCCAGCGCGGACGGCACCTTGCTGTCGGCGTGATCGACCAGGCTGGTCGTGATGTTGACCACGTGTCCGCCGCCGTCCTGGCTGAGCATCGCCTCGATGGCCCGCTGGGAGATCTCGAAGAACCCGCGCAGGTTCACTCCCGTGACCAGGTCGTAGTCCTCGTCGGTGTAGTCGGTGAACGGCTTGGACACGAAGAGGCCGGCGTTGTTGACCAACGTGTCGATGCGGCCGAACGCCTTCAGCCCCTGCTCGATGACGCGCGCCCCGACGCCCGAAGCGGCGATGTCGCCGGCGACGGCCCGCACCATGGGGTCGTCGGAATCCGCGATCGACCGGGAGTTGGCGACGACCGCGTAGCCGAGCTTCCGGTAGGCGGTCACCAGCGCCGCGCCTATGCCCTGGGACGCGCCGGTGATCACGGCGACTTTTGGCGTACTCATTGCTTCCCCCTCGTGAGTGACTGTGGACATGTGGCACCCACACCGCTTCTGGGCGGTGCCGGCGTGGGGGGAGTGGCTCAGACAGCGGGCGGCCGGGTTCCGGCCTGCCCTGGGGCCATGGATTCCATCGTGCACCCAGCGGTCGCCGTCGCGCCACGACGGGCTTGCTCTCTGCTAGTAGGCACAGCCTCCTACCGCACTGGTCACAGGGCCGACCGACGATTAGCTCCGCGCCACAGAGGCCAGCAGGAGATCGAGCGAATCCCATCATTTACTTCGTCAAGAATTGAATTCCGACTAGGCCGCATTTACGCTCCAGAGATCCGATGTCTCCGCACCCCCCGGTGGTGACCATGCCATCCAGACGATCTCTATTGAAGGCCGGCGGCGCTCTAGCCGCCGCAACGCTCATCCCCGGAACCACGTCAGCGCAGGCCGAGGCCCGATCGGCTGATCCCTGGCATCAGGTGCCGGACATCCTGCGCAAGATCCGTCCTCCTCGCTTCCCCAACCGAAGATGGGATGTCACCGCGTTCGGCGCCGTGGGTGACGGCACGACCGACTGCACGGCCGCGTTCAAGGCGGCGATCGGCGAGTGCCATCGCAGGGGCGGCGGCCGGGTCGTGGTCCCGCCGGGACGCTTCCTCACCGGGGCCATCCATCTGCTCAGCAACGTCGAGCTGCACGTGTCCGAGGGCGGCGTGATCGCCTTCAGCACCGATCCGAACGCCTACCTGCCGGTCGTCTTCACCCGGTGGGAGGGCACGGAATGCTACAACTACAGCCCCTTCATCTACGCCCACGGCCAGCGGAACATCGCGGTCACGGGCAAGGGCACGCTCGACGGCCAGGCCAGGCAAGGGCCGTGGGAGAGCTGGTACGCCAACAGCGGCCCGCAGGGCGCCGACCAGCGGGCGCTGCGCAAGATGGGCGACGACGGCGTGCCGGTCGAGCAGCGCGTGTTCGGGGCGGGCCACTATCTGCGCCCCGCCATGGTCCAGTTCGTGAAATGTCAGAACATCCTGGTCAGCGACCTCACAATCCTCGAACCGGCCATGTGGACCGTGAACCCGGTCCTGTCCACGAACGTCACCGTGCGCGGCATCACCGTCGTCAGCACGCTGTACAACACGGACGGCTGCGATCCGGAGGCGTCGTCGTACGTGCACATCCACGACTGCCGCTTCAACACCAACGACGACTGCGTGGCGGTGAAGTCGGGACGCGACGCCGACGGCCGCCGGGTGGGCGTGCCCAGCGAGAACATCGTCGTCCAGGACTGCGCCTTCTCCGGCCGCTGGGGCGGCATCACGGTCGGCAGCGAGATGTCCGGCGGCGTCCGCAACGTCTTCGCCGAGCGGTGCGTGATCAACTCCCCGGACTTCCCCGGCAACTACCCGGTGAAGTACCCCGTCTACATCAAGGCCAGCAAGAAGCGCGGCGCGTACATCGAGGGCGTCTACGTTCGCGGCTTCACCGGCCAGAACGTGGACCGCGAGGTGATGTTCGTCAACATGGCCTACAACAGCAACGAAGGAGGCACCGAGCCGGTGTCGGTCCGCGACATCCGGATGGAGCGGACCAGGCTCGACGGCGCCGACGCCGTACTCAACCTCGTCGGCCTGGAGACCGACCACCTGACCGGAGTGCGCCTGGAGAAGTGCGCGTTCACGAACATCATCGGCGCGAACACGATCACGTTCACCGACGACCTGACCCTGCGCAAGGTGTTCGTGAACGGGGTGGAGCAGCGCTGAGGCCCTGCAAGGCCTTACCTTCTATGATCGGCACGCCGGGCAAGATCCGCCTGGGGGCGGTAGCTCGTGGGTGATCGGGGGTCGCATGAAGCCTGTGTGGAGGTGGGATCAGGACGAGCCGCTGCGGTGGCTGCTGATCGACGAGTACACCGGCTCCCCCGATGTCACCCTGGGGGTATGCGCTGACATCGACGGACTGTTCGTCGATCCCGAGCCGCCGTCGGCGCCGGAAACGTACACCCTGCTCGGGTGCGAGCCGGTCGGCCCGTTGCTCGAAGCGCTGCGGCGGCCTGATGGTGTGAGCGCCTGGCTGCCCAGCGTCGTCCTGAGCCCGATCCACGATCCGCGACGGCCGCAGTCGGGTTGCCTGGACTACGGCTATTCCTGTTCATGCGAGGAAGAGCTTTTCGACGTCACAGTCCTCGACCACCGCCCGTCAAAGGTGCGGGATGGCCTGCTGGATATCGAATTACGCGGATATATCCGCTTTGACGAGGAGAGCGAATGGCCGTCGGAAGAGCCGCCCGATGGGACCGGGTTCCGGCTCTGCGGCGTCGATGACGAACCGCTGGGCACCTGCCTGGACACCACCGGCGTCTTCCACGCGCGTCCGCTCCCGGATGCGCGTCCGCCTACGCTGATCGGTTGCCGTCCCGAAGCGCCGCTGCGCGCCGCCATCGAGGCCCGATCCCCCAAGCGACGCCTGGTCCAGGCCTCGATCCAAGCCGTCGACGCCGCCGGCCTCGCGGTGGGGACGCACAGCATGTTCAGCGCGACCGTCGTCGAATCACGTCCCTCGCGCCTGGGTGACGGGCTCGTCGACATCGCTTTCGACACCGACGTCCACAACCCTCTGCCCATCGGCGCCCGTCCGATCTGGCAGATGTGGTACGAGGGCCGCCCGACCGAGCCCAACCTGTGGACCCACCTCGACCGAACCCTGCAGCACACGTGGTCGCGCGCGGCCCTGGCGCACCATCCGCACGAGCGACCGGACCGTCCGGCCGGGCGCACGTACCAGCTCGATGGCCGGTACGTCACCAGCATCGACAGCTTCTACTGTGCCATCGGTGAGGCGATCAACGGCCCGGGCGGCTACTTCGGCTGGAACACCGGCGCGCTTGCGGACTGCCTCCGCTGGAAATGGGGAGCCAGGACGCCGTTCCGGCTCATCTGGCACGACGCGGACGTGGCACGTCGGCACCTCGTCCCCGGATACGACCGGCCGGAGTACAGCCGATGGACATGGGGACCGGCGATCACCCTGGAATACCTGCTCAGCATCTTCACCGAGAGGGGGGTCGAGGTCGAACTGCGCTGAGCGGGGTCGCCCGCGATCGGCCTTACGGTTTCCGTGGATTTATCGGATACTGCGGGCATGCGGTTGCTGGAGCGGGAGCCGTCGCTGGCGGCGCTGGCTGAGTACGCGGCCGAGGCCAGGAAGGGTGCCGGGCGGCTGGTTCTGGTCTCGGGTGAGGCGGGCGTCGGGAAGTCGGCGCTGGTGGAGCGCTTCCAGGAAGAGCTGCCGGAGGCCCGTTGGTCGTGGGGGATGTGCGACGGGCTGTTCACTCCGCGTCCGCTCGGGCCGCTCTTCGACGTGGCGGACCAGCGTCGTGGCGCGCTGCTGGAGCTGTGTCGCGCGGGGGCCGGGCGTGAGGAGCTGTTCCGCGGGCTGCTGCATGAGGTCAGTGAGCCCGGGACGCTGAACGTGGTCGCGGTCGAGGACGTCCACTGGGCCGACGAGGCCACCCTGGACATGCTGCGGTTCCTCAGCCGGCGGCTGTGGAGCGCTCCGGTGCTGGTCATCGCCACCTACCGGGACGAGGGCCTGGCAGCGGATGATCTGTTCCGGGTCGCCCTGGGCGATCTGGCTTCGCAGCGGTCGACGCGGCGGATCGCGCTGGCGCCGCTGTCCGCCGGCGCGGTGGAGTTGCTGGCCCGTGGGAGTGGGTGGGAGGCGGCCGCGCTGCACCGGCTGACCGGCGGGAACCCGTTCTACGTGACCGAGGTCGTACAGGCCGGCGTGACAGAGGTACCGCCGTCGGCGCGGGACGCGGTGCTGGCGCGGGCGACGCGCCTGGACGGCGGGGCCCGTCAGGTGCTGGACGTGGCGGCGCTGACCGGGACCAGGGTCGAGTCGCGATTACTGGAGTCGGTGACCGGCTGCCCGCCGTCCGCCCTGGACGAGCTGCTCGGGTGCGGGCTGGTGATCGAGGACGGCCCGTGGCTGAGGTTCCGTCATGAGATCGCGCGGCTGGCGGTGGCGGGGGCGGTCTCCGCGCATCGCGGCCGGGCCATTCACGGCCTCGTCCTGACCGCGCTGGCCGACCTGGGGTGCGACGACGAGGCTCGGATGGCCTTCCACGCCGAGGCGGCCGGCGATGCCGAAGCGGTCCTGCGGCACGCGCCCGCCGCCGCTCGCCGTGCGGCGTGGCTGGCCTCGCACCGTGAGGCGGCGGCGCAGTTCCGGCGGGCCCTGCGGTTCGCGGACGGGGCGGACGCCTCGACTGTCGCCCGGCTGTACGAGGGGCTGGCCGATGAGGCGGCGCTGCTCGATCAGTGGGAGGACGCGGCCGATGCCTGCGAGCACGCGCTGGCGCAGTGGCGCGAGGCGGGTGATCGGCTGCGGGAGGGCGACGCGCTGCGGCGGCTGTCACGCACTCTGTGGAACCTTGTCCGCGCGGATCAGGCGGTCGCCGCCGTCGAAGCCGCCGTATCGGTTCTGGAACCACTCGGGCCGAGCGTCGAGCTGGCCTGGGCGTACGCCATCTTCGCCAACCGGCGCATGCTGCAGGCCCAGCACGACGCGGCGATCGACCTGGCACGGCGGGCGAAGACGATCGCCGAGCGTCTGGGTGCCACCGACGTGCTCAGCGATGCGCTCAACACCATGGCGGCGTCGGCCGCGGCCAAGGGCGAGGACTGGGTGGGGGGCATGCGCCGGGCGTTGGACCTCGGTCTGTCCGGGCATCACCAAGATCAGGCGGGCCGGGCGTTCGCGAACTTCTGCGCCACCTACGTGGGCGAGCGGCAGTTCGCCGAAGCCGAGCCGTTGCTGGTCGAGGGCCTCGCCTATTGCGATGAGCGGGATCTCACCACGTACGCGATGCACCTGCGCAGCGAGCAGGCCACCATGATGGAGCGGACGGGACGCTGGGACGAGGCGGTGACGCTCTGCGCCAAGATCCTCGCTGTCACGCCGCTCTCCTCGTGCAGCCGGTTGTGCATCGTGCGCAAGCTCGGGGCGATCCACGCCCGCCGTGGCGAGCCCGGGGTCTGGGCGTACCTCGACGAGGCGGCCGAGATCGCCGACCGTACCCGCGAGCCGCAGCAGATCGTGCCCGTCCGGCTCACCCGCGCCGAGGCGTACTGGCTGGAGGGGAAGGCGGACCACGCCCGCCGCGAGGCCGAACTGGCCGCGGACGCCTCCGAAGGGTGCGACGCCTGGGATCTCGGCGCGGTCGCCGTCTGGCTGCGGCGGACCGGCTCTCGCCGCCGGGCGCATGGCGCGCACGCCGAGCCGTACCGGCTGGAGCTCGGCGGTGACGTGACGAAGGCCGCGCATGCCTGGACCGAGCTGCGCTGCCCGTACGACGCCGCGCTGGCCCTGGCACACGCCCCACGGGAGCCGGAGCTCCGTCAGGCCCTGGAGATCCTCACCGGCCTCGGCGCCTTCCCCGCCACCCGCATCGTCAGACGCAAGCTCCGCGAACTCGGCGCCCGGTCCCTCCCCGCTGGTCCGCGTGCGGCGACCCGAGGGCATCCGTTCGGGCTGACCCGGCGCGAACACGAGGTGCTCGCCCTGCTCTGCGCCCGATGCACCAACGCCGAGATCGCCGCGAAGTTATTCATCTCCGCCAAGACCGTCGGTCACCACGTCTCGTCCATCCTCGCCAAACTGGGCGCCCCGAGCCGCACCGCCGCCGCCGACCAGGCCATCAGGCTCGGCCTGGCCGAGTGGGAACCCAGGACGGAAAGTTAGGCATCGCCCGCCGCAATATAGGGATCGGCCACCGATCCCCACCGCCGCCCCGTCCCCGTACGGTCGAGCCACTCACCACGGCACGGGGATTCATTACGGCGATAAAGGGGGCGGCATGGCGCGGCGTACCAGCCCGTCTGTCATAGACATGCGGCCGATTGTCATGGACATGGACTTGCGGCCGATCACCGGCGACGGTCGCGCCGACCTGCTCATGGAGCTGCTGCGGCGCATCATCGACCTGTTCCAGCCCACGGACTCGCGCGCCGAGCGGTGCCTGCTGGAACTGGGCACCCTGCTGGCCCGGCCGATCGAAGATGCCGGCCGGTCGGCCGTGTCCTGCCAGCGCTGGGGACGGCAATGGCGGATCGAGCTGGCCGGCCGGACCGCGTACGTCGAGCACAGCGTGGGGATGAACCACCTGGCGCTCCTGCTGGCCAACCCGTACCAGGAGATCTCCGCCCTCGAACTGGCCGCCGGCTCCATCCTCCCCGGCCGGTCGACGGGCCGGGACGGCGAAAGCGCCCAGCCGGTGCTCGACGACCTGGCCAAACGCCGCTACATGCAGCGGCTGTCACACCTGCGGGCCGAGATCGACGAGCTCGAGTCGATGAACGACTCGGAACGGGTCGCCGCGGTACGCGCCGAGCGCGACTGGCTGCTCGACGAGCTGGCCGCGGCCACCGGCCTCGGCGAGCGGACCCGTCACTTCACCGGCAGCGCCGAGCGCGCCAGGGTCGCGGTGGGCAAGGCCATCAGGCGTACGCTGAGCCGCATCGCGGAGGCCGATCCGGTTATCGGGGATGAACTGCGCACCACCGTACAAACGGGTATGCGCTGCTGCTACCAGCCCAGTTGGCCACGGGCCTACCAGGACAGGTGAAGCTAGTGGTCCGGGGGGATGCGGTAGACGGACACGTGGGAACGCGACTCGGCGGTGAAGTCGGCTCCGGTCCAGTCGGCATGCCTGGTCTCCAACTCGAACCCGGCCAGCTGCGCCATGAGGTCGAGCTCGGTCGGCCAGATGTAGCGGTGCGGGCTACGGTACAGCTGAGCCTGCCTGCTCTCGTCGAACCTGAAATGGTGGGAGACGACGTGCTGCCGCAGAATGTCGTAGGTGTCCAGGCCGATGTAGCCGGGCTCGCAGTGGTAGACCGTGGCCTGCTGACCTGGTGGCAGCTTGCGCAGCTCGGGCACCCAGAGCTCGATCACGAACCGGCCGCCCGGTGTGAGGTGGCGGGCGGCATTGCGGAAGCACGCGACCTGCTCGGCCTGGGTGAGCAGGTTCGAGATCGTGTTGAAGACGAGGTAGACGAGCGCGTACTTTCCCGGAGCGACGGCGGTCGCCATGTCGCCAACGATCACCGGGACCGTCGCGTCATCCACCTTCGTCCGCAGTTGGGCGACCATCGGAGTCGACAGCTCGATGCCGGTTACAGGCACCCCTCGCTCGGCAAGCGGCACGGCCACGCGGCCGGTTCCGATGGCGAACTCCAGCGCCCGTCCGTCGCCCGCAAGCTCGGCGAGGCGGTCCACGGTCGGGCCCAAGACCTCGGGCGCGAACATGCCGGTGCCCGGCGTGTCATAGCGCTCGGCGGTCTCGAGATCCCAGATCTCTTCCTGTCGCATGCCTGCCAACGATGGTCATGGGTGTCCGCGTTGTCCAACGATTTTGCGGGTCATCCGGTGGCGTCAGCGGAGTGACGCGTGTCATGTCTCAGCGGTCGGCGGTGCTGGGGTGACGAGAAGGGGCCCAACCTGGCGAAGGGCTGGGTCCCTTCCTTCGCGTCTATAGGTGGTGCTTGAAACAGCCGAGCAGCCCCCACAGAACGGCGCCGCCGGCGGCGAGACCGGTCAGGAGTGCGGCGGGCCACGTGGAGCCGTCCGCGAGCATGAGAGCGGTCGAGATGCTGGTGGAGGCGACTATCGCGAGCGCTATAAGCAGCGCACGTTGCAAGTCCATACGAACCAACTCCTATCCAACGAAGAACCCCATCCGAAGCAGGCTCCATGCGCGCCATGCGCAGGGGACGCCGTCCGGGGTGGATCCAGTAGGAGAAGGCCCTCTACCTGGCACGATACGGGGCCTTGCCGTACGAGCCCACGTTTTCGCGCAGTTTTGACATTGGCGTGTCCCAACGGAAACGCGCCCTGTCGACGCTGAACACCGACATGCTCCCGATCAGGCCAAGCTGTGATCACGACATGTGACGGGACCGAAGCGAGGACATCCGGTACGAGCGGTCAGGCACCCTGCGGACCATGAACACGTCCACCGGATCCTCGGTCTCCAGGGTGAACCCGTGCCGCTCGTACAGCCGCCGGGCAGGACTTCCCTGCAACACGTTCAACCGGACAGGGACACCGTCACGGTCGCACCGATCCAGCAGCTCGCGCAGGACGCCCGAACCGATGCCGGAACCCTGTAGGTGCGGGGCCAGGAAGAAGTGCTCCAGCCAGCGGGCGTCCTCGGCCTCCCGTAGCGCCACGCAGCCGGCGAACTCGCCGCCGACCTCGATCACCCAGGTGTGCGACGGGTCGTAGGCGTCTCTCATTCGCTGCCGTACTCGCTGCTCGTCGTACCGGCCGAGCCGCTCCAGGTCGGCCCGCATCACCACGGCGCGTAGCTCGACCATCGCCTCGATGTCCGCCGCCAAAGCCCGCCGAATACCCCAATCCACCATGATGTGGCACTTTACGGCACACGTGCGGCCCCTCGTAGCCAGGGATCCGGCGCGTTCTGCGGTGCTATGTGGCGCGCTTGGCGTTTGGGGGGGCCGCCGAGCCCATGGCCTGCTTGATGATCGATACGGCGAGGGCGTTGAGTGCCGCGTACCGCAGGGAGTCGTCGGTGATCTCCTGGGCGAGCTGTTCAGCGCGATGGGCGTCGGTCGCCGCGAACGCCGCTGCCGCGATGTACCGCAGATGATCCCGGCCGGGACCGCGGGACTCCCGCAGGAGCTGCTCGACGACATGTGGGTTCGGTACGGCGGTCTCGGTGATCGACAGGTACTTGGTCGATCCTGCGGCCAGGGCGACCTCCAGCAGGTGGCGCAGGATGGGGCGGGTTCGTTCGGGCCTGGAGTCGGCCCACGCTGTCGCCACGGTCATCAGGGTCCTGGCGACGCGCTCCAGATCTCTTTTGTCGAGCCGTGTCTTACCGGGCTGTTGTGCTCGGGTCTCTGCGAGGTCGATGAGGCGTATGGCCAGCTCCGGGTCGACGGCGACGACATCTCGGGCAATCGTTGTCAGCCGCTCCGCGTTCAGGTCCGTGGCGTCGGCGTGGGTCGTGATGTACTCGACGGCCTGCTGCGCGGTTTCGGGGGCGACGGTGACCCCGGCCGCCGCGATCGTTCCCATCACGGGGAGAACCCATTTCGCCTCGGCTTCGAGGGCGGTCTGGTACGCGGTGTTGAGCCACCACCGTGCCTGCAGAGGATTGGCCTCGGCGATCTCGCCGGCCATATCGGCGAATGCCTCACTCCGATGTTGGGCATCAGTGATCAGCGAGGCGATGGTTTCGGCCCGCGACGGGTCACACCAGGCCGCGCCGATGGTGATGTATTTCAGATGCCACGGACCGTAGTACCTCTTGTTGGCGCCGGGCTTGGGCCGGGCTCCCCAGCGGGCCCACCAGGGGTCGGGCTTCACCGGGGCCGGTTTCTGGGCCGCGAGTTTCGCGAAACTCTGTTCGGCCGCGTCGAGCAGAGGCCGATGATCCTGCCGGGCGGAGGCCGCCGCCTTGATGCTGTCGCCCCAGGCAGATGAGCGGATGTGGGCGTCCCTGATCTTGCTGATGGTCTGTTCCGCCCGGGCGGGATCGACCTCCGCGACCTCCACAGCGGTCACCTTGAGCGCGAAGTTTCGCTCGTCGCCCTGGCCCGTGACGTCGAGCGCGGCCGCTTCAGCTAGATCGATCAGCTGCTCGGCGTATCGCCGATCGGCGGCATAACCGATCTTGGCGATCTCCGCGAGCCTTTGGGGCAGGACGAACGCGTAGTCGGCGTTGGGTGGGATCATGCGGGCCGCGTCTACTGCCTGGGCCATCAGCCTGGTGGCGCGATCAGGGGCGTCGACGGCCATCTTGGCGGCCAGGGCCGCCAGCGCCTTGGCTCGCAACTCGGGATCGTCGAAGTCCACGACCCGCCGCTCAACGTCGTCGAGCAACGCGAGCGCCCGCTGAGGATCCACCGCGATGAGCTGTTCGACCAAGTACTCGAACTGTTCGTATCCCACGGCGTTCGAGACATCGTCGAGGAGCTGAGTGATGAGTTGTTCGGCGTGACCGATCGACTGCTGGGCGCGGTTGGTTTCGGGCAGTTTATCGGCGAGGGCCAGCAGAGCCGCTGCCCGACATACCTCCGACGGGATGCGCCGCAGATACTGCTCCGCGTGGTCGGGATCAGCCTCGACGATCGCGAGGGCGACTCCGCACAGCGCCTCTTCTTGCTCGTCGGGATCGGCGATGGAACAGGCGATCCGTAGGGCGTGGTCGATCGCCGGCTGTTGCTTCGGATCGGCGGCCCGCACAGGGATGGAGGCGACCCGCTCAGGGATCGAAGGGTCGCCAGAAGGTTCGGAGAGGTCCTCTTCGAGCTGGGTGATCAGCGCGGTGACCGTGGGCGGGAGCCATTGCGTGGTGCTTTCGGCCGATGCGGCGAGCCGGTCGAGGAGATCGGCGGGACTGGGCCGGTGCTCAGGAGTCTTGGCCAGGCAGGCGCCCACCAGGTCGACCAGGTCCTTCGGCAGGCCGGTCAGGTCGGGGTCGTCATGGCGGATGCGGTACATGACCGCGTCGCTCTGGCCGGTACCGAACGGGCCGCAACCGGTGGCGGCGAACACCAGCACCGCCCCCAGCGAGAACACATCGCTGGCCGGGCCCACCTCGCCGCCTCGGCTCTGTTCGGGCGACATGAACGCCGGAGTGCCGATCACGGCCCCCGTGACGGTGTGGGAGGCGGCCTCCAAAGCGCGGGCGATGCCGAAGTCGATGACCCGGGGACCGTCGGCGGCCAGGATCACGTTGCCGGGTTTGAGGTCGCGGTGCGCCAGTATCTTTTCGTGGATCGCGATCAGGCCCTCGGCCAGGCCCGCCCCCAGCACACCGATCGCCGCGGACGGCAGCTGTCCGTGCGTGGCGACGGCCTGGTGCAGGGTCGGGCCGGGGATGTAGGCGGTGGCCATCCACGGCGGATCGGCGTTAGTGTCCGCGTCCACCACGTGAGCGGTGTAGATCCCGCCGACCTCCCGGGCCATGCTCACTTCGTACTCGAACCGGCGCCGGAACTCCGCGTCGCCGGCCAGCTCCGACCGCACCACCTTCACCGCGACCGGCCAGCCGCCCCGGGTACGGCCCAAGTACACCTGCCCCATGCCGCCGCCGCCCAGCCGGCCCCTCAGCCGAATTAACCCCACTTGGCGTGGATCATCGGCCCATAGCGGCTCCATATGCCACCCTTTCCGCTGAACAACCCGGCACGCAGACAAACACACTCTTTCAAGAAACGGGCTGTCCGGGGCACTTGGTTCCATGCACACGACTGATCAGCGGCTCGCGATGTCACCGGGCGGGCCCCGAGAAGACATGACGCGGGCCAATTTTCGGCCATCACCAGGAAGGTAGTCCAGGGCATTAACCGGACAATTCGGGAGGGCATTTTGTCCGGTGACCATACCGGTTCTCCCGCTTATGCTCGGCTCCCATGGAGAACATGGAGACAACGGAGAAAGAGACGGTTCTCGGCCTTCAGCGGCAGTTCGACGCGGCGGAGCTGGCCGCCGACGCCGGACGCCTGCGCGCGTTACTGGCCGACGACTTCCAGTCGATCGGGCCCAAGGGGTACGTGCTCGACAAGGAGCAGTGGATCGGTCGCCACGCCCAATTCCAGTACCACGCCCTGGACACCAGCCAGATCGACATCCGAATGTATGGCGACGCCGCGATCGTGCGCAATGTGCAGAGCAACCAGGCGACCTCTCATGGGCGGGCGGTGGCGCTTCGGGTGCGGGTGTCCCAGACGTGGGTCAGGCAGGAAGGCTCGTGGCGGCTGGCGGGCATCCAGTTCAGCCCGATGGCAGACGACGCGTAGCCCATCCCCATCTCCGGACATGCTGCCCGATGCCCGGTAAATGTCCGGGCCCAATGTCCGGTAAATGTCCGGTTGCTGTCCTGGCCCCGATGATCCGCCGGGATAGAGGATGACGAGAAGAGGATGAACGCAACTGCGCGACCCCCCGAGGCGGTAAACGACGATGACGACACAGACGACCCCTCCACTCAGCCAGGCGCTGCGGCACTGGCCGGTTCTGGTCGGGGTCGGGACCGCCGTGCTCATGATCCTGGACATGGCCACGGGCCTCGAACTGGCCAAGGTGCTGGCCGCCTCGGCGGTGGTGTACCTGGGTGCGGCCGCGTTCGGGAAACCCGCCTCGACCTGGCCCGTGTTCTTCCTGACCTTCGCCGTCATCCTGGCCGCGGAGCTCATCGATGACGACTTCGAGGCGACCTGGGCGGTGCTGGGTCTTGGCGTCCTGCTGGGCGGTTACGGTCTGCTGCGCGGCTACGGTCCCCTGCGCGGTACGCGGCCTGAGCCCGGTGGGCTGCCGTTACAGCTGATCGCCATGCTGGGTTTCGGCGCCGCGGCCACGATCGCGCTGTTCGTCAACCCGACGGTCGGCAGCTACCTGGTGGCGCTGGGCCTGCTCGGCCACGCCGCATGGGACGTCTACCACTACCGGGCGAACCGAGTGGTGACCCGGTCGCTCGCCGAGTTCTGTCTCGTGCTCGACACCGCCCTGGCCGTGGCGATCATCGTCCTGACGGCGACGGCCTGACCCCCGGAGGAACGATGAGCCTTCTCAAGGACCGGGTCGCCCTGGTCACGGGCAGCTCCCGAGGGATCGGGGCGGCCATCGCGACCACGTTCGCGCAGGCCGGGGCCCGAGTCGTGCTGCACGGCCGCGACGAGGCCGCGCTCGCCGCGGTCCAGGCGCGCGTCGACGACCTCGGCGGTGAGGCCATCAGCGTGACCGGAGACGTCACTGTCGCCGCCGACCTCAACCGGATCCGCGGGCAGATCCTCGACCGGTACGGCCACGTCGACGTGCTGGTCGTCAACGCCGGCAGCACGGCCAGCCGCCCCACGCCCATCGAGGACATCACGGAGGAGAGCTGGCGGGCCGACATCGATCGGAACCTGACCGGTACCTTCCTGACCGTCAAGTGTTTCCTGCCCGGCATGAAGGAGCGCCGGACCGGCAACATCATCACCCTGTCCTCGGCGGCCGGGCGTAAGCCGAGCGAACGGACGATCGTCGCGTACGCCGCGGCGAAGGCCGGTGTGCAGCTCTTCACCCAGGATCTGGCCGCCCAGGTGGGTCCGTTCGGCATCCGGGCCAACTGCCTCGCCCCGGAGACGATCCTCACCGACACGAATCAGCAGTGGATACCGGCCGACGTCCAGCGCTCGCTGGCCGAGTCACACCCGCTGCGGCGGCTCGGCACGTCCGAAGACGTCGCACGGGCCGCGCTCTTCCTCGCCTCCGACGACTCGAGCTGGATCACCGGCGTCATCGTCGACATCGCCGGCGGCGCGGTATTGGTGTGACTCCTCAGCCCGACCCTGCGGCCGGGCGGAAGACGGGGACCGCTTCGCCGCCCTCGGGGTGCTCGAAGGCGACGCGGACCCGCAGGCCCGCGTACACCTCCTCGGGCGCGGCATCGGTGATCTGGAGCTGCAGCCACGGCTCCTCCTCCAGCTCGACGATCGCGACCACGGTCGGCGGCGCGCCCTTCGTGTGCACCACCGACCAGCTCACGACCGATCCCGTCCCGGAAGCGGCTGTCCAGGACAGCTCAGGTGAGCCGCACCTCGGGCACGTACGCGCCTGCGGAGCGGAGAAGCCGCCGCACTGAGCGCAGTGCCGGATCAACAGTTCGCCGCGCGCGGTGCCGTCGAAGAACTCGGCGGTGGCCGCGTCACGGTGGACGATTCCCACGGGCATCGGCATGCTCCTATCGCGCGTGCGGGCTGAGGATGAGGGTGGAGTGGTGGTCGAGTACGCCGCCGTTGCCGCTGACCAGCACCATGTCGTTGCGCGGGGCCTGACGGTCGCCGCCCTGGCCGCGAGCCTGGATGACGGCCTCCGACAGCGGGGTCATCCCCCACATGTAATAGGAGGAGAGCTGGCCGCCGCCGGTATTGACGGCCAGCGTCCCCTCCGGTCCCAGTACGCCGCTGGCGACGAAAGGGCCGCCCTCGCCCTTGGCGCAGAAGCCGTAGTCCTCCAGGGAGATGAGCGCGGTGTAGGTGTAGCAGTCGTACAGCTCGGCGATGTCGATGTCGTCGATCGACACCCCGGCCATCTTCAGCGCCGTCGGCCCCGACAGGGCGGCCCCGCTGACCAGGCCGAACTCGCTGTCCCTGCCCATGACGTACCCGGGGTGCGCCTGTCCCCAGCCGCGGATGTGCACGGCGGGCTGGGCGAGGTCGGCGGCCCGGTCGGCGGAGGTGACGATGACCGCGACGCCGCCGTTGCTGACCAGGCAGCAGTCGAGGAGGTGGAACGGCTCGGCGATCCACCGGGAGCTCTGGTGGTCTTCGAGGGTGATCGGGGTACGCATCTGGGCCAGGGGGTTCCTGGCCGCCCAGGCGCGCTGCGCGACGGCTATGTGCCCCAGTTGCTCGCTGGTCGTGCCGTACTTCTGCATGTGCCGGCGGGCGGCGAGCGCGTACATGGTGTTGGCGCTGTAGATCCCGGAGGCGGCGGTCAGGCCCTGCCAGCCGGCCAGTTCGCGGCCGGCGCCGGCGTAGGCCGCGCCGCCCCCGGACGCCTTGTCCTTGAGCGGCGCGTCGGCGAAGACGCAGGCCACGACGTCGGCCATGCCGGAGGCGACGGCCATGGCGGCGTACTGGACCATGGCGCCGGCCGACGAGCCGTACGCCTGCACCTCCGACAGCAGGCGCAGCTCGCGCAGCCCCAGGTCCCGCTGCAGGCTCAGGCCGACGTCGGCGGTGAGGCCGGTGTTGGTCAGCAGGCCGTCCACCTGGCGCAGGTCGAGACCGGCGTCGGCGGCGGCGAGCCGTACGGCCTCGGCGGCGAACTCGGGCGCGCTCCGGCCATAGACCTTGCCCATCTCGGTGATGCCGAGACCGGCGATGACCGATGTGCGGTTCATCGTCCCTCCCAAACCGGGGCGCGCTTCTCGGCGAAGGCGCGTGGCCCCTCCTTGGCGTCCGCCGACCGCATGAGCGCGGCGCTCTCGGCGGCGGTCCGCTCCCAGGCGGCCTGCTCGGACGGGATGGTGCCATCGGATATCCCGCGCGCGATCCGCTTGCTGGCCTGCACGGACAGCGGGGCGTTCGCGCTGACCGTCTCGGCCAGGGCGAACGCGGCGGTCAACAGCTCGGCCCGCGGTACGACCCGGTTGACCAGGCCGAGCCGCAGGGCCTCGGCGGCGGTGACGGGCTCACCGGTCAGCAGGATCTCCATGGCGACCTTAGTGGGCAGCTGCGCGGCCAGCCGGAACGCGCCGCCCGCGCCCGCGAGGATGCCGCGCTTGACCTCCGGCAGCCCGAACGCGGCGGCCTCGGCGGCCACCACCAGGTCGGCCCACAGGGCGATCTCGGTGCCGCCGCCGAGCGCGAACCCGTTGACGGCGGCGATGACCGGCTTGGCGATGGGATGCGTGACGCATCCGGCGAAGCCCCAGTGCGGCTTGAGCCCTTCGGTGGAGAATTCCCCGCGGGCCACCGCCTTCAGGTCGGCACCGGCGCAGAACGCCTTGTCCCCCGCCCCGGTCAGCACCACGGCCCGGACCGACGCGTCCGCGTCGGCCTCGTCCAGGGCCTCACCGACGGCGCGGGTCAGCTCCGCGTTCACGGCGTTGCGGACCTCGGGCCGGTTCAATGTGATCAACACGATGTGGTCGCGGCGCTCGACGAGCGCGGCGGGCTCACCCATGGTCTGCTCCTTCATTCGTTGCCTCTTCCAGCACGCCCGCGTCGATGAGCGCCTGGATCTCGGACTCGGCCAGGCCGAGCAGCTTGGCGGCCACCAGCCGGGTGTGCTCCCCCGCCAGCGGCGCGGGGCGCAGCTCGGGGTCGGCGACCCCGCGGAAGGTCGCCGGGGCGTTTTCGGTACGCAGGGCGTGCTCGATGTACGGATGGCGCATCTCCCGCAGGAACCCACGGGCGTTGAGCTGGGGGTCGTCCAGATACTCGATGACGCGCCGCATCATCCCGGCGGGCACCCCGGCCTCCTGCAGCCGCTCCATGGCCACTCGCGGCGGGGTGGCGGCCGTCCACTCGGTCACGGCCGCGTCCACGAGGCCGCGGTGCGCGCGGCGGCCCGCGGCGGTGGCCAGCCGCGCGTCGGCGCGCAGGTCGGCGCGGCCGATCACCTCGCACAGGCGCCGCCACTGCTCGTCGCCGTCGACGCTCACCACGCACCACTCGTCGTCGCCCGCGCACGGGTAGACCCCTTGGGGCGCGTCCCACTCGCCGTTGTTGCCGTGGGCGGTGAACGAGCCGGGTTCCAGTGATTCGCGCAGGAAGCCGGTGGACAGCTGGGTGAGGATCGTCTCGGCCTGGGCGACGCTGACCGTGCCGCCCTTCCCGGTACGCCGCCGCTCGATGAGCGCGGCGAGCACGGCGACGGCGCCGACCCGCGCGGCGATGTGGTCGGGATAGATGGTGATGCCGTCGCAGAATCCGGCCTCGACCTCGGTGTCCCGCCAGAGCCCGGTCAGCCCGGCGGAGGCGCGGACGAGCGGGCCGTAGCCCATGCGCCTGCTCCACGGCCCGGTCGGGCCCAGGGCGCTGCTGTCGGCCATGATGATCTTGGGGTTCAGCTCGCTGATGACGTCGTAGCCGAGACCCAGCGACTCCAGCGTGCCCGGCTTGAAGTTGGACAGGATGACGTCGGAGTCGGCGGCGAGCCGCTTGAAGAGGTCCAGGCCCTCGGGTGAGCGGAGGTTGATCCCGGCGCTGAGCTTGTTGCGGTGGCCCCAGGCGAAGCCGGCGCTGATGACCTCGTCGCCGAGCGACTGGCGGCTGCCGTCCGGGTAGGCCCGGCTCTCGATCTTGACGACCTCGGCGCCCTGGTCGGCGAGCAACCGACCCAGCTCCGCACCGACCACGATGACACCCAGGTCCAGCACCCGAAGCCCGTCGAGGGGCCGCCGCGGCGCGACCTCGGCCGCGTCGGAGGCGACCGGCTCATCGGAGGCCGTTTCGGTGGTGACCGGCCTACCGGGAGCCGTTTCGGTGGTGACTGGCCTGTCGGAGGCCGTGTCGGAAATAACCGGCGTACCGGGGGTGAGCGGGCTGCCGGGCGTCACCTCGGCGAAGACCTCGTCGTCGTGTTCCCCCGGCTCGGGGGCCCGGTGCCGGAACCCGGCCCGTACCCCGTTCACCTCGACATACCCGGACGGCACGCGGCCGGTCAGCCCCGGGGCGACCTCGGCGTCCAGCAGGCTGCCCCGCGCGCGGAAGTGCGGGCTGTCAAGCACTTCGCCGGGGCCGAGCAGCGCCGCGATCGGCACGCCGCGCTCCTGCCCCTGGGCCACGAGCTCGTCCCTGGTCCGGTCCCTGAACAGCTCTCCCATGAGGACGCGCAGCCGCTCAGCGGCTCCGAATCGGGCGCCCATGCTGTCGTACTTGGGGTCGGCGAACTCCTCCGGTTCCTTCAGCCAGCCGAACATCCCGCGCCACTGACGTTTGGCCAGCACGCAGATCCGGACGTATCCATCGGCGCACGGGAAGATCGGGTACAGGTCGCCCGCCTGCGGACGGCCGCGCGGCAGGCGGGTGGCCGGGACCCCGCCGGTGGCCGAGCCGCCCATGCCGAAGCCCGGGTCCAGTACCTGGGCGGTCATCTCGTACACCGAACAGTCGACGTGGTCGCCGCGCCCGGTGTCGAGCCGGTTCAGGTACGCCAGCAGGCCCGCCCACGCCGCCTGGATGGCCGCCGACTCGTAGGCCAGCGGGCCGGGCGGCATGACCGGCCGACGGCCGGGGATGCCGGAGCGCGACAGCACCCCGCCGAGCGCCATGTGCGTCCAGTCGGTGCCGATCCAGTCCCGATACGGGCCGGTCTGCCCGAAGTCGGTGATCGAGACGACGACCAGCGCCGGGTTGCGCGCCAGCAGCGCGTCCGCGCCGAGACCGAGGCCGTCGAGGGTGCCAGGGCGTTCGGTCTCGATGAGGAAGTCCGCTCCGGCGGCCAGATCGAGCAGCCGGTCACGGCCCACGGGGTCGCGCAGATCCAGGGTGATGCCGCGCTTGTTGGCGTTGTGCGTGGCGAAGTAGAGGCTCACGCCGTCGTGGACCGGTTCGCGGTGACGGGTCGGCGCGCCGCCGGGCGGCTCGACGCGGATGACGTCGGCGCCGAGGTCGGCGAGGAAGCGGCCGCACATCTCGGCCTTGCCGTCGGCCAGGTCGATGACCCGAAGACCGGCGAGGGGAAGGCCCCTGGCTGCGGGCATGGTGAATCACCCCACGGTGTGAAGGATGCGCGAGTACGCCGGACATGACCTGTCGCGGCGGAGGGATCCCGGCCCGCGAGCGGCGGTTCGGGGCCGCGCGCCGGGATCGTCGAGCGGTTCAGGACCGCTCACCAGGATTTCGAGCGGTTCATGGCCGCTCGCCAGGATTGTTGCGAACAGGTTTCCTACAACCGTGAGGATGCCACTCGGTTTCCGGTCTGAAAACGTCCGAATCGGCAACGTGGCACGCGTCCCAATCGGCAACATGACCGCGTCAGGCCAACCCCGTGGTCACCAGCGCGAAACGGAACATGCCGGTTGACGCGCGGCGACGGCCCGCCACAGACTCCCGCTCATGGACGTACAGCAGCTGCGATGCTTTCTCGCCGTCGCCGAGGAGCTTCACTTCGGTCGCGCGGCGGATCGGCTGCATCTGACTCCGTCACCGGTCAGCCGCGCCGTCAAGGACCTTGAGCGCGAGCTGGGGGTCGAGCTGTTCGTCCGCCGCTACCACCAGGTGGAGCTCACCGCCGGCGGCGCGGTCCTGGTCGAGCGGGTACGCGGCATCCTGGAGCAGGTGGACGGCCTGAAGGAGGCGATCAGGGAGGCGTCCGGCACCAGGAGCCGGGTGGTGCGCGTGGGCGGCACGCACCTGTGCCCGCCGACCGTGATGGACCGGTTCTTGGCGGTGACCGAGCAGGCGTTCCCCTCCTTCGCGGTGGACGCGACAGCGGCGCCGTCCGCCGAGCTCCTGCCGGCGCTGGTGCGCGGCGAGCTCGACGCGGCCCTGGTTCACCTCCCGTTGGACCGGCCCGAGCTCGACAGTCTCGTAGTGGCCCGCTACGTGTTCTCGGCGGCGATGCGGGCCGACGACCCGCTGGCCGCCGCCGGCGAGCTGACGTTGCGGGACCTCACGGACCGGATCTTGACCGTCGGCCCGCTCACGCCCCAGCCCCTGGCGATGGACCGGCTGCACCGGCGGCTGAAGAGCGCCGGTATCACCTCGCTCCACGAGATGCCGGACAACGACTCCGTCATGCTGGCCAGCCACATCCGCCGCAGCCACGGGGTCACGCTGACGCTCGACCCGCGCAACGGCGGCGCCGCCCGGGTCTTCGACGACCCGGCCTTCGTGATCGTCCCGCTCCGCGACGACCTGGAATTCCTGCTCGGCGTGGCCTGGCACCGGTCGCGGGCGAGACAGGACGACGTCGTACGGCGGCTCGTCCACGCGCTGCGACAGGAGTGGGCCGGGCAGGCGCTCACCCTTTAGGGCGTCCCCTTCGTTGCGTTTTCGCGCATGTGCACATGCGCGAAACCGCGATGGTCACCACCGCCGGGACCTGCCTACGGTTCCCAGCACCGCCTCTCCGTGAGCCCTGTCACAGCCCCCATCCCGCGGGCGCGGACCGCTCACCGCTTCATGTCCGCTCATTGCTCATGTCTCAAAGCTCATGTCTCAAAGCTCATGTCGCAATGCTCATGTCCTGGAAACCGCAGGAGAGCGCCTCCAGCTCGTGCTTCGTTGCCCCATTCCAAGGAGGCCGCCATGTCTCAGACGCCCCTCGACTCGCCCGCCCCGGAACCGCCCGTACCGACTCGCGGCGTGAACGCCCGCAGTGTGGACGCCCGCATCGACGCCATGCCGAAAGTCGGGCTCAGCCGCGCGGGCTGGCTCGCGCTCATGCTCTGCTTCTTCTTCGCCAACTACGACATCTCCGTCCTGACCATCACGCTGCCCTCCATGCGGAGCGCGTTCGGGCTGGCCGGGGCCGAGCTGGGTTACCCGATCACGTGGAACCTCGTCGGATACTGCATCGGCGCGTACGCCTTCGGGCACATCGCGGACCGGCACGGCCGGCAGAAGGGCCTGGCGCTGACCATTCTGGCGCTCGGCATCGGCGGGCTGCTCACGGCGTTCTCGTGGGACGTGTGGTCGCTGACCTTCTTCCGGTTCCTGACCGGGTGCGGGATGGGGGCGGTGCTCGCGCTGTGCTCGGCCTACATCGGCGAGCTGGCGCCCAAGAACCAGCGCGGCGGCTACCTGTCGCGCCTGTACATGGTGGGCACGGTGCTGCTGCTGGCGATCGGGTTCGCCTCGCTGCTGGTCCTGGGCGCCTCCCCCGACGGGTGGCGCTACCTGCTGGCCTTCGGTGGCCTGGTGCTCCTGGTGCTGCCGCTGGTCGGCAGGCACGCGCTGGTGGAGTCGCCGCGCTGGCTGGTGGCCACGGGCCGCGCCGACGAGGCCGACCGCATCGTCCGCGAGATGGAGACCCGTGTCGGCCTGCCCCCGGGCGGTGCCGAGGGCGCGTACGACGAGGAGCCTCTTGAGAGCGCTCCAGCCGAGGAGACGATGCCGGCCCGCGCCCTCTTCAAGGCCCCGTACCTGGGTCGCATGCTGATCGTGCTGGGTTTCTGGTTCATCTTCTACATTGCCATGTACGGCTACGCCAGCTACCTGCCGCTCATCCTGGAGGGCATCGGCATCTCGACCTCCGACGCGGTCCTGGTCAGCGTGCTCACCCGGGCCATGCCGCTGGTCTCCACCGTCGCGGCCGTACTGCTGGTGGAGCGGATGGAACGCCGCACCATGGTCATCATCGGCACGCTGGTCTTCGCGGCCTCCCTGCTGCTCATCACCCTGGACATGGGCGAGGCGGTCGCCACCGTCGGTGCCCTGTTCAGCTCGTTCGGCATCGCCTTCATGGCGACCCCCGCCTACACCTACACGGCGGAGGTGTTCCCCACCCGGGCACGGGGTACGGCGTCGGCCATCGCGGACGGAGTCGGGCATCTGGGCGGCGCGGTCACCCCCTTCGTGGTGCTGCCCATCCTGACCGGCTTCGGCGCGCGGCCGGCGTCGTTCGTCCTGGTGGGGCTGCTGGTGATCGCCGCCGGCATCATCCGCCTGGGCGTCCGCACCCGCGACCGCTCACTGACCGATATCGCCGCCTGACACGGACGCCCAGACAAAAACCCGAACGCCCAAGGAGCCGGGCGCCCAAGAACCTGGGTGCCCGGCAACAGACCCTAGAACCGCACCTTCCGCAGGTAGCGATATCCGACCTCGGCGGTACGCCGGGGAGTCACATCGGGGGTGTCGTTCTCCACGATGTACTCCGCCACGCGGTGCTTGTCGAAGATGCGCCGGAAGTCGATGGTCCCGGTGCCGAGGTCGGCCATGTCGCCGTCAGGCGCGCGATCCTTGACGTGGAACTGCAGCACCCGCTGCGGCGCCCTGCGGATGACGTCGAGCGCGAAGCGCACGGGGTCGGGGGCCCCGCGCCCGACGCCGCCGGTGACCGCCCAATAGAGGTCGATCTCCAGGTGGACCAGGTGCGGATCGAGCTCGGCGGTGAGCACGTCCCAGGGCGTCTTACCGCCGCCGAGGTCGGTGGTGAACTCGTGGGCGTGGTTGTGGTAGCCGTAGCGCAGCCCGGCCGAGCGGGCGGCCCGCGCCTCGACGTTCATGCGCTCGGCCCACGCCTTCCACTCGTCCTCGCTGGTGGAGTTCAGGTAGGGCACGACCATGAAGGACTGGCCGAGGGTCAGCGCGTTGGAGATCTTCGTGTCAAGACCGGCCTGGTCGGTGGTGAGGCCGTCGTGGCTGGAGCTGGCCCGGATGCCGATCCCGTCGAGGAACTGGCGCAGCTGCTGGGCCGTACGACCGAAGTAGCCGAGCGCCAGCTCGACCTTCGGGTAGCCGGTCTCGGCCAGGTAGGTGAGCGTGGCGTCGTAGTTCTGGGCGAGGTCGTCGCGTACCGTCCAGAGCTGGATGCTGATCTGGTTCGGCGGGATGCGCTCCCCGCCGGAGTGGTGCGGCGGCGTCGCCGCGGCGGCGGGGGAAGCGGCGGCCAGCGCGGCCGCCCCGAGTCCGAGGCCCGCGGCGAGTAGGGACCGCCTGCTGGGGCCGTAGCCGTAGCACATGGGAAACTCCTAACGTGTGGGCTGGAGGACGACCTGGTCGCTGCCGGTCAGCGGTGGCAGGTCGGTGCCGCCGGGGTCGGTGTAGCCGGCGACGAAGACGCCGGTGAGATGGTCGGTCTCCGGATCGTGTCCGCTCGGCAAGGTGGTCTGGATGGAGCCCGTGCAGCCGCGGGCCGTGGTCTGCGGGTGACCGTGGTCGTCGTGGCCGAGGATGTAGTCCACGGTCACCTTGGCGCAGTCCACCGGCTGGTCGTCGGTGACCCGCACCTCGAACTCGACGACGTCGCCGAAGTGGAAAGCCTGCCCTTCGGCGGGCCGGACCAGCTCCACGACCGGCGCGGCGTTGCCGACCACGATCCGCACCGACGTCGCCGCGGACATGCCGGAGGTGTCGGTGACCCTGAGCGTGGCGTTGTAGAGGCCGTTCTTCTGGTAGGTGTACGACGCCTCGGGGCTGCGGGAGTCGACCTTGCCGTCGGCGTCGAAGTCCCAGGCGTAGCGGAGCCTGTCGCCGTCGGGGTCGGTCGTACCGGCGCTGGTGAAGCGGACGGTCAGGGGCGCGTGGCCGTCGGTCGGCGAGCCGACGGCGGCCGGGACGGGAGTGTGGTTGCCGGTGTTGCCGATGTAGTCGTAGCGCGAGAGCTGGGCGTCCGGGTTCTCCTGGAAGTAGCCGTCGCCGTACTCCAGCACGTAGAGCGCGCCATCTGGGCCGAACTCCATGTCCATCGGGTTGTCGAAGACGAACGAGGGCAGCACGTCCTCGATCCGCCCGTCACGATGGAACGCCTTGACGTAGTCACGGGTCCACTCGTAGAAGAGCGGAACGCCGTCGAAGTACTTCGGCCACCCCACGGCGGTCCGGCCGCGCGTGTTGCGCGGGTCGAAGTGGTACGCCGGACCGGCCATCGGCCCGATGCCGCCGGTGCCCAGCTGCGGGAACTCCGCTGAAGCCCCGTAGGAGTACCACACGTTCGGCTGCGTCACCGGTGGCAGCGCGCGCAGGCCGGTGTTGTGCGGCGACTCGTTGACGGGCGCGGCGCAGTTGAACGCCGCGCCTGACGCGCCGGTCGCGAAGTCGTAGTCGACGTACGGGAGCCGCGCCGTCGCACAGTACGGCCAGCCGTAGTTACCGGCCTTGCGGATCACCGTCCACTTGCCGGTCCCCGACGGGCCGCGCTGAGGATCGGCCTCCCGCGCGTCGGGCGAGTAGTCGGCGACATAGAGCTCACCCGTGGACCGGTTGAGCTCGATGCGGAAGGGATTGCGCAGGCCCATCGCGTAGATCTCCGGCCGGGTGCGCGCCGTACCGGGCGGGAACAGGTTGCCGCGCGGAATCGTGTAGGACCCGTCGGCGCGGACCTTGATGCGAAGGACCTTGCCGCGCAGGTCGTTGGTGTTGCCGGCGCTGCGCTGGGCGTCGAAGGCGGGGTTGTGGTCGGGCCGCTCGTCGATGGGGTTGTAGCCGTCGGAGGAGAACGGGTTGGTGTCGTCGCCGGTGGACAGGTAGAGGTTGCCGTCGGCGTCGAAGACGATGTCCCCGCCGACGTGGCAGCAGAGGCCGCGGTTCACCGGCACATCGAGGATGCGCTGCTCGGTACGGAGGTCGATCGTGGCGCCGGTGAAGCGGAAGCGGGACAGCCGGATCAGCCCGTTGAACGGCGCGAAGTCCGCCGGTGTGCCGGTGACCGGGGCATCGCCCTCGTTGAAGTCCGGCGTCGCCGGGTCGTCGATGGGGGTGTTGAGCGGCGGGGAGTAGTAGAGGTACACCCAGTCGTCCGCCTTGGAGCCCTTGCCGAAGCCGGGGCTGAGGGCGATGCTCTGCAGTCCCTCCTCGTCGTGCCGGTAGACGTCGAGCCGGGCGGCCTGCGTGTTGAGGCCGGTCTTCGGATCGTGCAACCAGACCACACCGGGCCGGGTGGTGTGCAGGACCCTCGAATCCGGTAACACCGCCAGGTCCATGGGCTCACCCGGATTGTCGTTCAGCGTCACCTTCTGGAACTGGGCGTCGGGCGGCGGAGCCGTGGCGCCTGCGGCCCCGGCCGCCTTCACGGCGGCGGTCCCGAGGGTGTTCGCGTTGGCGGCGGCGGTCCCGGTGGCGTTGGCGGCGGCCGGCATGAGGATCGCCGCAGCGGTCAGGGCGGCGAGCGCGGTTCTCGTTCTCATGCCTCTCCCTTCGTTCTGCTCAGGGGGATAAGAGAGGGCAAATTAACGTGAATGTAACCCGGCTTACGCCGATCGAGGAGGGCCTAATTACGCACGATCAAACAGCTTTCGCCTCAGATCGGACTAAGTACCGCACGCCGCTGGACCGTTCAGGTGCGGTGCGCCTTGCCTGAACGGTCCAGCGGTTACGAGCGGGGCGTGACCGGAGCCAGCCAGAGACCGACGATCGCGTCGATCAACCCGGTCGCGGCGTCGTGCCAGCTGGACCGGGGTGTGGGGGCGCCTTCGGCGAGCGCGCGCTCACGCTCGGCGATCATGTGCACCATCAGCTGACGCGCCATGTCGCCGCGTTCGAGGCGTACCTCCAGCGGCAGGTCGGGAAGACACCGGTTGAGCCCGTCGATCGCCTGGCGCAGGGACGGCGAGCTGATCGTCTCCTCGATCATGATCTCGCGCAGTGCGGGATCGGTCATCACCTGGGCGCTGAACCGGGCGAACCAGGTGGGGTTCCCCAAAGCGCCCAGGTGCTCGGTGATCGGGCGCAACAGGCAGCCCACCCAATCACGCGCGTCCGTGGAGTCGGCGATCTCGGCCAGCATGCGCAGGCGCAACCGCTCCATCGGCTCGGTGTGCTTACGCACGATGGCGCGTACGAGATCCGCCTTGGTGCCGAAGTGGTAGCCGACCGCCGCCGTGTTGCCCTGGCCGGCGGCCTCGCTGACCTGGCGGTTGGACACGGCGAAGACCCCGTGCTCGGCGAACAGCCGCTCCGCCGCCGTCAGGATCTGCTCTCGCGTCGCGCTCACGCGCTCGGCCCGGGCGGTTCTCTCCATCAGATCACCACCGTACCCCTCGAATTCGGCCCTCGGTACGCGCCCAGTCAACCGGCCCTGCTAATTTAAGTCAAACAGTTGATTTAAGTTGTGGCCGGATCGCAGATATCCGGCCGCTCGGACGGAGACCTTTCCATGCGCCATGCAACAGCTCAGCCCTTCGAGGCCGAGCCGCCCGGCCCGCCGCGGACCAATGCCGTCGTAGTGGTGCTGGCCTTCGCCGGGATCGTGGTCGCGCTGATGCAGACCCTCGTGATCCCGCTGATCCCCCAGCTCCCCCGGCTCCTGAGCGCCTCGCCCTCCGCCGCCACCTGGGCCATCACCGCGACGCTGCTGGCCGGCGCCGTCGCCACCCCGGTCATGGGACGACTGGGCGACATGTACGGCAAGCGGCTCATGCTGCTCATCAGCCTGACCCTGCTGGTGGCCGGCTCGACCGTCGCCGCCCTCAGCGACTCCCTGGCGCCTATGGTCGTCGGACGGGCCCTGCAGGGGCTGGCGGCCGGCGTCATCCCCCTGGGCATCAGCATCATGCGCGACGAACTGCCGGCCGAACGCCTCGGCTCGGCCACCGCGCTGATGAGCGCCTCACTCGGTGTGGGCGGCGCGCTCGGCCTGCCCGCGGCCGCCTTCCTGGCCGAGCGCACCGACTGGCACGTGCTGTTCTGGACCGCGGCGGGATTCGGCGCCGTGGCCGCCGTGCTCGTGCTCACGCTCGTGCCCGAGTCCAGTGTCCGCAGCGGGGGACGCTTCGACCTGGTGGGCGCGGCCGGACTGTCGGCCGCGCTGGTGTGCCTGCTGCTGGCCATCTCCCAGGGCGCCGGCTGGGGCTGGACCAGCGGCCGTACCATCGGGCTGTTCGCGGTCTCGGTCGTCGTCCTGCTGCTGTGGGGCTGGTGGGAGCTGCGTACCAGGCAGCCGCTGGTGGACCTGCGCGCCACCGCGCGCCGTCAGGTGCTGCTCACGAACCTCGCCTCCGCCGTGTTCGGGTTCGCGATGTTCGCGATGTCCCTGGTACTCCCCCAGTTGCTGCAGCTGCCCGAGGCCACCGGCTACGGGCTGGGCCAGTCGATGCTGGTCGCGGGCCTGGTGATGGGCCCGTCGGGCCTGGTGATGATGGCCATGGCACCGCTGTCGGCGCGCATCTCCCGGGCCAGGGGTCCCAAGACGACGCTGATGGTCGGCGCCGTCGTGGTCGCCGCCGGCTACGGCCTGGGCGCCGCGCTGATGTCCGCCATCTGGCAGCTCGTGCTCGTCTCCGCCGTCATCGGGGCCGGCATCGGGCTGGCGTACGGGGCCATGCCCGCGCTCATCATGGCCGCCGTGCCCCTGTCCGAGACGGCCGCCGCCAACAGCCTCAACACCCTGATGCGCTCGATCGGTACCTCGATCTCCAGCGCCGTCTCGGGCGCCATCCTGGCCCAGCTGACCATGTCCCTGGGCCCTGTGATCGTCCCCTCCCAGAACGGCTTCCGCGTCGTGCTGGCCCTCGGCGCCGTCATGGCCCTCATCGCCCTGGTGATCATGTCGTTCATCCCCGGGCGCCGCCCGGCCGCCTCCGCCGGGACGACGCGCCCCGCCGTCCCCGCACACGCGAAGGAGCCTTCCCGCTGATTCCCTCCGGCGGCCCTGGCCCCTGCGGGAAGGCCGCCACGCGAGTTGAGCAGCGGGCTGCTCAAGCCGCCACGCAAGTTGAGTAGAGGCCTACTCATGACCCGGCCGGGCTGCGCGCCTAGCATCAAGCCCTGAGCCGGGGAGGTGGCGATGCGCCGGTACGGCCTGGTGGCCTACGTACTTGCCGCGAGCGTGATGGTGCTGATGGCCGCATGCGTGATCGGGCTGAGCCCGGCTACAGCCGGGGCAGCGGGGCCGACGACGGCCGGGACGGTGAGGGCGGCAGCGGCGGAGGCCGCGGAAGCGGCGGGGGCGGCGGAGCCGACGACCGAGGTGACGGAGGCGGCGCCGACGGCCGAGCCGTCCTGCCCGACCTTGTCCGAATGGAACAGCGTGACGCATGACGGCACCCGCTCGGGGCCGGTGCCGAACGTCATGGGGATGACCCGGGACAGCGCGGTCGCCGCGCTGGCCCAGGGCGGCTTCGGCGCGCAGTCCACGCCTTCCGACGCGGCGGGCGACTGGACGGTCACCGACCAGACCCCCACCAGCGAGGAGCTCGCGAACTGCGGCTCCACCGTCACCATCGACCTTCAGGCGCCGACTGTGGAGGTCCCGGACGTCGTGGGCGACCAGCGGGACACGGCGGAGAAGAAGATCCGCGACAAGGGGCTCGTCCCGTCGGTGACCGAGGGAGACGGGACGGGCGTGGTGGACGCCCAGGATCCCGCCGCCGGCACGCAGGTGCCCAACGGCAGCACCGTGACGCTGACCCTGCGTCCCCCCGCGCCGACGTCCCCGACACCTGATGACCGCGTCGAGGTCCCCGACCTGAACGGGCTCAGCGCGAACGTGGCGCGGCGGCAACTCCAGGGCCTGGGGCTCACGCTCGTCGTCGGCAGCGGGGACTCGGGCCGCGTGAGCGAGCAGGATCCGGCCGCCGGCACCATCGTCGACCGCGGCAGCTCCGTCACCGTCACGCTGACAGCGGGACCCACGCCGACCGACCCCGCGAGCCCGAGCCCGGACGTCACCCCCACCGGGACCGATGAGTCACCGCGGGTCAGCGACATCGACTCGCGGGAAACCGACTCGTCGAGCACGCCGCTGCCCGGCTTGCTGGTGGGCGCGCTCGTGGCGGTGGGCGTAGTGATCTGGGCGCTGCGCCGCGCCCGTCGTGGCCGGCAGAGCTCCACGACGCCCTCCGTGGTCTGCGTCCCGTACGCCGACCTCTCGCCGAGCTTGCAGATCCGTGAGTTCGCGCCCTCGCTCAACCTCGACTTCGTCTGCCACCACGACCCGGGCCGGCAGGAGATCAGGGAGATCGTACGGTGACCGTTACCTTAATCGCCCACCCCAGCACCGCCGACCTGCTGCTCTACGCCGACCCGAGACAGGCGGCCCAGGAGCTCGCGCGGGCCGTGGACGCCCGCCGGGTGCTCGACGAGATCGACCGGCAGGTCCAGACGCCGCCCGGCGAGCTGGCGCGCCGGGCCGCGGAGGCGGGCGCCGACCTGCTCGGCGGCATCGACGTGGGGTCGGTGCTGCTGGGCGGCTGGGCGAAGTACCGCAGCCTGCGCGCCGCGGCCCGCAGCACCTTGGACAACCCAGGTATGGGAAAGGTCGTGCCGCTGGCCGAGCACGAGGTGGTCTCCCACCACGAGCCCTATGTCGAGGTACAGGTCAACGGCCGGCCGGTCGGCCGGCTGACCTTCGGCGTGGACCTCATCCTGCATCTCACGATGGTGCAGGCCAGGGTCCGCGGCGGGCGGCTGATGGGGCTGACCGGGGGCGACTGCACGGCCGCCATCGCCTGCAAGATCCAGGGCGTCGAGGTGGCCAGGAAGGAGTTCGTGGTGGTCACGTTGCCGATCAACCGCGACTTCGGGCAGGGCTTCGCCTTGCTGCCGGAGGCACGTACGGCGAACTGACGGCCGACTGACGTACCAGCGCGGACGGCACGGCCGACTGACGTACCAGCGCGGATGGCGCGGACGTACCAGCGCGGACGGCCAGCTGATGTATCGGCGCGCCCTAACGACCCTGGTAGCCCTCGCGGGCGGTCACGACGTCGGGCATGCGGTCCTCCAGCCAGGTGATGAGGGGGATCAGCCGCTCGGCGGCCTCGCGACCCAGCGAGGTGAGGCTGTATTCGACCCGGGGCGGAATCGTGTGCTCGGCCACCCGCAGCACCATGCCATCGCGTTCCAGGGTCTGGAGGGTCTGGGACAGCATCTTCTCGCTCACCCCGTCGACGCGGCGGCGCAGCGCGTTGAAGCGGTAGGGCCCCTCGTAGAGGGCCACCAGCGCCAGGATCGCCCAGCGGCCGGTGATCGTCTCCAGCACCGAGCGAGAGGTGCACTTGCGCGAGAAGACGTCGGCCACCAGATTCTCGAACTCCTCCATGCGTGCTACCTTACAGTGCTTTCTGATAGAAAGTACTAACCGATAGTTCGTACTGATAGGGAGTAATCATGATCGTGGTAACCGGAGCCAGCGGACACCTCGGCCGACTGGTGGTCGAGGAGCTCAAGAAGCGGGTTCCCGCCGGGCAGATCGTCGCGGCGGCGCGTACCCCGGAGAAGGCCGCGGATCTCGGCGTCGAGGTCCGCGAAGCCTCCTATGACCGGCCCGAGACGCTCAAGAGCGCGTTCGAGGGCGCCGGCAAGGTGCTGCTCATCTCCGGCACCGAGGGCAACCGGCTCCAGCAGCACTCGGCGGTCGTCGACGCGGCCAAGGCGGCCGGCGCCACGCTCACCTACACCAGCGCGCCCAAGGCCGACACCACCGAGGCCGGCCTCGCCGCCGACCACAAGGCGACCGAGGACTACATCAAGGCGTCCGGCGTGACGTACACGATCTTGCGCAACAACTGGTACCACGAGAACTACGAGCAGTCGATCGCGGGCGCTCCCCAGCTCGGCGCGGTCTACGGGGCCGCCGGCGACGGCCGGATCGCCTCCGCCTCGCGTGCGGACTACGCCGCCGCCACGGCCGCCGTGCTGGCCGGAGAGGGTCACGACGGCAAGGTCTACGAGCTGGGCGGCGACACCGCCTGGACGCTCGCCGACCTGGCCGCCGAGATCTCCAAGGTCACCGGCAAGGAGGTCGCCTACCAGAACCTGCCGAAGGACGACTTCGCGGGTGTCCTGGCCGGCGCCGGCGTTCCGGCTCCGTTCGCGGCGCTCCTGGCCGACGTGGACGTCAACATCTCCCGTGGCTGGCTCGCCGACACTCCCGGCACGCTGAGCGAGCTCATCGGCCGGCCGACCCAGCCGATCGGTGAGTATGTCCGCTCCCTGCTCGGCTAATTACCGCGGAACCTCGCTAAGGGCCGCCCGTACGACCGGGGCGGCCCTCAGGATCGGATGATCAGCGTGGTTGTCGCGGCTCTTTCGTCGTGCTGTCCTCGCTCTGGTCCGCCGGGCAAATGGTCAGAGCGCGTCCCACAGGTCGCAGTTGTGTTCGGTGGCCATCTCGGTGGCCGGGACCATCACCGACCGTCCGCCCGCGCGCAGTGACATGACGCGCGAGGTGCGGTTGTAGTCCGGCCACGGCGACGCGTACGGCGCCTGCGGCCGGGCGAGCCGGGTGAACGAGCCCCAGTAGTGCACCATGTCCGCCGCCAGCCGGCGCTCGGCCGCGTCGAAGGTGGGTGCGATCGGTGTGCCGTTGTCGAAACTCGGCCACAGGTAGGCCAGCTCGGCGGCGTGCCCCGCGCCCCACTCGTAGCCGACCGGCTCGGGGGTGAGGCCCGGCCCCGTACGGTGGTCGAACCGATAGGCGAACACGCGGGTGTAGGCGGACAGGTCCTTGATGAACTTGAGCGTCGGGCAGCCGCCCAGACCGGCGATGAACCCCGAGTCGGTGAAGATCGCCGCCGCCAGGTACGCGCCGGTGAACCGGTCGGGCGTCGCCGGCCAGGGATACCGGCGCAGGATGGCGTCGGCGTTGGCGCCGTACAAGGACCGGACGAAGTTCTCGTACTGCGTTTGGGTCCAGTCCAGATTGCCCTGCGCGAACGTACGGCCCTCGTCGCGGGTGGAGCCCACGATCAGAGGGACGCGCTGGAAGTGACCCGCACGGACGGCGTCAACGGGAGCCTCCGGAAACACCGGGCCGCCGGCCACGAACGAGCTGAACTGCGGCCCGTCGACGAGCCGCGCCGGGGACAACGCGCGAAGGCAGGCGACGGCGGTCGCGTCGTCGGCGCAGCCGAGCTGGCCGGCGATGGAGGTGCCGGACTGCTCTCCCTGGCTGACCGGCTGGCTGACGCAGGCGCCGCTCTGGATGATCGCGCGGTTGAACAGGCCGCTCGATCCGGGGGCGGTGAGGTGGCCGCAGACGGAGAACCCGCCGGCCGACTCGCCGTCGATGGTGACCTGCCGGGGGTCGCCGCCGAAGGCGCCGATGTTGCGCTGTACCCAGCGCAGCGCCGCCTGCTGGTCGAGGAAGCCGTAGTTGCCGGACTGGCCGGCCTCGCGGGTGAGCGCCGGGTGGGCCAGGAAGCCGAACACGCCCAGGCGGTAGTTGATGCTCACCACCACGACGTTCTCGAGCCGGGCGATCAGGCTGCCGTCGTGCTGGTTGCCGGAGCCGTTGACCAGGCCGCCGCCGTGGATCCAGAACAGCACGGGCAGCCGCTGCCCGGCCTTGGTGCCGGCGGGCCGGAACACGTTGAGGTACAGGCAGTCCTCGGTCTCGGAGCGCGGTCCATTGGTGCTGGCCGCGGCGGGACAGCGGTTGCCCCATGCGGCGGCGTCGCGGACGCCCGTCCACGCGCGGGCCGGGCGGGGTGCGCTCCAGCGCAGGTCGCCGACCGGTGGCTGCGCGTACGGTACGGCCAGGAACCGCTCCACGCGATCAGCCACGGCGCCCTTGAGCAGACCGGTCTCCGCCCGCACCACCGGGCGGGCCGCGCCGGCGAGGGCGGGGGTCGCGGGGAGTCCTAAGAGAAGGGCGACGACGGCGGTCAGCAGCGCGACGACGCGACGGCTCGTTCTCCTTTTCGGCGTCGGAACGAGGGTTTCAGGCATGTACGCAACTCCTTCGGACGGGCCGGAGGGAATCAGGCGCCTGAAACATAGCTCTGGTCCGATCTCTCGGATAGCGCTCTCCCGGTGGATGGAAGGCTTTTACCCCAAATCCCCGAGCCAGTCGGCGATCCGGGCCGCGGCGGTATCTACGCTCGTCACTGTGCGTCAGCTGCAAACCGTCACGATCACGAACCGTGCACTGACAAAGAGTCAACACACCATTGTGCACGAATCTTCACATCTGGAGCTTGAAGTACATCTGCCCCATCGGCATAGTGGACGCACCACAGGCGTATCAGTCGTGGCGGGCATCCTGGGGGGCCGCTACCAGTTCACGACTGCCTAGCGGCGCACCACTACGCGCGGAATTGGACACGATGGATGAGCTCGCCTCCGCCGATCCGCACCAAACTGCTGAGGATCCTGCTGCTTCCGCTGGTCTCGATGATCGCCTTATGGGGGTTCATCGCCTACTCCAGTGTGGATGAGATCGCCGCGGTCTCCCAGAGGCAGGACCGGTGGGACGCCATCGGGTCGCCGGTCCTGGAGCTGATCATCGAGCTGCAGCAGGAGCGGCAGCTTTCGGCGGCGGCGCCGCGCGGCACCGGCACGTACGCGCTGCTGGCCGAGCAGCGGCCGATCACCGATGGCAAGGTCGCGCGGCTGCGCGAGGCCATCGGATCCATCGGCACCGGTGGCGAAGGGTCGGAGGACGACACCCCGGCCGAGGTGCGGGAGCTGGTACGGGCGCTCGACGGCCTCCAGTCGCTGCGCGAGCGCGCGGACGAGGGCGCGCTGTCTCCGCCGCTGAAGATCATCGATGCGTACAGCAACCTGATCAGCATCGCCAACCGGCAATTCACCGACTACGACGCGTTGAGCAGCCTCTCGTCCTACCGCGCGGTGCGCGGCATGGCGGCCTACAGCTCCACGGCGGAATACCTGGGCCAGGAGCACGCCGTGCTCACCAGCACGATCGTGCGCCGCAAGATGACCCCCACGGACCGTGCCTCGTTCGTCGCCGCCATGACCAGCCGCCGGCTCGTCTTCGCCAACGCCGAACGTGACGCGGCCCCCGAACTGCGGGAGAACTACGACAAGCTGGTCGCCAGTGCCCCGTACAAGCGGCTGCTGACGGTGGAAGACCGGCTGTTCAACTGGGACACCAACGGATCGCCGCCGGTGGACCCCGACGAGTGGAAGGCCGACGCCGAGACCCTCCTCAGCGCCATCAACCTCGACACGCACGCCGAGCTGGGCCGCACCTCGGTGGAGGCCGAGGATCAGAAGACCGGGGCGTACTGGCGGATCTGGCTGGTCCTGATCCTGGGCCTGGCCGCGGTGGTCGCGTCGGTGGCGCTGTCGTACCGGTTCGGCCAGTCGCTGATCAGTGAGCTCAGACGGCTTCAGGCGTCCGCGGTCGAACTCGCCGAACAACGACTGCCCCGGCTGGTCGAGCGGCTGCGCCGCGGCGACGACGTCGACCCGGCCACAGAGGCGCCCGGCCTCGACCCGGCCCACACCGCCGAGGTCGATCGCGTGGTGAACGCGTTCTCCGCCGTACGCCGCACCGCGGTCGAGGCCGCGGTCGGCCAGGCGACGCTGCGCAAGGGCGTCGCCCAGGTCTTCCTCAACCTGGCCTGGCGCAACCAGGCGCTGCTGCATCGCCAGCTCGCGCTGCTCGACACCATGGAGCGCCGGGTCGACGATCCGGAGGTCCTGGAAGACCTCTTCAAGCTCGACCACCTGACCACCCGCATGCGGCGGCACGCGGAAAACCTCATCATCCTGTCCGACTCCGCCCCCGCCCGCCGCTGGCGCGACCCCGTGCCGCTGTTCGACGTCGTACGCGCGGCGGTGCTGGAGGTCGAGGACTACACCCGCGTCACCGTCGCGCCGATGCCGGACTCCCCGCTGCTGGTCGGCGCCGCGGTCACCGACGTGATCCACCTGATCGCCGAGCTGGTGGAGAACGCCGCCGTCTTCTCCCCGCCCGACACGACCGTGCACGTCCGCAGCATGACGGCGGCCAACGGCTTCGCCCTGGAGGTGGAGGACCGGGGCCTGGGGATGAACCAGGACACCCTCGACGAGCTCAACGCCCGCCTGGTCAACCCGCCGGAGTTCGACCTGGCCGACAGCGACCGGCTCGGCCTGTTCGTGGTGTCCAGGCTCGCGGCCCGGCACAATATCAAGATCATGCTGCGCCGCTCGCCGTACGACGGGACCACCGCGATCCTGCTGCTCCCCACGGCCCTGCTCGCCAACGCCGAGGCCCTGGCCGTCGCCGCGGCGCACCCGGTGGGCCACGGCGGTCGCGCGCCCAGGCCCATGCGCGCGATCGGCACCGCGCCCGCCGAGGCCCGGCCCCGCGTGGTGTCCCTGTCCCCGGAGCCGTTCTCTCCGGAGCCCTTCTCCCCCGTCGCCTCAGATGCCTTCTCCGCCTCGGACGCCTTCTCCGCCCGCGGAGCCGAGGCCGTGAACGGCCGAGAGGTCCCCGGGAACCCCGGCGGCCACGGGGTCTCGGCAGACCCGGACGGCCCGCCGGACGCGCCCGCCCCCGCTCCGGAGCCCGAGCGCGCGACCTGGTTCGAGGCCGGCCCCGTGCCGAGGCCGGCACCCGGCCCGGCTAGCGAGGGGCTAGGGAACAATGGGCTGGGGAACGGGCTGGGGAACGGACCGGCGACCGGGCCGGGGAGTGAGGCCGTCGCCGAGCCGAGTACCGGACCGATTTCCAGGCGAGGGGGCGGCTCCCCCGGCCCATCCGTAGAGTGGAGCCGCACGGTGCCCGCCCAGGAGGCCGATGAGGACCTCGACGGGCTGCCCATGCGCGTACCTCAAGCCAACATGGCTCCTCAGCTGCGCACCGCGCGGCGCACGGACCGCAGCGCGGTCTCGGTGCGCTCGCCGGAGGAGCTTGCACAGATCATGTCGTCCATGCAACGTGGCTGGCAGCAGGGTCGCGGCCAGACTGAGCAGGAACGCGACGTGTGGAATCGAAAGGACGACCAACCCGATGCCTGACGCCAGAAGTGAACTGAGCTGGCTCCTCGACGACCTCACCCAGCGGGTCCCCGGCATCCGGCACGCCATCGTGCTGTCCGCCGACGGGCTGGCCATGGGCGGGTCCCGGGAGCTGACGCGGGAGGACTCCGAGCACCTGTCCGCCATCTCCGCCGGCAGCCACAGCCTCGCCATGGGCGCGGGACGGCACTTCGGCCTGGGTGGCGTACGACAGACCATCATCGAGTTGGAGGGTGGCTTCCTGTTCGTCACCGCGGCGGGCCAGGGCGCCCGGCTGGCCGTGCTCGCCTCGGGTGACGCCGAACTGGGCATGGTCACCTACGAGATGGCGCTCATGGTCAAGCGCGTCGGGGAGCACCTCTCCTCTCAGCCGAGGGGAGCGGCACCGGCACCCGCCTGGAACGGCGCCAGACCGTGACCGGGGAGGATCCCGGGCCGCTGATCCGGCTCTTCGGGCTGACCGGAGGCAGGGCGCGACCGCGTGGCGAGACGTTCGACCTGGTGGCCATCGTCACCACGGTCGGCGGTTCCTACGAGATCGCGGACCTGATCCCGGAGCATCGCACCGTGCTGTCGGTGTGCCGCAGGCCCACACCGGTGGCGGATGTCGCGGCCCACCTCAAGCTGCCGCTCAACATCACGCGGGTGATCCTGGGCGACCTGCGACGCGAGGGTCTTGTCACCATCGAGCGCCCGCGCCCCGCGGCGCAGACGATCGACGAACGCATCTACAGGGAAGTGCTGCATGGGCTACGCAGCCTCTGAGCCGGGGGCGACCGCGGTCGCCTCGGCCTTGGCCATCAAGATCCTCATCGCGGGCGGCTTCGGCGTCGGCAAGACCACCATGGTCGGCACCATCAGCGAGATCCGGCCGCTGCACACCGAGGAGCTCCTGAGCGAGCGGGGCATCGGGGTGGACGACACCTCCGGCGTGGACTCCAAGATCACCACCACTGTGGCGCTGGACTTCGGCCGCATCACCATCCGCGACGGCTTGTGGCTGTACCTGTTCGGCACCCCCGGGCAGGACCGGTTCTGGTTCATGTGGGATGAGCTGTCGGTCGGCGCGCTCGGCGCCGTCGTGCTCACCGACACCCGCCGCCTGCAGGACTGCTTCCCGGCGGTGGACTACTTCGAGCAGCGCGGCATCCCGTTCCTGGTCGCCGTGAACTGCTTCGACGGGGCCAAGCGCTACGACCCGGCCAAGGTACGGCGGGCGCTCGGCCTGGCCGAGACCACTCCGGTGGTGCTGTGCGACGTACGCGAGCGCGAGTCGGTCAAGGAAGTGCTCACGTCGCTGGTCACGTACGCGGTGGAAGGGGCCTGACCCCCATCGGAGGAAGCTCCATAGAATCAGCTGTCGGCTGTCTATAGTTACACCGTGTTCACGCTTCAAGCCCTGGTGGATCGCGCCTCACTCGAACTGCGGGTGCTGGTGCCGGGCCGGCCGGGCGCGCTGGACGAGCCGGTCGCCTGGGTGCACAACACCGAGCTGCCCGACCCTTCGCACTACGTACGCGAAGGCGAGCTCGTACTGACGAACGGCCTGTGGATCGACCAGGTGCCGCCGGAGCACTTCGTGCGCAACGTCATGAAGGCCAAGGCCGGCGGCATTGTGTTCGGCCTGCGTGCCGAGACGCCCGCCACTCCCCTGGAGCTCGTCGAGGCCTGCCGCGAAGGGGAGCTGCCGCTGCTGGAGATCTCCATCGCGGTGCCGTTCACGGCGGTTTCGCAGGCCGTGGCCGACATGCTGACCGACGAGCGCAAGCAGTCGCTGGTCGGCATGGTGCGCCGGGGAGACGCCCTGGCCACGGCGATCTCCCGGGGAGCGGGCGCCTCCGGCGTGCTCGACGTCCTGCGGCGCGACCACGACCTGCCGCTCGCGGTGGTCGACAGGATGGCGCGGTCGCTCGCGATGGCCGGCGCCGATCTCGACGCGGACCAGCTGCACGCCGTGGCCATGGGATTGGCCAAGAGACCTCCGGCTCTGGAGGTGGATCTGGGGGGCGCGGGACGCGCGGCGCTGTTCCCGGTGGGCGCCGTCGGCGACACCGACGCGGCTCTCATCTGTCTGCGCCCCTTGCGCCGGCTCGCGGCGGACGAGCGGGCGGCGCTGGAGCAGACGGCCCGCTTCCTCAGCCTGGAGGTCGCGAAACAGCAGGCGGTCCAGGCGATCGAGATGCGCTTCGCCAGCGAGCTCCTGGAGATGATCCTGTCCGGCGGCCGGCGCTCCGCCGAGGTCCCTGGCCGGCTGCGCGCCTTCGGCGTGGATCCGGGCGGTCCGCTGGCCGTCTGCGCCGTGGCGTTCGCGCTCGGCGAGACCGCGACCATGCACGGGCTCGCCGAGGTGATCGGGGAGTTCTTCGCGGCCGAGGGAGTGCCGGTCGTCGTGGCCGATGGCACGCAGGACGTCGTCGCCGTACTGCCCTGGCGCCATCCCGAGCGTGAGCTGCCGCTGCTCGCCCAGCGCCTGGTACGCGACGTCGAACGGCGTTTCCCCGGCCGCCGCCCGGTCGCGGGCCTGGGCGGACTCGCCGCCCACTCGGCCGAGCTGCGACCCGGGCTGCTGCAGTCCAGGGAGACCTGCCGCGTGCTGCGGCGGACCCGCACGGGGCCGTCCGTACGGGCCTTCGCCGACTTGGGTACGCACCGGCTGCTCCTCGGATCGCTCGACGTGGAGACCTTGCACCAGTTCTCCGGCGAGCTCCTCGGGCCGATGAAGGACCATGACGCGCGGCGCGGCGGTGAGCTCGAGCTGACGCTGCGGACCTACCTCGATCACGATGGGCAGTGGGCGGCGACGGCCGGAGCGTTGCACGTCCATGTCAACACGCTCCGCAACCGGCTGGCCAAGATCACCGAGCTCACCGGCAGGGACGTGGGACGCACCGAGGATCGGGTGGATCTGTTCCTGGCGCTGACCATCGACGCGATGGACTGAGCTCGTCTCGCTGGACTGAGCTCGTCGCGCTGGACTGACCTTAAAGCGTCTGCCGCCACCGGCGGGCGTTGCTCAGCGTCGCCATCGGCTGGAGCATCTGATGGTCGAAGGCCGCCATGGGCAGCCCCTGGGCCAAGCGCCGCGGGAAGTCGGGGTTGGCGAGCGCGCCCCGGCCCAGGGTCAGCACGTCCGCGTGGCCGTCCTCCAGCAGCATGGCCGCCTGGTCGAGGTCGTGCATGCCGCCGTTGGCCAGCACGGGCAGTCCTGTCACCTTCCGGGCGAGGCCGGTGATCGTCATCCCTCCCTCCAGGGTCGCCGTCTCCACCCAGTCCCGTCCTTCGCTGGCGATGTGCAGGTAGCTCGCGCCCGCCTCGGCGAGCGCGGCGAAGATGGTCTCCGCGTCCCTGGAGCCGCCTGCCCATCGGTGCGTGAAGTCGTTGACCTTGCCCTGTGACAGCCGGATCCCCACGCAGAAGTCCGGGCCGAGCTCCGCGCGGATGGCGGAGACGATGTCGGCCGCCAGCCGTACCCGACGGGCGACCGTGCCGCCGTAGCGATCGTCGCGCTCATTGGTGTAGTCGGTCAGGAACTGGTCCACCAGATAGCCGTTGGCGCCGTGCACCTCGACCCCGTCGAAGCCCGCCCGCCGGGCGCGGACGGCCGAGGCCACGAAACCGGCCACCGCGCGGTCGATGTGCTCCTGGCTCATCGCGCGGGGTGTCGGCCATGAGCCGTGCCCGCCGTACTCGGGCATCTTCTCCCCGCGTGGCGGGACGGCCGACGGCGCCACCGTCTCCTCGCGGTAGCGGTTGCCCTGCGACAGCGCGCCCGCGTGCATGAGCTGGAGGATCATCGACGCTCCCGCGTCGTGCACCTGCCCGACGATCTCCCGCCAGGCGGCCTCGTGGCCGTCGGTGACGATGCCCGGCTGGTTGGTGTACCCCTGGCTGTGCCAGGTGTCGGTGTAGGTTCCCTCGGTCACGACGAGGGAGAAGCCACCCTGGGCGTACGCCCGGTAGTAGTCGGCCATCTCGGCTGTCGGCGTGCCGTCGGCGGCGGCGGACACCCTGGTCATGGGCGAGACCGCCAGCCGGTTGGCGAGGCTGAGCTCGCCGACACGTTCCGGCCGTAGGGCGGGGTGCTGGACGTCGTTCATCGTTCGCTCTCTTCTTGTGTGATCAGGTCGATCGCCAGCGGCGTCGGCCGGTGCCCGTTGATCCCGACCAGGTCCTGCGGGCACGCCGAGAGCACGAACACGCAGTCCATCGCCGCCTCGAACGTGATCGCGTCACCGGGGCGGCTGACCGAGCTCAGCCAGCTCAGCCGGCCGTCGTCCGCCACGGGAATCCGCATGAACACGTTGACGGGCTGCGGGATGCCCGGACGGGCCAGGCCGAGCCGGGACAGGCTCTCGCCCAGGTTGTCCGCGCAGGAGGCATGGAACCCGGGCACGCCCAGAGCGCGATAGCGCGCCGGGTCGCAGGCCGCGATGAGCATGTCATGCCGGCCCGGCGAGGTGTCCGCCACCAGAGTGAGGATGGGCCTGCGCCGGTCGGTGACGAACTGCTCGCCGACCAGCGGGAACAGGCGGCTGATGGCGGTCCGCGTGTGCGACGCGCTGAGGTGCTCGCTCACGTCGTCCGCGGCGAACGCGAACACGTCACCGACCTGACCTCCGTCAAGATCGGTGACGCGCACGCGCTGACCGGTACTGACCTTTACCGCCCGCCCTTCGCCGGCGGGCACGCTGACTCGCATGCCGACAGCCAAGCAGCCGGGCTATGCGCCTGACCATGGAGATTGCTACCGCATTCGACATCTATGATGGATGAATCTCCATGTCAAGAGCGTTCGTCCACGACCTGGAGGACCTTCCCCGTACGTGGATGCAGCGCCAGCTCCGAAGGCCGTACCCATTCGACCGTCAGCGGATGGACGCCCCCTTCCTCCACCGTCTGGGGGTACAGCGGCCTGGCCGCGTACACCGCGTCGATGAGCCGCTGCGTCAGCTCGGGCGGCGGCTCCTCGGTGCAGGCCAGCCGCAGCGTCAGCCCGTCCTTGCCGTTCCAGCGGCGCTGCACCATCTGCATCCCCGACATGGCCCGGTCCGGGTCGGCCGCGATGAGGACCGCGCGGATGGCCTCCGTCGACATCGACACCGTCTCCACCCTGGCGCCTTCGGCCGACCTGCCGAGCAGCCGGAATGCGCGGCAGTCCGTGTCCGTCCACTCCGCCATGTCGCCGGCCGGATAGCGGATGATCGGCATCAGCGTCCTGAACAGATTGGTGACGATCACCCGGCCGGGTACGCCGGGCACGGTGATCGGCTCGCCGGTCGAGTCGTCGATCAGCTCCACCAGGGTGCGGTTGGCGAAGGCCTCGTGCACGCGCACGTCGTCGCCCGGCAACGGGCCGCCAACCAACCCGGCGTCCACGGAGGCGTATCCGAGCGAGGCGATCTTGGCCCCGGGAAACGCCTTGGCCAGCTGGGGACGCAGGTCGTCGAAGAGGAAGTCGCCGGCGAACAGCAGCAGCTCCACCGTGTCGGCCACCTGCCCACGGGCGGTCACCGCGTCGGCCACGGTGGCGAGCTTCATCGGCGGGCCCGCCAGCACGTCGACGCCGAAGTACGCGATCAGGTCGGCGACGGAGTCGTCTGAGGCGTGGCAGGCGATGGGCAGCCGGACGTTCTCCACCGGGGCGTTGTGCAGCGAGTGCTCGATGTAGAGGAAGCCGCCGTACATCTCGCCGGCCGAGAACAGGTTCGCCACCCGGTGCCCCGGCTTCAGACCCGCCCGGACCATGCCCGCGCCGAACGCGGTCACCGAGTCGGCGTGCTCCGTGCGGGTCCACGGGGAGAACTTCGGCGCGCCGGTGGTGCCGCCGGAGGTGTACACGCCGGCGTCGGTCAGCGGTCCGGTCAGCAGCCGGTTGTCCGGGTAGACGTTCGCGGCCCAGAAGGCCGTCTGGTCGATGATCGGCAGCTGGGTGAGGTCGGAGGCGCCGTCGGGCACGTCGCGGTACGCCTCGGCGTAGAAGGGCGAGTGGCGCCGGGCGAAGTCGACCAGGTCACGCAGGGATTTGGCGGGCATGTGTCTCTCCTAGATCCTTGTCTCAGATCCGGTCCTGGCGGTCATGGAAGCTTCCCGTCGTCGCCCGGCGGCCTGCCGGAGACCGTCACGCTCTGGCCGCGGAACTCCGCGACGATCTCGCCCGCCGGGCGGCGTACGGTCACGTCGTAGACGCCGTTCCTGCCGTACCTGACGCGCTCCGTGGCCTCGGCGACCAGCTCGTCCCCGGCCGCGGCCGGGCGCAGGAACGTCACCTGCGCGCTGTGCGCCAGCGTGACGCGGCCGTGGGAGTTGCAGGCGTAGGCGAACGCGGCGTCGGCGAGCAGGAACAGGTAGCCGCCGTGGGCGATGCCGTGGCCGTTCACCATCTCGTCGGTGACCCGCATCCGCAGCCGCGCCCGGCCGGCGGCCACCTCCTCCAGCGCGATGCCGAGCGCGCGACAGGCCGGGTCCTCGGTGGTCATACCGTTCATACCGTGGCCCTTCGTACCGGGGCCCCGATCCAGGTCCTGGCCTGCGCCTGGACGGCCGACCCGTCCGGATCGGCGAGCTTGCGCGCCAGGTACGCCGCCACCCACTCGCTGGTGGGGACCCGGAACGGCGGCTCGTCCTCACTCAGCGCGCGCACCACCACCTCGGCCACCTCCCACTTGGACTGGCCTGCTCCCTCCCAGCCCGCGCCGCGCACCCAGTCGAGGTAGCCGTCGAACGTCGGCGCGTACGGCCCCGAGGCCGCCCGGATGGTCCCCCGGTTGATGTCCGGAAAAATCCCGAACTCGGTGTCTGGTACGAAGCCGGGCACGACCACGCTCACCCGCACCCCGTGCGCCGCCGCGACCGGCGCCAGGCTCTCCATGAACCCTTCGACGGCGCACTTCGCCGCCGCGTACGCCTCGTTGAACGGCTGGCCCACGACCCCGTGCACGCTGCCGATGGTCAGCAGGCGGCCACGGGCGGCGCGCAGCAGCGGCATCGCGACCCGGCTCACGGCGATGACGCCGAAGAAGTTCACTTCCAGGTTGGCCCGCAGCGCCTCCATGGTGGACATCTCCATCGTCGGGTCGAAGTTGGAGACCCCGGCGTTGTTGACCACCGCGTCCAGCCGCCCGTACTCCTCCCGCACGCCCTGGAGGCACGAGTCGATGGACGCGGCGTCGGTGACGTCCAGGCGGCGGATGTCCAGCGTGACCCCGGCCTGGTCGGCCACCTCGCGCAGCGCGCCGTCCTTGCCCGGGTCGCGCAGCGTCGCCACCACGGTGAACCCGGCCCTGGCGGCGGTGACCGCGGTGGCCAGGCCGATGCCGGAGGACGTACCGGTGATCAGCACGGTCATGCCGGGCTCTCCTCAAGGTTCTTGGCGCGGTTCATCAGCGGCTGGATCCCCACCGCGGGCAGGAAGGAGAACGCGGCCAGCAGCGTGCCGGCGACCATGACCACCTTGGCCGCGTCGAGCACGCCCAGGCCGCCGGTCAGCAGGGTGACCGCCGTGCCGCCGACGAGCGCGGCCAGCGGGATGACTCCCCAGGTCACGGTGCGGAAGGCCGCGTGCATCACGCCCTGGTTCTCGGCCGTCATCCGCGACTGGCGGATCGGGGCGCTGCAGACGTTGATGCACGACATGAAGAAGCCGTAGCAGCTGAAGGTCACACCGATCACGGCCGCGGCGGGCAGCGCGGGCGCGGCGAGGATGCCCAGGCCGACCAGGCAGTGCAGCAGCAGTCCCCAGGCCATGGTCCGGCCGAGGCCCAGCCGTTCGCTGATCTTGGGCGCGACGAGCGCGCCGATCACCGCGCCGCCCGCCCCGGCCGACATCGCCGCCCCGAACACGCCCACCGAGATGCCCAGGCCCTGGTAGGCGAGCACCGGCAGGACGGTGACGAAGATCGGGCCGCCGGAGTTCAGGGTCACGGCCGCGATGACCACCCGGCGCAGCACCGGATCGGCCCAGTTCAGCCGGAACCCCAGCACCAGCCGCGACCACACGGAACCCTGCTGGACGGCCTTGACCCCCCAGGGCCGCATGGCGCGGAAGCACGCCGCCGAGACCAGGTAGCTGGCCGCGTCGACGAGCAGCGCGGCCACCCCGAGCACGTGGTACAGGCCCGCGGCGATCGACGGCCCGGCCACCTCGGACACCGTGCTGCTGCCCTCAAGGCGCGAGTACGCCCGCACCAGCTTGTCCTCCGGCACCGTGGTGGGCACGGCGACGAGGTAGCCGACGTTGAAGAAGATCGTCGCGCCGCTGATCAGCGCCACGCAGACGAACAGCAACGGCGTCGACAGCACGCCGAACCAGTAGGCCACGGGGATCACCGTCACCGCCACCAGCCGTACGACGTCGCACATCAGCATGGTCAGGCGCTTGTCCCACCGGTCGACCAGCACCCCGGCGACCGGGCCCAGCACGGGGATGCCGAGGTACTGGGCCATGGCCACGACACCCACCTCGAACGCGGAGGCGTGCAGCACGAAGATCATCAGTGTCGGGACCACGAACACCGTGACCCGGTCGCCGACGAGGCTCACCGTCTGACCGCCCCAGTACAGGTTGAACTGCCTGCCCAGGGACTCCGGTAACCTCACGGCTCCTCCCGTACGACGAAGCCGACGGTCTTGCCGGTGCGCTCGTTGCTGATCAGCGCGTCGACGACCGTGACCCGGAAGGCGTGCGGGTCGTGCTGGAAGGCCGTGCTGATCGTGAACGTCGCGGACATGAGCTCTGCCCGCAGCCGTTCGGGCAGGTCCGGTGGCGCGTCCGCGTCGGTCAGCAGCAGCACGTCCACCGCCGAGACCCGGCCGCGCTGCTCGGTGATGAGGATCTGCGCCCGGGAGACGCCCGGCTCGCGCTCCGCCTGGGCGACGATGTCGTCCACGTGCAGCCCCAGCCCGCGTACCTGGACCACCGAGTCGCGGCGGCCCAGCACCCGCAGCGCCCGGTCCTCCCGGCCGCACTCGCAGGTGACGAAGCGGCCGGCGTCGCCGGTGCGGTAGCGCAGCACCGGGTTGAGCATGTCCGGGTCGAGCGTGGTGAAGTCCAGCAGCTCGTCGGCGTCGGTGTGCACGAGCTGCGCGGGCAGCGGGTGGAAGACGTCGGCCGGGCACCGCGGGGTGTTGGTGCCGATCACCCAGGTCTCCGTGCTGCCGAACATGCCCCAGCGGCGCGCGTCCGGCGCCACCACGGCCATGTCCTCGTCGAGCTGTGGGTGCCACGCCTCCCCGAGCCAGAGCACCTTGCGCAGCGCGGGCAGGCGCACGCCAGTGGCCCGCGCGTGCGCGAACCACAGCCGCAGCACGCTGGGGGTGCCGCCGAACGCGGTCACGCCCTGGGCGGTGAAGAACGACAGCCAGTCGCCGTACTCCTCCTTCGTCACCGAGCCCAGCGCGATGACCCGGCAGCCGGACAGGTCGGCGAAGGCCCCGGCCAGGAAGTGGGCGCCCCACATGCGGCCCGCGCCCCAGCCGTTGACGAAGACGTCGTCCGGGTCCAACGGCCGCCACTGCTCGTACACGCCGGCCATGTAGAACCCGGTGGGGGCGTAGCCGACCTTGGGCGCGCCAGTGCTGCCGCCGCTCTGGAACAGCCAGGTGGCGCCCTGCTCGGCCTTCGGCGTCAGGTGCGCCAGCGCCACGTTCAGGTCGTCCTTCACCAGCGGGGGAAGCGCGGCGACGTCCTCCAGCGTGAGCAGCTTGTCGCAGCCGGCGTAGCGTGGCGCCAGCGCGGGCACGGTCTTGAGCCGCTCCAGGGCTCGGCGCGGGACGCGCAGATGGGGCTCGGCCGCCTCGGGCGACAGTGAGAACGATTCGGTCATTTCTTCACCTGACTTTCGGTCAGCCAGCGGGTGTGGGCGTCGCGGTAGGCCGTCCAGCGGGCCCGGGTGACCTCGCGCTGGAGCGTGCGGTGCGGGTCGCCGTAGTCCGGGGCGATCACACCGTCGGGTTCGAGCTCGGAGAACCAGTACCGCTCGCCGTCGTACAGGAAGTCGACGCAGAAGAAGGGGATGGGCAGTTTCTCGTAGAAGTACGCCGTCGCCTCGGCCAGCTCGGGTGGGACGGGCGGGAACTCCATCGCGCCGCCCCGGCTGGCGTTGGCGACCGGCGAGCCGGGCTCGGGGATCCGCTTCATCACGGCGTACGGCTCGCCGTCGACGACGTAGACCCGGTAGTCGACCGTGCCGTCGCCCAGGTAGGGCTGGATCACGAGGGTGGTGTCGCCGCCCTGCGCGAGGCTGGCCAGGCCGCGGATCTCCTCGGCGTCGCGGGCCAGGTTCACTCCGCCGCCGCCGCACCAGCCGGACGGCTTGACGATGGCCGGGTAGGTCAGGTTCGCCAGCGCCACCTCGTACAGGTGCTTGCTGGTGTCCCGCCCGGTTCCGATGCGGAGGGTGGGCACCGGCGGGATGGGCGAATCGTGCAGGTAGAGGACCGTGGCCAGCTTGTCGTTGGCGATGGGCGACAGGCTCGGCGGGAACGACAGGTAGAAGCCGGCCTGTTCCAGCACGGCGTACAGCGCGTACTGGTTGAAGACGTCCATGGACTGGTAGGGCAGCGAGTACAACGCGGTGATGAAGAGCGTGTCCTCCGGAGTGACGAGTTCGTCGTCCACGTAGACGCGCGGTTTGCCGGTCTCCAGGCCGTCGACCGTCACCGCGTCCGGGGAGTGCCGGCACCAGCTCAGGCCGAGCTCGGCGGCCACGTCGGCGTAGAGGTCCCAGAAGAAGGGGTGCCACATCGCGGTGCCCCGGGTGGACTCGCGGTCGGGAAAGATCCAGCACATGCGGCGCAGCGTGCTCGGGGTCATGGTCGTCCCTCTCCGTCGGCCCACCAGCGGCGGCCCGGCTCGGGCAAGGTGTCGATCGGGTCGTAGAAGGGGAACAGGCGGTCCTCGACCGGCTGGAGCCCGATCCCGTGGTTCTGGGCCCAGTACGAAATGCCGCGTTCGCGGTCGTACTCCACCACCTGGTGCACCCAGCGCTTGCCGACGTACGGCACGTCGCACACCAGCCGCGGCGTCGCGTAGCCGGGGAGGTAGCCCATGATGGCTTCCTGCAGCCGCTGGGCCTGGTGGACCGGGATCCGCCAGTGTTCGGCGTTGGGGATCAGGTCGCAGAGGTAGAAGTAGTAGGGCAGGATTCCGGCCTCGCCCTGCAGCGCGAAGCACAGGTCCAGCAGGTCGCCCGGGGTCGTGTTCACGCCCCGCAGGAGCACGCCCTGGTTGCGCACGTCCCGTACGCCCGCCTCGAACATGGCCCGGGCCGCCTCGGCGACCAGCGGCGTCACCGACCGCGCGTGGTTGGCGTGGGTGTGAATGGCCAGGTTCACGCCGCGGGCGCGGGCGATGGCGGCCACCCGGCCCATCCCCTCGACCACGCGGGGCTGGAGCCAGTGCTGAGGCAGGCCGATCAGCGCCTTGCTGGCCAGGCGGACGTCCCGGACGGACTCCAGTTCGAGCAGCCGCAGCAGGAACGCCTCCAGTCTCGGCCACGGCAGGTTGGCCACGTCGCCGCCGGAGACCACCACGTCGCGCACGCCGGGCGTGCGCTTGAGGTAGTCCAGCATCAGCTCCTGCCGGTCCACGGGCTTGAGCGCGAGCCGGGCCTTGACGACCTGCGGCGTCGAGGTGCCGACCAGGTCCATCCGGGTGCAGTGCCCGCAGTACTGCGGGCAGGTGGACAGCAGCTCGGCCAGCACCTTCGTCGGGTAGCGGTGGGTCAGCCCCTCCACCACCCACATCTCGGCCTCGTGCAGCGAGTCGCGGCGGGCGCGCGGATGGCTGGGCCAGACGGGATGCCGGTCGGAGCGGACCGGCAGCAGGTAGCGCCGGACCGGGTCCGCCAGGAAGGCCCGGGTGAACGCGGCCGGATCGCTCACGGGCTCCGGCGCCATCACGTTGAGCAACTGCGGTGTGATCAGTATGGACATGGTCGCGAACCGGGCCACGTCGGCCGCCAGATCGGCGTAGAAGGACCCCTGGAGCAGGTCGCCCACCACCGCGCGTAGCTGCCCGGCGTTCTTCACGCAATGGGCGCGCTGCCACTGGGCATCGCGCCACTGCGCGTCGGTGACGCCGCGCCAGCCCGGCAGCCGCCGCCAGTCCGGCTCGACGAGCGGACGGCGCACATAGGTGTACGGGCCGCGGGCGACGTCGGCGTTCATCTGATGGCTCATCCGGTGAACAGCACCGCGTGGCGGGTACGGAGCTCGCGCTTGAGCACCTTGCCCGTGGGGCCGAGCGGGTAGTCCTCGTCGGTCCGCGCGATGATCACGGTGGCGAGCGTGGCCAGACCGGCGTCGGCGAGGGCCTTGTTCGCCTTGTCCATGACCTCGTCGGCGGTGGCGTCGGCGGCGCCGGCCTGCAGCCGCACCACGGCGATCGGGCGCTGCCCCTCCCCCGCCTTGCCGGGCACGCCGACGACCGAGCAGTCCTGGACGAGGTCGGCGCAGTCGGCGATGAGGATCTCCTCGATGGGCAGGCTGTAGACCGGCCCCGTCGCGGTGTCGATGACATCCACGGTGCGGTCGAGGTGGTAGAAATTGCCCTCGCTGTCGCGGCGCGCCACGTCCCCGGTCAGCCAGTAGCCGTTGAGCTCGAAGCTGCTGGTCAGCCTCGGGTCGTTCCAGTAGCCCGGCGTACGCGAGGGGGTGATCACGGCCAGCAGGCCGACGGTGCCGTCGGGCACCTCCTCGCCGTTCTCGTCCAGCACCGCGGCCTTGATCACCGCGTCCTGCGCCTTGCCCACGCACCGGTCGTCGCGCGGGGTCTCCGGCGCGGTCACCTGGCCGAAGAGCGCCATCCCCATCTCCGAGGAGCCGAGCCCGTCGACGAACTGGGAGCCGGGCCGCGGCTCTCCGGCGTCGCCCTGCGGAAGCAGCCACGACTTGATCAGGCCGGCGGGCCGCTCGCCGAGCTCGACCAGCCGCCTGATGTGCCCGTAGTGGGCGCTGTCTCCGGTGTTGAACCAGGAGTGGACCTTCGCCGCCCCCTTCACCGGGAGCTCACCGGTGGCCAGCTCTACGAACGTCCGGGGGAAGGAGGCCACCATGGTCGGCTGGAACGCCTCCATCACCGGCTCCACTGCCGTGCGCCGCCAGTCCGCCATGACCACGGTCGGCAGTCCGAGCAGCACCGCCGTGAGGAAGTAGCTGAGGCCGCCGGCGTGGGTGTGCGGCATGAGCGACATCAGCTTGTCGTACGGCTCGGCGGGGAAGCGCAGCATCCGCGGCTGCTTGCCGTCCCAGAAGCTGCGATGCCCGAGCGTCGTCGACTTCGGGGTGCCGGTGGTGCCGGAGGAGTGGATCAACGCCACGATGTCGTCGGGCGCGTGCTGGTAGGGGTACTCCTCCGGTAAGCGGCCGGAGTCGGCGTCGTAGGCCCGCACCTCGGCGGCCAGGGCGATGAACCTGGGCCTGGTCTGCGGGGCGTTCCGGTAGGCCATCTGCAGCCTGGTCGTGTCGTCGGCGACGATGCCGACGACGCCCACGTGGTCGAGGTAGCGGACCATGACGTCGGCCCGCATCGCGTCGTTGATCATCGTCGGGATGGCGCCGAGCGCCGTGAGCGCCAGGAAGTGGAGCAGCGGTTCGAGCCCTTCGGCCACCACGATGCCCACCGGCTCACCGGGCCGCACGCCGTTGGCCCGGTACCACTTGGCGTACCGGTCGCGCAGCGCCGCCAGGTCGACCAGGCTGTGGCCGCGCAGCACCACCCGGCCACGGTGGTCGTTGTGATGGCTGTAGACGAACGGCACCGCCCGGTTCGGGTTGGCCGCGAGGGCGTGGTCGAGGAAGTTGCCCGCGCCCAGGCCGGGCTCGGTCATGAATCCCTGCCGGACGGCCAGGGGGGCGATGGACGTGCTGTCAGTCATGGATGTTCCTCCATCGGTACGTCGCGCTTATCTCCGCGGCCACCCGGTGTCCCGATCGGATGGCTCCTTCCATCAGTCCGAAGAACTCGGTGCTCGTCTCGGTGCCGGCCCAGTGCACCCGCCGGTGGGGGGCCGTCAGCCGCGGGCCGAGCCGTGGCCAGTCGCCCGGCCCGAACAGCGCCGCGTAACAGCCCCGGCTGTAGCGCTCGTGGACCCAGTCGGTGACGTGGCAGCCGATCGGCTCCGGCAACCCGGGGAACAGCCGCGCGGCCTGGGCGACCGCCTGCTCGCGCTGCTCGTCGGCGGGCAGCGCGGCGTACCTGTACGCCTCCCTGCCGGTCACGAACCCGGTCAGCACGCCCACCCCGCCATCGGCGGGCGAGTCGTCCACGGTGGACAGCAAGGGGCCGCGCGCGTTGACCGACCAGCCGGACAGCCCCTGCTCCCGCCAGGCCGGCGTCGGGTACACCAGGTGGACCTTCACCGCGCAGCCGGGCCCCGTACGCTCGCCGGAGCGGGTCGCGGGCAGCCCTGGCCGGTGGTCGATCGCGTCGGCGAGCGACGGCGGCACCGCGACGACCACGGCCTGGGCCCGCACCGATTCGGTCGCGGCCACGACGGTCACGCCGTCGTCGTCCTGGTGGATCGCGCGCACCGGCTCGCCGAGCCGCACCCGGTCGCCCAGTCCGGCGGCCAGCCGACGGCACACCTGGTGCGCGCCGCCGTCGATCCGGTCCTCCTGCGCGCCGCCCGCGAAGGCGTTCAGGTAGCGGATCCCGCCGCCCGAGCGCAGGTAGAAGGCCATGTGCAGAACGGACACGTCCGCCGGGTCGGCGGCCATCATCTCGCCGAGGAACAGCGGGAAGAACAGCCGCGCGTCCGGATGACGCAGGTGCTCGCGCGCCCACTCGGCCGCGGTCAGCGCGTCCAGCCGGGCGGCGCCCGCCGACAGCCAGGGGGCGTCCGCGCGCACCCCGCGGTCCAGCTCGTCCAGCGCGTCGAACAGCTCGCCGAGCGCGACCGCCGACAGCGGCGGGAACCGGCCCGCCCGGGTCTGCCCCTCGCCGCCGAGCGCGAACCGGCTCGCGCCGGCCATGGTGGTCGGGGTGGTCTTCAGGTCCAGCTCGGCCAGCAGGGCGATCAGGGCGGTGTGCCGGTCTCCCAGGTACGCGGCGCCCGCGTCCACCCAGACGCCCGGGGCGACCTCGATGCCGTGCGTACGGCCGCCGACCCGCTCGCGCGCCTCGAAGACGGTGACCTCCACGCCGCGTGCCGCGAGGTCGGTGGCGGCGGTGAGCCCGGCCAGGCCGGCTCCCACGACGACGACACTCATGCCGGGCTCGCGCTCTGCTCGGCGCTCGCGATCTTTTTCGCCAGGGCGCTCGGCGTCGACGCGTCGAGGAAGTCGTCGAAATCCAGTTCAACGCCGCTGGTACGGGCGATCGCGCTCAGTACACGGGTGGCGAGCAACGAATCCCCGCCCATGACGAAAAAGTCTGAGTCCGCGCTGACTTCCGGGTTCTCCAGGACACGCTGAAATACCGCCGAGACGGCGTTGACATTCACGGAATGGTCTCCTCAAACGGTGGCGGACGCGTATCGCCGATGCGAGCCGGCCCGGTCGACTTTTCCGCTCGCCGTGTAGACGAGTTCGGGGACGACGATGATCCGGCTGGGCACGAGATGGCAGGGGACGCGGTCGCGCAGATAGTCCCGGACATCGGCGGCCAGCGTCGTGTCGTCGTCGGCGGGTGAGCCGGGGACGATGGTCGTGTCGTCGTCGGCGGGTGAGCCGGGGACGATGGTCGTGTCGTCGTCGGCGGGTGAGCCGGGGACGATGGTCGTGTCGTCGTCGGCGGGTCGGCCGGGGACGATGTAGGCCGCGAGCGTCGTGTGGTCGGCGACGGTGACGCCCGTCACCGCCACGGCGCCCACTCGCGGATGACCGGAGATCTGCGCCTCGACCTCGCCCGGATCGACCCGGATGCCGCGGATCTTGAGCTCGTGGTCGAGCCGGCCTTCGTGCGTGAGCGTGCCGTCGGCGGCCAGGCCGACCCGGTCGCCGGTACGGAAGTACCGCTCGGAGCCGAGCTCGACGAACCGCTCCGCCGTCGCCTCCGGCAGGCCCCGGTAGCCCAGCGCCAGTGAGGGGCCACCGACCAGCAGTTCGCCGTCCTCACTGACATGCTGCCCGACGTGCGGGAGGGGCCGCCCGATCGGCACCCGCTGCCCCGCTCCCCCTGCGGCCAGCGGGCCGTGCAGGTCTAGGGCGTGGGTGATGAGCGTCGTCTCCGTACACCCGTAGGTGTTGACCAGGCGGATCCCATCGGTGTCGAGCGCGCGCCAGTCGGCCAGCCGCGCCGCGCTCACGGCCTCCCCGCCGATGACGACCAGCCGGACGCAGGCGGGCAGCGTGGCCCCCTCGTCCACCAAGTGGCGCACCAGCTCGTGCCAGAACGCCGACGGGAGGTCCATCACGGTGATCCCCTCGGCGGCGATCATGCGCAGCATGCGGTGGAACGATCCCGAGTGGGCGTGGTCGTGGAAGACCAGCGTCGCGCCCGTGGTGAGGGTGGGCAGGATCTCCTCGAAGCAGGTGTCCCAGTTCAGGGACGCGAACTGCAGGACGCGGTCTTCGGGGGTGAGGCCGAACAGCTCCCGCAGCGCGCCGGTCACGACGGCGATGGCCCGCCTCGGGGTCACCACGGGCTTGGGCGCGCCGGTGGATCCGGACGTGAACAGGATGTAGGCCGGATCGTCCCCGGCGACGACGACCTCTGTCTCCGGGGAACGGGCGGCCTGGCCCGCTTCGGCGCGGGAGGGGAGATCGGGAAGATCCACCAGGCGCACGCCGAGCTGACTGGGGTCGGCGGGCCCACTGGGGTCGGCGGAATCTGCGGGATCGGCGGGGTCAGTGGGACTACTGGTGGGCTTGGTGGAATTGGTGGACTTGGTGGACTTGGTGGTGGGGATCACTGTCGTGCAGCCGCTCGCCGACATCAGCGCCTGACGCCTCGGCGACGGAAACGCCGGGTCGATGGGCACGTACGTTCCGCCCACCGCCAGGATGCCGAGCAGGGCGGCCACCGTCGCCGGCGACCGGGACGCCAGCACCCCGACCACCCCGGGACGCGGGCCCAGCCGCCGGCCGGTCGCGTGCGTCCACGCGTGGAGTTGGGCGTAGGTGAGGGTCTGGCCGTTGTACGCGATCGCCGGGCGGTCCGGATGGCGGCCGACCGCGCCGGCGAAGTCCTTGATCAGGTCGTACGGATAAAACAAGGTTGCCTCTTTCCGAGCTGACCCCGGGGAGCACCGCGTATTTTCATCCCACGTGCATTCGACGTCGAATGCACCCCGGAGAACGCGTTCAGAGTGCCGCAGGGCGCTGCAGGGGGGCTTGATTCCGGAAGGATTTCTACTGGACTGCGTCTCGTGTCTTTCGTATGGCGGCCTGTAACCACGACGTGCCAGACGGGGAGCGATATGCCAGACGGATTAGAACTGCAGGGCCTCGGCCAAGCGCTGAAGATAGGACTGCTGGGAGCGGTGCGAGCGTGGCACGGACATCAGGAGGTCTTGCTCGGACCACCCCGGCAGCGGGCGGTGCTGGCCTTGCTGGCGCTGGAGGCGGGCCGGACCGTGTCGGTCGAACGATTGATCGAAGGGCTGTGGGGAGAGCGGGCCCCCACAGGCGCCCGGGGCATGGTGCAGGGGTACGTCTCGCGGCTGCGGCCCGCCCTGGCCAGAGCCAACGTCACGATCGCGTACTACTCGCAGGGTTACCTGCTCAGGCTCGCCGCTGAGCAGGTGGACGTACACGAGTTCAGGAACGCGGTCGCCCGCGCGCGGACGATGGAGTCCGCCGAGGCACGGGCCACCGGGCTGAGACGCGCGCTGGCGCTGTGGCGGGGCGAGCCCCTGAGCGGTGTCTCCGGCGGAGGGCTGCTGGACCTGCTGCGCGATGCCCTCGTCGAGGAACGGCTCGCGGTCACCGAGGAATGCCTGAACGCCGAGACGCGGGCGGGCCGGCACGCCGGGCTGGTTCCCGAGCTGATCGCGCTCGTCGCGGAGAACCCCTTCCGGGAGGGCCTGGTCGGATTGCTCATGCTGGCGCTGTACCGGGCGGGCCGGCGGGTGGACGCGCTGGAGCGCTACGAACGCACCCGCCGCCGCCTCATCGAGGAGCTGGGCCTGGACCCCAGCCCCGAACTGCGGCAGCTTCGCCAGCGGATACTCCGGGGGAAGGTCTCCACCATCAGGTCGCCCGACCTCTTCGCTCTCACCGGGTCCGCTCTCACCGAGTCCGCTCTCAACGAGGGCGAGACGTGGGAGGCGTCGGCGATGCCGGCGCAGCTGCCGCCGGAGCCGGGGCAGTTCACCGGGCGGGCGGCCGAGCTCCGTCTCCTGGACTCGGCCGCGACCGGCGGCGACACGGCGGCGATCTCCATGGTCACCGGCACGGGCGGGGTCGGGAAGACGGCGCTGGCCGTCCACTGGGGGCACCGGATGCGCTCCCTGTTCCCCGACGGCCAGCTCTACGTCAACCTGCGCGGCCACTCGCCGGAGCGTCCGCTGCGTCCGATCGAGGCGCTCGGGCAGTTCCTGCGCGGGCTCGGCATGCCCGCCGAACGGGTGCCGCACGCGGAGGAGGAGGCCAGCGCCGCCTACCGCAGCCTGCTCGCCGACAGGAGGGTCCTGGTGATCCTGGACGACGCCGGCAGCGAGGAGCAGGTCCGTCCGCTCCTGCCCGGCGGCCGGCGCTGCGCCACCGTGATCACCAGCCGGGACCGGCTGACCGGCCTCGTCGCCCGGGACGGCGCGATCCCCGTTCCGCTCGGCATGCTGGCCCCGGACGAAGCGGGCACCCTGGTCGGCCGACTCCTCGGCGACGAGCGCCTGGCGGCCGAGCGGGACGCCGCCCGTGAGCTGGCCAGGGCCTGCGGCTACCTGCCGCTGGCGCTGCGCGTCGCGGCGGCCGGCGTCCTCGGCCGGCCCGCCGGGGGCATCGCCGGCCAGGTGCGCCGGCTCGCCGGGACCCGGCTGTCCTTGCTGGCGGTCAACGGGGATCCGCACGCGGCGGTGCGCGGAGCGTTCGACCTGTCCTATCGCCGTCTGGACCCGCCGTCACGGCGGCTGTTCCGGCTGCTCGGCCTCGTCCCCGGGCCGACGTTCACCGCCGAGACCGCCGCCGCGCTCTCCGGTGCGCCCCCGGGCGAGACCGACCTCCTGTTGTGCCGGCTCGCCGCCGCGCACCTCATCGAGGAGGGTGAGCCGGGCCGCTACACCTTCCACGACCTGATGCGGGAGTACGCCCGCGAGCGTGCCCGGGCCGAGGAGAGCGAGCTCGACCGTACCCACGCCGAAGCCCTGACGCGCCTCGCGCGCCCCCGGCGGGAGCCGGAGGCGCGCGATTCACTCCAGGATCAGGGCTTCTTCCAAGGCTCGAAGTAGGCCACCGTCGCGAAGTCGATCTCCAGCGCGTCGGGTGGGCTCCCGCCTGTCGCGCTGGATCCGGTCACGAAGATCCGGACCCCGGCACCGCCGGCCGCGTCCACGGCGAGCGCGTGCGCGTTGTCCGAGGCGCCGGCCGGGCCGTCGTAGTGGCCCGTCCAGGTCTGCCCGCCGGTCGCGGCGTCGTAGGCGATCGTCACGTAGTCGTCGCCCCTGGTCTCGTCGTCGGTGCTCCGACCGGTGACGACGACCGTGCCGCCGTCCGGCGTCACGGCGACGTCCCAGGCGACGTCGTCGCCCTTCGCCTGACCGTCGTAGCGCTGGACCCAGGCCCGCTTACCCGTGGCGGGGTCGTAGGCGATCGTGGTGTAGTCCGACCGCGTCCTCTCGCCCTCGGTGTTGCCGGTGACGTAGGGCACGTTCAGCTCACGCGCCTGGAGCGAATAGCCCTTCTTGGCCAGCGCGTCGCAGACCTGCTCCGACACGCCCTTGGTCGTGGCGCACAGGAACGCGATCCAGTCCTCGATACCGCTGTCGTAGACCAGGCCGGGGTCGGCGGCGCTGTTCGGGGTGACGTGGCCGGCGCCCTGGCTGAAGATCACCGACGGATCGGTGCCCGGCCCATCGAGGATGTCGGAGCCGCTTGTCATCAGCGCCGACTTGATCGCCATCGGCGACCAGTCCGGGTGCAGGTCCTTCAGCAGCGCGGCGAGCCCGGCGACATGCGGGGCCGCCATGGAGGTGCCGCTGGAGATGTTGAACTCGGCCCCGTTGGCGCCCGGCGGCGCGTACGCCGCGAGGATGTCCTGCCCCGGAGCGATCACGTCCGGCTTCAGCAGGTCGCCGCCCGCGGCGTACAGCGGGCCGCGCGAGGAGAACTCCGCGACGTACGGAGCCGGCGTGTTGTTGTTGATCTTGGCCTGGTCGATCGTCGCCGTCGCGCCGTCGGCGGCGGCGTAGTCCTTGACCGCCTGCCTGTCCTTGACGGCCAGGTGCACCGTGGGCAGGGAGTGGAGGTCGGCATTGAGCGAGTTCTCGTCGGTGTTGGTGAGGATCATGCCGATGCCGCCCGCCTCGGCGACGGCCACGCTCTTGTTGACGCGGGGCGTCTCGCCGCGGTCGCAGACGACGATCTTGCCTTTCACCTTGGCCGGGTCGAGCACCGCCTTGCCGTCGTTGTCCCTGGCGGCGTAGCACTGCGCCAGCCGTGTCGGGTCGGCGCCGGGCAGTTCCGCCGCCGTGGCGTCGACGAGCGGCGCGGGCCCGGCCTTGGTGGCGGCCAGCGAGGCGCCGCTGTAGGTGGTGCCGTTGCCGAGCGTCGCCGACCCTTGCGTGCCGCGGTTGTGCGTACCGGCCGCGACCGTGGTCACCCAGGGAGAGGGGTGCGCCACGGTGGTGGCGGCCGGGCCGCTGTTGCCGCCCGCGGCGGCGACGAAGACGCCCGCCTCCGCGGCGGACAGGAACGCCATCTCCGCCGGGTCGAGGAAGTCCGACTGCGTACCCGAGACCGAGTAGTTGATGACGTCGACGCCATCCGCCACCGCCTGGTCGATGGCGGCGACCAGGTCCGAGTAGTAGCCGTTGGCCGTCGAGGCGTCCTGCGTCGACCAGAGCGCCTTGTAGGCGGCTATCCGGACCCGTGGCGCGATGCCGCTGATCTCGCCGAACGCCGCGGCCGCCCCCGTCGCCCGCACGCCGTAGTTGCCGCCCGAGGTGGAGGAGGTGTGCGTGCCGTGCCCGTTGTAGTCGCGCGGTGACAGGAACTCCCACGGAAGCTGCTCCTTGACTCCCGCGTCACCGCCCCACCCGGCGTCGAAGTGCTTGGCGGCGATCAGCTTGCCGTTGCACATCCCGCTGTTCCAGGAGTCGTCCGGGCTCCCGGTCGTACACGTGCCGTGGAATCCGCGAACCGGGCCGTACGGCTTCCCGTCCGCGTCGCGGCCGGCGGCATCCCGTTCGTGGTGGAGGAGGTGCTCCGTACGCTCCTGGAGCGCCTGCCCGCGAGCGTGATCCCCGGCCGGTCGGACGTCCTGGCCGAGCTCGCCGTTCCGACGGTGTTGCGCGACGTGGTGCTGCGACGGCTTTGCTCGCTCGACGACGCGGCGCGGGAGATCCTCGGCGCCGCCGCGGTCATCGGCATGGCGCCCGATGACGGGGTGCTCGCGGAGGTCACGGAGCGCGGCCCGGCGCAGATCGCCCGTGCTCTCGGGCAGGCGCAGGCGGTCGGACTCCTGCACGAGGAGGACGGCCGGTGCCGGTTCCGGCACGCCCTGGCGCGGCAGATCGTGTACGAGTCCGTAGCGGTGTCCGGCCGACGGTGGCTGCATCTCAGGACCGCGCGGGCCCTGGAGTCGGTGGCCGGTCCCCGACCGGTGGCCAGGCTCGCCCACCATTTCCGGCTCGCGGGCCAGACGACGGAGTTCGTCGGCAACGCCGAGGCCGCCGCCGACACCGCCTTGTCCCACGGCAACGACGCCACGGCGGCGAGGTTCCTGCTGCAGGCGCTGGAGATCGGCGAGCTTCCCCGTGAGCTACGCGTGCGGCTGGCCGTCAAGCTCGGCCGGGTGGCGGTCGACGGGCTGGCGCACGCCCAGGCCGTACCGATACTCGAACGCCTGCTGGCCACCGAGCCGCTCCCCGCTCCGCTACGTGGCGAGTTGCGCTTCGCCCTCGGCCGCCTGCTGCGTCAGCAGGGTGAGGCGCGGGCGGGCTACCTGCAGATCGAAGGCGCGATCGACGATCTCGCGGACCGGCCCGCGCTCCTCGGCCGCGCGCTCGCCGTGCTCGCCGCGCCGGAGACCGTGGTGAACCGGCACGTCAGCGAGCACACCGCGCGCTGCGAGCAGGCCGAGGAGGCCTCGCGTCGCAGCGGCGACCGGGACGTCGACATCGCGGTACGCATCGCGCGGGCGTCGCTTCTGCTGGAACAGGGCGACCCGGGAAGCTGGCGGCTGATCGATGACCTGCTGCGCGACGACGGTCTGCGGTCGGCGCCCAAAGAGCACGCCCGCGCCTGCCTCAACTGGGCGCAGGGCGCCCTGCACATCGGCCGGCTCGAACGCGCGCAGGGCCTGCTGACCGAGGGCCGTCAGGCCGCCGACCAGGCCGAATACCTCCGGGTGGCGGACGTCGTCGAGCTGGTGACGGCCGCCGTCGACCGGGCCGCCGGGCGGTGGGAAGGGCTGGAACACCGCCTGCGGCCGCTGGAGGGCGCGGCGGCCACGTTCGCCGCCGGGTCCCTGGACTCGCGGCTGATGCGGGGCGCGCTGCTCGCGGCGACAGGCCCGGCGGAGGAGGCTGTGGCGGGCCTGGGCGAGGTGATCGCGATCGCCGAGCGGGTCGGCGCCGTCTGGCCGCTCATCTCCGCCCGGATGACGCTGTCGCGGCTCCTGCTGACCCTCGACGACGCCGTGGGCGCCGTCGGGCAGGCCACCGCCGGGCTCGACCAGGTGCGGGCCAAGGGGAACTGGGTGTAGGGCGCCGAGACCGTACTGTGCCTCGTGGACGCCCTGGACACTCTCGGGACGGCCGGCGAGGCCGCCGCGCTGGTCGACGAGCTGAGCGCGGAGATCGACGGCGCCGAAGCGCCGATCGCGCAGGCCGCCGCGCTGAGCGCCCGGGCCGTCATCGCCCGGATCTGCCGGATCATGCGGCAGAACGGGGTGCCCATCCCTTATCCGTGGCGCGGCGGGCGGCCCTCTCATGGGCAGACGCTGTCGTCACGGGAGCGGGAGGTGGCGCTGCTGGCGGCGGCGGGGAAGACCAACCAGGAGATCGCGACCGAGCTGTTCCTGTCCAGGCGGACCGTGGAGAGCCACGTCTCCAGCTCGCTGCGCAAGCTCGGCCTGCTGTCGCGCAAGGAGCTCCGGGGCCTCACGACGTTTCCGGCCGACCCGTCTGACGCGCCTGTCTGAGCCGAGCCCGGCTGCTCTTCCAGGTCCGTCGGACGCGCCTATCTGACCAGGCCGCGCGGGTGGCGGACCCGAAGATGGCCGTACGCGAACTCCCCGGCGATCTGGACATGCAGCCGTCCGGGACGCGGACGACCGGGCGCCTTGCAGATCACCCGCCCCCACTCGGTCCGCGCCTGGTCGACGTTCGCCGTCGCGCCGGCCGGCAGGATGATCAGCGCGGAGCCGTACGCGAGCCGGAGCTCGATCCCGATCTCGGGATGGTCGATGACGGCCTCCGACAGGTCGAGGTGCACACCGCCGTACTCGGACTCGACCCGCAGCACGCGCGGGACCTGCCAGTCGCCCGTCCGTCTGACGCGCCCGCCGGTGGACCTCAGCAGGACCACCTCCTCCTCGGGAGGGTCGGGCAGGTCGGCGACCGCCCGCGCCAGATCGCCCTGGGTCACGGCGGTGAGGGCCCGTTCGACCCGCTCCTCCATCTCGGCGAAACCGAGGCGGCCGTCGGCGTAGGCCTGCTGGACGCGCTGAACGATCCGGTCGCGCTCGACGTCGACGTGCCGTCCCGCGGGGAGGTTCATTGGGAGACCGCCCTCTTGTACAGGCGCGTGGCCAGCGGGACGAACACCGCCAGGATCAGCACGCACCAGCCCACCGACACCGCCACCGCGTGCTGGAGCGGCCACGCGTCGGGCACCGGCCTGAGGGCGGTGGTGTTGCCGAACAGTTCGCGCGCCGCCTGGACGAAGGTGGAGACCGGGTTCCATTCGGCGACGGGCTTGAGCGGGCCGGGCAGCCGGGAGCTGTCGACGAAGACGTTGGACAGGAAGACCAGCGGGAACGACACGAGGGTGGCGATGTTGTTGAACACCTCCGGCGTACGGAGGGCCAGCGCGATCGTCGCCGTCACCCACGAGAAGGCGTAGGCGAACAACAGCAGCAGCAGGAACCCCGCGAGAGCCTCGAGCGGAGAGGAGTGGACGCGCCAGCCGACCAGGAGTCCCACCAGCGCCATCGTGGCGATGCTCGTGATGTTCATGAGCATGTCGCAGAGCGTCTGCCCGACCAGCACCGCGGACGGTGCCATCGGTAGCGTGCGGAACCGGTCGAAGATGCCCTTCTGCAGGTCCTGGGTGAGCGTGTAGCCGGTGATCTGCGCGCTGGTGACGATCGTCTGGACAAAGATCCCCGGGAGCAGATACTCCGGGTACGAGATGCCGGGCAGGTCGATCATGCTGCCGAACACGTACACGAACAGCAGCACGAACACGACCGGCAAGATGATCACGCCGCCGAGCAGGTCGGGGGCCCGCCTGATCTTGAGCGCGTTGCGCTTGCTGATCGTCATGCCGTCGGCGATCGCCATCTGAAGGGCGCTCATCGGACCGTCTCCCGGGTGTCGTCGGTGGCGGCCTGGTGGCCGGTGAGGCTGAGGAAGACCTCGTCCAGGGTCGGCCGCCGCAGCCCGGCGTCGCGTACGGTGACGCGCTCGGCGGCCAGGTGACCCAGGGCGGTGGTGAGCGAGGCGGCGCCGCCCGCCACGGGGATGGTGATGCTCAGGGAGGTGGGGTCGGTCCGGACGTCGGCCACGGCCAGCGGCGCCAGGACCCGGCGTACGGTCTCCAGGTCGGCGGCGTGGCTCAGCGTCAGCTCGATCCGGTCGCCGCCGACCTGGTCCTTCAGCTGGTCGGCGGTGCCGAGCGCGATCACTCGCCCGTGGTCGATCACCGCGATCCGGTCGGCGAGCCGGTCGGCCTCCTCCAGGTATTGGGTGGTGAGCAGTACGGTCGTGCCGCCCGCGACCAACTCGGAGATGACCTCCCACAGGGCCACCCTGGCGCGGGGGTCCAGGCCGGTCGTGGGCTCGTCCAGGAACAGCACCGGCGGATCGGCCACCAGCGCGCCGGCCAGGTCGAGCCGGCGCCGCATGCCGCCGGAGTAGCCCTGCACCGGGCGGTCGCCGGCGTCGGTCAGGTCGAAGCGCTCCAGCAGCTCGCGGGCGCGTTGCCTGCTGCGCTTGGTGCCCAGGTGGTAGAGGCGGCCGACCATCTCCAGGTTCTCGGCGCCGGTGAGGTGCTCGTCGACCGCCGCGTACTGGCCGGACGCCCCGATGTGGGAGCGCAGGCGCTGGGCGTCGGCGACGACGTCGAGTCCGGCGACGGTGGCGTGTCCGGCGTCCGGCCGCAGCAGGGTGGTCAGGATCCGCACGGTCGTCGTCTTGCCGGCGCCGTTGGGGCCGAGTAATCCGAAGACCGTGCCTTCGGGGACCGACAGGTCGATGCCGTCCAGGGCGGTGACGGTGCCGTATTTCTTGACCAGACCCTCGGCCACGATCGCGGGGGGCATGAGATCTCTCCTTTGGTTTTGTGTCATGAATGGTTCTTGTGTCATGAACGACGGATCACGATGTCGCCGTAGGCGGTGTGGGCGCGTACCTCGACGGTCTTGTCGGCCTGCGCCGGGCCGTCGCAGGCGTCCAGGTCGACGTCGACGGTGCCGTACTGGGAGCTCACATCCAGCCAGGCGGCGCTGCCCTCCCGGATGCCGAGTTCGAGCCGGCCGCCGGCGGTCTCCAGCACGACCGCGCCGGACACCACCTCACCGATCCGGACATTGCCGTAGGCGGTCTTGGCGGCGACGCCGGCCAGGGCGTGGTCGACGATGATGTCGCCGTAGGCGGTGTTCAGCCGCAACTCACCGGTCACCGCGCCGAGGACGAGGTCGCCGTTGGAGGTCTTGACCACCGCCGTGCCGTCGATCTCGCCGACCCGGATGGTGCCGTTGGCGCTGGAGATGTCGGCGTGCCCGACCGACCGGGTCACCGAGATGTCGCCGGAGCCGGTCTTCAGCTGCAGCCGGCCCGCCCGTTCCAGCCGGATGTCGCCGTAGGAGGCGGTGAACTTCACGTCGCCCAGTCGGCCCCTGCAGCGGAAGTCCGCCGTCCCGTTCGCGTCGACGCGCGAGCCGGCCGGCAGGTCGATCGTCACGTCGACCGAACCGTCCCATCCGAGCAGCGAACGGGCCCAGTTCTTCGGCGACTCGACCAGCATGTCGATCGAGCCGCTCCACCCGGACAGCGACGCGGACCGGGGCTTGCCCACTTTCACCAGGAGCCGGCCGCCGGCGTACTCGATCTGGGCCTGCTCGGCGGCCTGCCGGTCGGCGTCGTTGGACTCGTCCCTCGGGCGTACGTCGACGACGGTGTCGGTGCGATCGCTCGCGTTGATCCGGACGTTGGCGGTCGCCAGATCGATGATGGCCACGATGGGCTCGGGGGTGTCGAAGGTTGGCATGGCGTTTCCCTCATGGATTCGACGGCTGGATTCGGCGGTGTTCCGCTTACGCGTGGCTGTGAGCCCGGCTAGCGCACCCAGCCGGTATGGCTCCGAACGGTCTGGGCGCCCCGGTGCCGGCTCCCGTCGCGTTCGAGCGCGGCGGAGACCGCGCGGACCAGCCAGGTGTTGACCGAGAGCCCGTCTCCGGCGGCCGCCTCCTCGATGCGCGGCTTGAGGTGGTCGGGGACGCGAAGCGAGATCCGCGAGGTCCCGCCCTCGTCGGCCCTGACGCCTGCGTCCGCTCTGGCTCCTGCGTCCGCTCTGGCTCCTGGGTCGATCACCCTGGCCGACGCGGTCTCGCCCGCGTCCCCGGACGACTGGCCGACGGGCGGTGACGTCACGACGAAGCCGGGCTCGCGTCCGCGCAGGCGCACCTCCACCGAGCCCGGCGCGAGATCACGGGTGATCTCGTCCGCAGCGGCGGAGAGCGCCTCCAGCAGGGCGAGCCGGGTGGCCGGCTCAAGCGCCGCGGCGAGACGCTCGGCGATCGCGCGGGCGTCGTCGTCGCCCGCTTGGGCGGTGGCCGCGAGTTCGCGGCGGAGGTGATCTACGTACGGCGCGAGGTCCATGACGCAACTATGACGTCATGATGGCGTCATCGCAAGTGCCTTGCGTCGACCGCCGTGATGTCATGGAGACGTCAAAACGCCGAGCGCCGACCGGACGGGCTCTTCAGCCGTCCGCTCGGCGCTCGGTGACCAGCGGCTTCGGGGGTGTCAGGTCGCCTTCATCGTTTGAAGGGGATGTTGAGCCAGGGGCTGTTCGGGTCGGTCGTCAGAATTCGGTGGGCGTTGAGCATCTCCCCGTACCAGTCGCCGAACTCCTCCTCGTCGAAGTGGAGACAGCGGCCCAGGATGTAGGCGGCGGAGAACTCCTCCCAGGAGCGGTAGTTGATCCGGCTGACCGCGCCCGCGCGCAGGACCGCCCTTTCGGCCTCCGCCAGGTCGCAGTAGCGGGCGCCGAGCCCCCAGCGGGCCATCTTCGACGCCCGCCCGTAGTCCCACGCCTCCACCGTGCGTACGAACCCGCCCTCGGGAAGCAGCCCGTCCGCGCGGAATCGCGCCTCGTAGCGGATGATTCGTCCGATGAGCCGCTGCGCTCCGGCGACCTCGGCCTCCGTCTCGAGGTCAGGGGTGGTCGCGTTCTCCGCGGCGCGATGCCGTATGACCCGTGACGTCACCTGACGCCAGTGATCCACCTCGACCGCGCCACCGAAGTCGCGGGCGAGCGTGCCGCGTATCCCCAGCACGAATCCCCAGACCGAGCTGCTCATCCGGCCCTTGAGCAGCTCCTCCTGGGCCTGCTGCCACCCTTCCCGGCTGGTGATCTCCCACCACTCCTCCAGGCGTCTCCGCTCACGGACGTAGCCGGTGCCGTGCCAGCCCATCGCGTTCCAGAGCGAGGCGTTGTTCACGCAGAGCAGCGCCCCGCAGGCCAGGCCGTGAGCGACGTCGCCGTGCAGCGGGCCCCCGACCCACAACGTGCGCAGTTGGTTGCGGCGCGTGCTGGAGATCCGGTCGGCATGCCGGCGCCACGTCTGCCGATGGGCGGCCGTCGCGGGGAAGAACGCCTCACATGGGGTGCCCGGATTGATGGCCAGCCACTCGTCGTCCTGGGGCCAGTCCTGGACCAGCTGTCCCAGGTCGACCTCGAAGAAGACCGGGTCGGGGGCGGGCGCCGGAAGCATCCCCTCGGTGACGAACGCGAGGCTCAGAGGGCTTCCGGGCTGAGGGCCCCAGTACGCGGCGTTGTAGTGAAGCCAGCCCGGCTTGGCGTCGGCCTGAGCGCGCGACATCGCGTGATAGAGGTCCGTGCCCGCGAGAACGTCGAAGTACGCGGCCCAGTCGCCGCGCGTCTTGGCCGCGTACAGGTCACGTTCGACGTCGGTGGGCGCCAGCCATACGGCCTCGGGGGCGGCGGGATTCATGGCATCACATTGTGAAGCACGGCGTCAGGAGGCCTTGACCCGACTCCTCCGCAGGATGGCCGAAATAACCCGCAGTATCACCGCACAATCGCCCAGTAATGCTGCCATACCCGAATGAGCATGACTTGAGGAAGATGGCGGCTTCCATACGTACCTCCTGACGGCAGATTCCGGTTTCGGGAGGTATGTATGCACCGCAGAGTCGCCCTGCTCTCCGCCGTCGCGCTCACCGTGGCAGGCGCCCTGGTCCCAGCGGGCGCCGCCCAGGCCAGGAGCGGGACCGGCCTCGACCCCAGGCCCGTCAGGTGGTCCGCCACGGACTCCTCGTCGGAACGCAGGAACGTCCTGCAGTACTGGACGCAGCAGCGCACACTGGCGGCGCGGCCACTGGATACGCCCACGCCGCGACGTGGTACTCGGTCGAGCGGGCCGACCCAGGGAACCCCGTGGGCGACCCGCGGCGCCTCGGCCACCATCACCCAGCGCACCCCCTGGACCAGCGGCGGCGCGACGCGCGTCCAGACCGCCTCGGCCGCCACCGCACAGCAGGGAGCCCGGGTGCCCAACAGCCCCGGCCTCCGGTGGACGGACGGCGGCGCCGTCGTACGTACCACCGGACGCGTCTTCTTCACCACCGCCGAAGGCGGCAACGCCTCCTGCTCCGGTACGGCGGTGACCAGCGCCAACGAGAGCGTCGTGATGACCGCCGGGCACTGCGTGAAGATCGACGGTGCGGCCCACCGCAACTGGGTGTTCATCCCGGGCTTCGACAACGGGCGGCGGCCGTTCGGCACCTGGGTGGCCAGCAGGATGCTGACCACCCAGCAGTGGAACGCCAACGAGGACATCAACTTCGACATCGCGGCGGTCGTGGTCGCGCCGCTGCAGGGACGGACGTTGACCGACGTCGTGGGCGGGCAGGGGGTGGCGTTCAACCAGCCGAGGCAGCGGCAGATGTTCTCCTTCGGCTACCCGGCGGCGCCGCCGTTCGACGGCTCCAGGCTCATCTACTGCAGTGGGCGCGCGTTCAACGACACCGTCATGACCCGGGACCAGGGGCTGCGCTGCAACATGACCGGCGGGGCGAGCGGCGGTCCGTGGTTCCAGGGGTTCAACGAGTCCACCGGGCTCGGCTGGCTGAACTCCGTCAACAGCTTCAAGTACGACTTCGCCCCGGACTTCATGTTCGGCCCCTTCTTCGGGAACGAGGCGATGGCCGTCTACCAGGCCGCGCAGAACACCAACGCCACCTGAGACCCCGAAACCGGCCCCCCGGCCCCGCCCGTACCTAACATCTCCAGACGGCGGGGTCGGGCCGCCCAGACGAGCGACCTTTTCCGCCGCGTCCGGACGGGCGACCCTGTCCACCGCGCCCGGACGAGCGGGCTCGTCAATCGCGCGCACGGCGGCGGGCCCAGACGAGTGATCCCCTCTTGGTCACGCGCAACGGGGTGGCCACGCGGAGCGAAGCGTCGTGTGCCGCCGACTCCGACAGGCCGCGGCCCCGCAGGTAGAGGGCGACGGCCGCGCGGTCGGGCAGGCTCACCAGCGGTTCGTCCCAGGGCGTCGCCCCCACCACGTCCAGAACCTCGCCGACGACAGATGTCTCCCGCTGCCGAGAACCGGGACGTCGCCCGCTGGTTCGCCGCGAAACGGCCCGGATCATCGTCATAGTCAGCGGGCAGCGCGTCACCGCGCGATGCGACCATCCCGCCACGATGCCAACCGACCCGAACACTCCGCCACCCGTTTTACAGCGGGTGTCTTCGCCACCCCGGCTCGCCGCCACCACCTCGGACGCCCGCCGCTCCGCCTGCCCTCGCCACCCCACCTCGCCGCCACCACCTCGGACGCCCGCCGCTCCGCCTGCCGTCGCCACCGAAGGGCTTCCTCGTCTGTGATCAGTACAGCCGGCAGGCGCGTCGAGTGGCGCCGGTGGCGGGCGTGTCGGATGGCGAGGCGGCCACGGCGGGCGTGGTGGCGAAGGCAGCGGCGTGGCGAGGCGCCCGGGTCGTGAGAGCGAGCGTGGAAAGGGGCCGCGGCGGGCAGGCCGCAGCCCCTTCCAGAGCGGCCGATCGACCGACCGCCCGCTCACTCAATCGCTCGCTCGCTCGCTCGCTCGCTACAAGTCAGTGGCGATGATCTTCTCGATGTTCCGTTCCGCGAGCGCCGTGATGGTGACGAACGGGTTGACGCTGGTGTTGCCGGGGATCAGCGAGCCGTCGATGACGTACAGGCCCGGATACCCGGCCAGCCGTCCGTAGTTGTCGGTGGCCTTGTTCAGGACCGCGCCCCCGAGCGGGTGGTAGGTGAGGTGGTCGCCCCACACCTTGTAGACGCCGAAGAGGTCGGTCCGGTAGATCGTCCCCTCCTTGTCGTTGATCTTGTCGAAGATCGACTTGGCCATGTCGATGGCCGGCTGCTTCCAGGCGGTCTGCCAGTTCAGATCGACCTGACCGGTCGTGGCGTTCCAGGAGAAGCGGGCGCGGTTGGGGTTCTTGGTGATCGACAGGTAGAACGAGGCGAAGGTCTCGATCCCGGTGGGCAGCGGCGCGACCTCGGCGAACGCGCCACCGGCCGCCCAGTTGTCGATGCCGGCACAGGGGATGGTCGACTGGGAGGCGCCGGTCGGGTCCCACAGGTGGTTGGCGCGGCCGCACATGACGTTGCCGTTGTCGCCCCAGCCGTTGCCGACCTCGCTGTTGAGGTTGGGCAGCGCGCCGGTGGCCTTCAGCTTGACCAGCAGCTTGCTGGTGCCGACGCTGCCGGCGGCGAAGAACACCCGGTCCGCGGTCACGGTCTTGGTGGCCGTGGTGTCACCGGTGGTGTTGATCTGCTGGATGACGACCGTGTAGCCGCCACCGGCCGCCGGGGCGACCGAGGTGACCTTGTGCAGCGGCGAGATGGTGACCCGGCCGGTGGCCTTGGCCTGGGCGAGGTAGGTCTTCTGGAGGGACTTCTTGCCGTAGTTGTTGCCGTAGAGGATCTCGCCGGCCAGGGCGGACTTGGTGGCGGTTCCGGCTGCTTCCTGCTCCATGTAGTTCCAGTCGTACACGTCGGGTACGAAGACGAACGGGAAGCCGGACCGCTGCGCGTGCTTACGGCCGACGCGGGCGAACTGGTACCAGTCGGTGGAGTCGAACCAGGCCGAACGGATGGTGCCCACCCCGAGACCGGCGTTGGCCCGCGGGTAGTAGGTGTTGTACATCTCGTCGGCGTTGACCGACGGGAGGATGGCGGCGAAGTTCTCCCGCTTGGGGGTGACCGCCATGCCGCCGTTGACCAGCGACCCGCCGCCGACGCCGCGACCCTGGTAGACGGTGATGCCGCTGAAGTCCTCGGCGTCCAGGACCCCGGTGTAGCGGGAGATGTCCCGGTCGATCGGGAAGCCGAGGAAGTAGTTGAGTGGCGCCTTGGTCCTGGTACGTAACCAGTAGGAGCGGTTGTCCGGGGAGAGCGTGCTGCAGAAGATCTTGCCGTCGGAGCCGGGGGTGTCCCAGGCCATGCCCATCTCGATCATGTGTACGTCGACACCCGCCTGGGCGAGACGCAGTGCCGCCACGGAGCCGCCGTACCCGGTGCCGATCACCAGGGCCTGGACATGGGCCCCGTTGCCGATCGGACCGGCCGCCGCCGGAGCCGCGGCCTGGGCCGCGGTGGGGTGGGCCGCGAGGGCCAGAGCGCCCACGCTTCCGGCGATGAAGCCACGACGCGAGACACCTCTGGAACCGGCCTCGCCCGGGGTGTTGTCACTCATCCGATGTTCCTTACTCTCGGTGGGATGAGAACAGGTTCTTGCTGCAGCTCGCGCCTGGAGAAAGCCTGGAAAGATCTAGCGTGCCCGCCGCGTGGCGGGTGAACGGCCGCTGGGCAGCCGGCACACGGTGTCGAGGCCCAGTACGTGGTTGAGCCGCCCGAAGGCCAGCCAGGACCCGATGCTCATGCTCAGCTCGACGATCTCGAGCTGGCTGTAGTGCGCGGTCATCCGGGTCCAGAACTCGTCGTCGAGGCCGTGGTGGTCCAGTGCGTACCGCTCGGCGTACTCGGCGGCGAGCCGGGTGCGGTCGTCGAAGGCGTCGGTGGTGCGCCACTGGGTCACCGCGTCGGCGAACTCCTCCTCGACCTTCTGCCCGTCCCGCTCGGTACGCCAGTCCAGGCAGAAGGCGCATCCGTTGATCTGCGCGATCCGCAGCCGTGCCGCCTCGAACTCGCGGAGCCCGAGGGTCGTGTGGGCGTACACCGACAGGGAGAAGTGCGAGGCGGCGGTCCCGATGCCGGGCACCATCTCACCCCAGACGTACTCGATCGCGTCCTTTCCCTCGGGGATGTCGAGGTTCATGGCTGTTTCCTCCCGAGTTTGCCGATCGCGGGGCGCAGTGGGACGTCGAGCGCGTCGTAGAGCCCGGGTTCGGCCGCCACGAGCCAGTCGATCGCGCTCACCAGCCGGCCGACCGCGGTGGCGTTGCCGCCCGCGGCCCGGTTGCCGCCCTCGTCGGTGGCCTCGATCGTGACCTCGATGCGCGGGCGGCCCTCGATGATCACCCGGTGCGCCGCGTGGCCGTCGGGCGGCGTCGGCCAGTCCGGCGCGCAGGACGGGTGAATGCGGGTGACGTGCTCGATGACGATGCGGGGCTCGCCCTCGACGATGCCCTGCACCTCGAAGCGCACCGCGCCCTGGGTGCCGGCGTCGAACTCGCCCATCGTCTCCGTACGCACCGTGGCGTCGAGCGGGCGCCGGTCGCGGCTCTCGCGGATCTCGTCGAGTTCGACGCCGAGGGCTCTGGCCATCAGCCGTACCTGGCCGCCCCACACCATGGTCGGGACCGTCGGCGCGATCATCGGCGGCTCGTAGTCCATCGGCTGGCCCATGCCGACCAGGTACCGGACCGAGTCGGGCTGGTCGTAGGTGGAGTAGTCGAAGATCTCCTGGCAGCGGATCACGTCCACGGTGCCGCCGAGTCCGCTGATCAACAGGGGCAGCACGTCGTTGCCCCAGCCCGGGTCGATGCCGGAGACGAACAGCGAGCCGCCACCGTCCGCGATGGCCGCCAGCACCGGCTCCCGCAGCTCCGGCGGGGCGTTGCGCTGGTCATAGAGCGCGTACAACGAGGGGGTGACGACCACGGCGCCGGCCCGGATCGCCCTGATGATGTCGGCGAGCGCCTCGTCGGGGCGGATGTCGCCGGACGCCGCGTAGACGACGGCGCGGGGACCGGCGGCCAGCACCGCCTCGACGTCGTCGGTCGCCGTGACCCCCAGATCATGGTCGAGCCGGGCGAGCGCGCCCGCGTCGCGGCCGACCTTGCCGGGATCGTGGACGAGTACGGCCGTGAGTGTCAGTGCCGGATGAGCCTCGACGGCACGGATGGCCGCACGGCCGACATTGCCGGTGCCCCAGACGATCGTGGACAGCATGAGCGGAGCGTAGCAAGCGCTTGGTTAGGTGCATAGAGCCATCGCGACACCGACCGCGCCCGGCGCCGCCCGGACCTGCTACGTGGAAATGAAGCTTTCATCGGCCGGAATTCGCATTGTCCGGACCGGTGAGAGATCCGCCGATAACACCTTGCATTCTCCGGTGCAAACGCCAGATCGCTGTTCAGCGACCGCCCTGAAGAGATATCCCGCTGAACGATTGAAAGAGCAAATACCCAGGTGGGACGCGCCATCGCGATCAGCTCCAAGGAGGGCGCGAATTTGCTGCCGCATTTCCCAGGACGCTGTGTGACGAGGTGAATCGTCATCGCCATTGCTTGCCGCGACTCTCGTGCCGCTCACACCACCTATGGCCCCCAACCGCCCGCGATCCTGTACGTGAACACCGACGACGGCGAGGTCGTCGCCGTCAAGCCCGAATCGCCGGTCTGACCTGCTACTTCTCCATCCGGGTGAACCATGCTGCCGATGCTCCCGTATCTGATGAAAAGCGGGCTTTCCCGCCCACGTCATCAATCCGGGAGGAGTTCCCGTATGGCGAATGCCTCGGGGAGCAAGCCATTCAGGCCATGGCTGGGAGTCGTTTCCCTAGTCGGAGGTGTCGCCCTCGTTCTGGCGGGTGGCCCATTATCCGGGCAGTCGCGGAACATGGTGAACCTGTCCGCCAGCGCGGACACGATCACCTGCCCGAACGTCGCCGACAAACTGCCGGACATTCCCGCCCAGGCCCAAGCCGAAGTGGACCGCAACCTCAAACTCCTGCAAACCCAGATCAACGAAGCCAACAACCGGCTCATCTCCTCAGCGGGGGAAGGCGGCCCCAACTTCGTACAGAACGCCATCCTCGGCCCCCTGGCCGACAAACGAACAGCCACCATCAACCGGATCGCCACAGCCATCGGACGAGTCGCCGACCGGCCCACCGGGCTGGACGGCCTGGCCACCTGCAAACTCGGCAACGGCGGCGGCGCGACCGCCCCCGCAACCCAGGACCCTGACGCCTCAGAGCCCCCCACCTCACCGCCATCGGACAACGCGACCACACCGCCGTCCGACAATGCGACCACACCCCCCGCCACCGGCGGGAACAAGATCATCTGCCCGGACGTAGCAGGCAAACTTCCCGACATTCCCGCCCAGGCCCAAGCCGAAATCGACCGCAACCTCAAACTCCTGCAAACCCAGATCAACGAAGCCAACAACCGACTCGTCTCCTCAGCAGGGGAAGGCGGCCCCAACTTCGTACAGAACGCCATCCTCGGCCCCCTGGCCGACAAACGAACAGCCACCATCAACCGCATGGCCACAGCCATCGGACGAGTCGCCGACCGGCCCACCGGGCTGGACGGCCTGGCCAAGTGCACGCTCAGCAGCGGCGGCGCCGCGAGCTCGAAGCCGAGCGCGAGCGCGAAGGCGGCGTCCGGGCCGACGGCCGACGACTTCGTCGACATCCAGTCGGTCGACCCCGTGCAGCAGCAGCAGAGGTCCGCTTCCAGCGGCTCCTTCGTCTCCAGGTGCGGCACGCCCCAGGAGGGTCACGCCAACAGCGACAACGTCATCACCGCTCCAGGTGTGGCCAAGGGTGGCCAGCAGCTGAACGACTACGTGGGCAATGTGTCCACTGACGCCTTCTCCACGAACGAGAGCCTGGCCGCCTCGGACACCACCTGCCGCATCCGCGCCGACAGGTCGACGTACTTCTGGCCGACCCTTCGGGTAGGCGGGGCGGACGGCAACGCCGTGCGGCCGTCTCTGGTGCAGTTGCAGTTCCGTGGCAACGCCATGTCGAAGGTCACGGCCGCGCCTCAGTTCCTCAGGCTGATCACCGGCGACGCGCAGGCGGTGAGCGGCGGCAAGCCCAGTGACACCGCCAGTGACGCGCCCAGCGACACTGCCAGTGACGTACCCACTGACCTGCCCACCGATGTGCCCACCGACCTGCCCACTGACGTGCCTACCGACCTGCCCAGCGATACGGCCAGTGACGTGCCGAGCGACCCGCCCACTGACACGGCCAGCGCCAAGGCCAGTGACACGGCCAGTGCCAAGGCCAGTGACACCGCCAGTGCCGCACCCAGTGACGCGCCAAGTGACGCGGCCAACGCCCGGCCCACGTGGACTTGCACCGGCTTCGCCAACAGGCTGACCGACAAGTATCCGATCTGCCCGTCCGGCAGCGACCTCATGCGCGTCTTCGACATGCCCAGCTGCTGGGACGGCCAGAACCTCGACAGCGCGGACCACCGTACCCACGTCGTCTTCCCCGACGAGAACGGAGCCTGCCCGGCCGACACCCAGGCGGTGCCGCAACTGCGCGTCACGCTCGTCTACGACGACGTGCCCAACACCCAGCCCGACGGTACGAACGTCCCCTTCATGGTGGACAGCGCCCCCAGCGAAGGGAACAGCCCGAACACCGACCACGCGGGTGCCATCGCGCTGATGTCGAAGCAGCTCATGAACAACGTCGTGCGATGCATCAACAGCGGCAGGAGGTGCTGACAACCGGAAGGAACCGCTGACAGCCGGAAGGAGGAACGCGCGAAAGGGCCACCCGAGAACCCCCTCGGGTGGCCCTTTGGCGATCAGCGGCCGCTACTGACCGCGTGGTACTGCAGGTCCTGCACCACAGGGGCGGGCCACCACAGTCCAGGGGGAGGTGACGGCGGCCGAGCGGGCCGACGTGGAGCAGGACCGGCGCCGCCCACGTGTCCCTCGACGCGAGACAGGTCAGCATGACCAACCATAAATACATTTAAGAGCCACGCACGGCTGCTTTTGATCAACAAATCGCGCTGATCGCTTACCTGCGATGTGCGCAAAGCGGGCACAGCGCTATGAAGCGCACATCCTTCGCGTTCAACGGAGCGCGGTGTCCGTCAAAAGGTTGCCGGTGTTCTGCGCGAAGTTTCCGTCTAGACTAAGCGAGCGGCTGCATAATTTAGGGCTTCCCCTCATGCCGGGAGGCGAGCGTGACAACGCCCGTAACACTCAACGAGGCCCTGGCGGCGAGCACTGCGCCGATACGGCTGCTCTTGGTCACGCCGTCGCCTATCAACGACCCTGGGCGGCTTCACCCGGAAACCGAGCTTGCGCACGTCACTGCCGCGATGGAGGAAGCGGGGGCGGAAGTGGACATCCTCCGCCTAACGCCGCCGACCATCAGTAACCTTAGGCGCGCGCTTGCCACTGATAAGTTCGACATTGTTCACGTGGCCGCTCATAGTGGTGGCGGAATCGAGTTCGAAGACCGTGACGGCACGGCGATCTTGGTGGGAGAAGACGAGTTCGCCGACGCGTTTCCCAACCGTCAGCAGTGTCTGCTCGTCCTGAACGGATGCTCGACCGAGAGCCTCGCCGACCGGCTGGCGCTCGCCAATCGCAACCTGACCACCATCTCCGTGGCCGGCAGCATCAGCAGGCGTGATGCCCTGCGCGCCATCGAGGAAATCTACGGACTCCTTTTCACCAGGACCCCGCTCAGCCAGGTGGTCAACAGCGCCTCGCAAGCCGTGCTTCGCCGCATTCCCCTGAGAAATACGGCGGATCCCATCCGAGTCCGCGGGCCACGAGAAAGCACGCCCGCGTTCGACGCCATGCCGACCAGCGGACGCCCCAGCTATTTCGCCTGCAATCCGCCGGCGAATGTGCCGACGCAGCACCGCGCGGTCGTCGATCGAGCCGACGAACTGCTCGCCCTCTATCACCGGCTCTTCGACGAAGACCGAGGAAGTCCTTACATAGGTCTTGTCGGCATCACCGGAAACGGAAAGACGACCATAGTACAGACAATGGCCAATCGCTACGGTTGGCGATTTCGTGGCGGCATCGGTTACTTCTCGCTACGGGGCAGCTTCGCGGCATCCGATCTCGCCGAGGTATTGGGCTGGCCGAAAGGGGAAGGCACCATGCGGCCCGAAGAGGTCGCCATGCGACTCTCGCGCGGCCGTTTCCTCCTCATCTTCGATGACATCGATGAAGCGCCCGAATCCGTCCTCGCGGAGGTCATAGCGCTGCTGAGCTCATGGGACACCAGCCTCGGCGGACGTGCCGTGCTCATTTCCTACTCCTATCGCGCCGAGCTGCAGAGCATCATCGGTGCGAATTGGATCACCGTGACAGGTTTGCCCCAGGACGCGTCCCGCGAACTCATGGTCGCCTGTCTGGGCGGAACCGAGAGGGCGCGGAGGCTGGTGGGCGCGGATGAGCACGTAGCCGAAGCCTCTCGGCTGTGTTTCGGGCATCCGAAGACCATCGAGTACACAGCGTCTCTCCTGCAGCTCGGACAACGCTGGACGGAGATGCGGGACGATCTCCTGAGGCTGAGCGGCGGCGGGCCACTCGCGGTCAACAGCGAGATGCTCGGCAGAGTGATCACTCTTCTGGAGGAGCGCACTCCCGCCGTGCGCGACCTCCTCGACGCCTGGGCCGTCTTCGAGGACGGAGCCGAGGAGTCAGCATGGCGGCATGTGGCGATGGGCGGCCGTGAGCTCACCCCCACCACGAGATCCCGGCTCGACGCGGCGCTCAACGAGCTTCATGGCGCCGCGTTGATCGACCGCCACGACCAGCCGGGAGGCGGCACACGCTGCGTCATGCATTCGCTCCTTGTCGCCCATCTGCGACGCCGGCACGCGGGGCTGTCCCAGGAGAAGATGAGCGACCTCGTAAGATCACAACTCGCCCAACAGCTGGAATTGGCGAACGAGGGCAACTATCCCGCCGACGAGTCGGGCAACATCCGCAGAGCGCTGCGCGTCGCCGAAGATCTGGGGCTCTGGCGAGACATCCTGAGCTACTGCGAAACGGTGGTGGGCCACCGGGACCTCCCGCTGATCCGCCGGGGACCGTGGCCCTTGGCGCTCGACCTGCTTGACGCCGCCGTCCGGTCCGCGTCCCAGTCCGGTGATCAGATACGTCAGGCGGCTTTCCTCATCGTCCGTGGCTTGGTGGAATATCGGCTCGCCGCCTTCACGAACGCGGAAGACGCCTACGGACAGGCCGCGTACTTGGCGATGGAGGCGGACGCCCGCGGTCTATGGCTGCAGGCACTTCGCGGGGTAGGCCAAGTGCATTACCGGATGGGCGATTTCGATCAGGCGGAGACCGTCTATCGGGATGCGCGCCGGCTGGCCGACGACGAAGAGGCGATCTCTGACATCGATCATCAGATCGCCAAGATTCTTTATCGCAAGGACCGGCTGGATGAGGCGCAGGAGCTGCTGACCCGCGTATACGAGAGCCGACGCCGCGCCGGTCGTGACGGAGCCCTGGCCAAAACCATCCATGAGCGGGCGCGAATAGAACACGCCGCGCGCCGGACCGACTCCGCCCGGACTCTGTATGAGGAGGCGCTGCTCCTGGAGCAGTTGGTCGGAGATCCGGTGATGGAGCAGGCGACCCTGTTCCAGATGGCCAAACTCGCTCTTGAGACCGGTCAGACCGCGGACGCGGAAAGGCTGTTCATGGAGAGCCGGCAGATCTCCGAGACGCTCGGGGATCAGGTGTGGCTGGTACACGCTCAGTTCGGCCAAGCGCTCCTCGCCTGGGCCAACAGCGCTCGCGAAAGCGCCCGAGACAAAGCGCAGAGCGCTCTGACGGAGAGCCGTGTCCTGCGGATCGGACTTACCACGGAGATCCAGAATTGGCTGGAAACCCATGAAGAAACGGAAAACAATGCCTGATATGACAGCGGCGGTCGCCGCCAAGTGGCAGAAGGCGGAGCGTTACGCCCGGGAGCAGGACAGGTTCTGCCTCGACTCGCTACAGGTCACCATGCGATCCGAACACGATGAGCGGCATATCAGCTTCGAGGCCGGCTCCTGGTCGTGCACGTGCGACTTCTTCGCAGTGCACGCCACTTGCAGCCATGTCATGGCCCTGAACTTGATATTGCGGAAACAGGCCGGTCTACAACTGCCCGACAATCTGGAGTAGCAGCATGCCAAGAGCGATCGTCAGACTCGCTGAGCGCTCGCTGGCGACGAAATTCGGCAGCTGGCGGGAGATTCTCTACTACGACGGGGTCGCGGAGAGCGTCGCCCTGGTCCACGGCGAGGTGAGCGGACAGGAGGAAGTGCCGTGCCGGGTCCACTCGGCCTGCATTTCCGCCCACGTGTTCAACAGCATCGAATGCGACTGCCGCGAGCAGATGGCCGCCTCGCAGGCGACGATCCAGGAACACGGGAGGGGGGTCGTGATCTGGCTCGATCAGGAGGGACGAGCCAACGGGCATTTCGCGCTGATGCTGGCCACTCAGCTGTCCGCCGAGGAGGGCATCCCGCAAACCGAGGCGTACCGGAGGTTGGGCTATGGCGACGACCAGCGGCACTACGAGCAGGCGACCGCCATTCTGTACGACCTGCGGGTGACGTCCATTCGCCTGCTGACCAATAGTCCGGCCAAAGCCGGTGCCATTGCTGGAGACGGAATAAAGGTAGCGAACCTGCTGCCGGTGGCGGTTGATCTGGCACGCCATCCACAGCTACGTGATTACTACCGGGACAAGATCAATCACGGCCACATCCTCGACATGCCCACGGGAACAGAGCGGTGAACGACCCGCCTCGGGTGCTCGTCATGGGCGACCTGTGTCTGGATACCGTCGTGGAGACCTGGCTGCCGAAAACCTGGTCCCGCGTCGCCGCCTCTGGCGAACTGTTGGTGCGCGGTCCCATAGCCGACCAGGTAGGTGGCACCGCTTACCAATTCGCCAGACGGGCCGTACAGTTCGGGCTCTCACCCACAGTCGTCGGCTCGGTAGGCGAGGACGCCGCCGGCGAGATCATCGGCGATGCGCTGGCCGCGGCGCCGTTCGAGTGCCGGGTTCAGCGCAGTACGACGGCTCCCACGGCTCGTACCCTCGTGGCTTACGACGCGTCCGGCGCGCGCCACATGTTCACGTCCTCGGTAAGCGCCAATGACGCCTTGTCGAGCGACTTCGTGCGCGCCGGCGAATTCGGGCCATGGGATCTCATCTGGATCTCGGGGCTTTGTCTTCGTTCCCGCTCCGTTCCACGGTTCGCGGCGGTCGTCGGGGCTGTCGCCGAGGCCAGGCGGAGTGGCGCCCTCGTGGTGCTCGACGTGGTGCCGCATGACTTCTATCGGCTCTTCGACGCGCTGACCGAGGTCGCGGAGATTCTGGGCGGCCTGGACGGAGTGGTCACCGAGGCCAATACCGCGCGACGCATGCTGGGACTGGGGCGTCAGGACGAGAAGCAGTCAGTGACGATGCTGTCCGACACGGCCGATGCGCTGCTGAAAGTGACGTCCTTGGCCATCGTTCGCCTTCGTGACGGCTCGAAGTATCACCAGCTGGCGGCCTCACGCTCCAAACTGCACGCTTCTTACTCATATCCCGTCCCCGATGGGGCGGCGCTCCTGGGCTACGGCGACTTGCTGGCGGCGGAGGCGCTGCGTGACTACCTCGAACACCGCTCGGCAGGGGGTCACGAATGACCCGGCTTCATGCGGTGCTCATCGGCGTGAACAAGTATGCCGATATAACGATCCCCGACCTGTCATACGCCCGAGCGGATGCGCTCGCCTTTGCTGAATTGTTCGGGCGGGCGTTATACGCATCAAGTGTGCGGGTGCATCCACTCGTGGACGATCAGGCGACTCGGTCGGGCATCATCGACCTTATCGGGGTGCGACTGGCACGGATCGTCGACCGCCGTGACGCGGTGCTGATCTTCTTCGCCGGGCATGGCTCCCCCGAAATTCATCCCGGCCTCGATAAAGTGTCACGCTTCTTGGTCTGCCATGACACCCAGCGGCACGCGTTGCTTTCGAGCGCCATCGAGGTGCATACAGATCTGGCCCGGCTGGCCAGCCGGCTCAATGCGCGCCTCGTGGTCTTCATCCTCGATGCCTGTTTTTCCGGCTACTCCGATGGGCGTGGGATAACCGGGCCCCTGCTGGCGGAGCAGCGCCGAACGCACCGACCGCGGATCCGGCTGGAAAACCTGCCGCTCGGTTCAGGAACGATCTTCCTGTCGGCCTGCGCCGACGACGAAGTCGCGCGGGAAGACGGCACTCTCAGACATGGCGTTTTCTCCTACTACCTGCTCGAACAGCTACGCAGTCCGGGAACGACTAACGTCATCGGTCTGGCCAGTCTGTACGACCTGGTTTTCCATCAAGTGCGTGACTATAGCAATGGCCGCCAGAACCCGGTTCTCTGGGGCGACCTCAAGGGCGCCGGTTTGCCGCGGCTACTCATTCCGGGGAGCGATCATGGGTAGGGCACTGCTCTTTACTGGCGTCAAAAAGGTCGGCAAGACGACGGCCCTGAGAAATGTCGTCACCAGACTGGCCCCCAAGAGCGTCGTGGGTTTTTACGCCACCGAGCGGCGGATAGACGGCAAGCGCGTGGGCTTCGAGATCGAGATGCTGGACGGCCGGTCAGGCCGGCTCGCGTCCATTGATTCGGACAGTGATATGCGCGTGGGGCGACTGCTCAGCCATGGACGGCTCAAGTATGGCGTGGACCTCGAATTCCTGGACGGCGTCGCGGTGCCCGCCCTTCGTGCCTCCCTGTCGAACAATCCAGGGGGAATCGTGCTGGTGGACGAGATCGGGCCCATGCAGCTGTACTCGGCGGCGTTTCGGCAGGTCGTACTCGACATGCTCGAAAGCCCGTGCCTCATCCTAGGCACGGTGATGTCCCCCGCCGAGCCGTGGGTCGATGTCCTGAAGGAACATGAAGCGGTGGAGACATTCCACCTCACGCCGCAGAACAGAGACACCGTGACAGAGATGATGTGCCTCTATCTGGAGAAGCGGGTCCTGACCATGAGCGCTTCGTACGGCATGCCCCCACCACCCTCGGCGGCCTGAGCGCGCGTCGAGCCGCTCTGACCTGCATATTTTCCCGGAATCGTGGCAGGGAACAGACATGACGGCTGGACCAGGCGGCTACCCCGAGGACTCGCGGTACCTGCCGATCGGAGAGCACGGGTTGATCGGCGACCTGCGCACGGTCGCGCTCGTGGGCACCAACGGCACGATCGACTGGTACTGCTGCCCGAGCTTCGACGCCCCGAGCGTGTTCGCCTCGATCCTGGACGCCGACAAGGGCGGGTCGTTCGAGCTGTACGCCGACACCCTGGCGAAGACCAAGCAGTTCTACTTCCCCGACACCAATGTCCTGATCACCCGCTTCTTCGCCGTCGACGGGGTGGGCGAGATCCAGGACTTCATGCCGATCGAGGATGACTCCGACGAGGTGGACCGGCACCGGGTGATCCGCCGGGTGACCTGCGTCCGTGGAACCCTCCCGTTCCGCGCCCGGGTGGCCCCCCGGTTCGACTACGCCAGGCAACCCCACACGGTCCACCAGCACGGAACCCGGACGACGTTCGAGTCGGAGTCCCTGTCCCTGGCGCTGTCCGCCAGCGTGCCCATCGAAACCGACGGACGGGACGCCTGGGCGAGCTTCGAGCTCAAGGAGGGCGAACACGCCGTATTCGCCCTCGACCGGATCGGCGACGGGATCACCCCACGACCCTGCCCGAGCGCGGAGGCGGAGGAGCAGTTCGCCGCCACGGTGCGGTACTGGCGGAAGTGGCTGTCCGCCTCCCGCTACCGGGGCAGGTGGCGTGAGGTCGTCCACCGTTCGGCCCTCACGCTGAAGCTGCTCACCTACGCGCCGACCGGGGGGATCGTCGCCGCGCCCACGACCAGCCTGCCCGAGCAGGTCAAGGGCGGACGTAACTGGGACTACCGCTACGTATGGGTACGCGACGCCGCGTTCTGCGTGTACGCGCTGCTCAGGCTCGGCTTCACCGAGGAGGCCGAAGCCTTCATGGGCTTCCTGTCCACGCACGTCCCGCTCACCGGAGCCGGCAGTACCGGCCCGCTGCAGATCATGTACGGCATCGACGGACGCAGCGAGCTGCCCGAATCCGAGCTGAACCACCTGGAGGGCTACCGGGGGTCCGCGCCGGTACGCGTGGGCAACGCCGCCGTCAGCCAGCTCCAGCTGGACATCTATGGAGCACTCCTCGACTCCATCTACCTCTACAACAAATGGGGCAACCCCATCTCCAGCGACCGCTGGGAGCAGGTCTGCACGCTAATCAACTGGGTCTGCGAGAACTGGGACCAACCCGACGAAGGCATCTGGGAGACCCGCGGCGGACGCAAGGACTTCGTCTACTCACGGCTGATGTGCTGGGTGGCCATCGAACGCGCCATGCGCATGGCCGCCCATCGAGGGCTCCCCGCCGACATACCGCGCTGGCGCCGGGCCCGCGACACGATCTACCACCAGATCATGAAACACGGCTGGTCGACCTCGCTGCAGGCGTTCGTCCAGCACTTCGACGACGACGTCCTGGACGCGTCCATCCTGATGATGCCGCTGACCAAGTTCGTCTCCCCCACCGACCCCAAGTGGCTGTCCACCCTCGACGCCCTCGGCAGCGGGCTGGTCTCCGACTCGCTGGTCTACCGTTACAACCCCGAAGCCAGCCCGGACGGTCTGGAGGGGCCGGAGGGCACGTTCTCGATCTGCTCGTTCTGGTACGTCGAAGCCCTGGCCCGCGCCGGCCGCGTCGACGAAGCCCGCCTGGCCTTCGAGAAGATGCTCACCTACGCCAACCACCTGGGGCTGTACGCGGAAGAGATCGGACACACCGGCGAGCAACTCGGCAACTTCCCGCAGGCGATCACCCACCTGGCCCTCATCAGCGCCGCCTTCAACCTCGACCACGCCCTCGGCTAGTTCCTCGGGAGCAGTGTCGACGAACGTCCCGACCGCTCCATTGACAACCGTGGGGGCGGGCGGTGCGGCCCGCCCCCTCTTCGTTCAGCGGGCGTGCAGGCGGAACGGCAGGCGGACGGTGATGAACTCGTCGTTGTCCGGCTGCCCGGCCGTCCGTCCGGACGAGAACGGGAAGTTGTTGTCGTTGAGGATGCCGAGCGTGCGGTCGTCGAGGATCACGACGTCCTCGATGGTCTGGAACGGGAAGCGGAAAGTCTCGCCGAACCCGCCCAGGCCCTTGGGGTTGGCCAGGTCCAGCAGGTCGGCGGCGAGCGTCTTGTCCAGCGCGCCGTCGTGGTCGCGATCGCGGGTGTCGGCCAGGTAGACGCGCTTGAGCTTGGCCGCGTCGCCCTGCTCGTTGTCCCGCTCGATGATGAGGAAGCGGTGCTCGTCCACCGCGATGGCGTCGCCGATCGCGTTGGTCGGGCTGTCCAGCTTGTACGTCCAGCGCTTGCCGGTATACGCCCGCTTCCGGACGTCGAACTCGTTCAGCCGCAGCGTACCCGCCGGATCTCCGCTGACCGTGCCCTCCAGCAGCGGGTAGAGCCACCGGCCGTCGGCGGAACGGGCCATGCCCTCGAAGCCCTTGCTGCCGGCCAGGTTCGGCGTCGCGCCGTTGAGGGTCGGGTTCTCCGGCGCCTTGACGCCGGGCAGCTCGATCGGCGCCTCCAGCAGCGTGCCGGTGGCGGAGAAGTGCAGCAGGAACGGGCCGAACTCATCGCCGATCCAGTACGTGCCGTCCGCCGCCCGGACGATCGACTCCACGTCGAAGTCGGCGCCGGTGAGCACCCGGTCCGCCCTGGTCAGCGGCCACGAGACCCGGCCGCGCGGGTCTGACAGGTTGAACCCGCCCAGCACCCGTACGGTGCCCGCCTTGAAGTCCGGGCTGATCCGGTGCACGCGCAGCAGGAAGTCGGCGCTGTTGTTCTTGCCGCCGTACCCGTTGTCGGACAGCACGTCGAAGCTGCCGTCGCCGCGCCGGACGATGCCGCTGAACCCCTGGACCGGCTGGCCGGCGAAGGGCGGGGTGACGCCGTTGATCGGGGTGGTGCCGATCTGGGAGCCGGAGGGCTCGCTGCCGGGCACGAAGGTCTGCGCCGGGAGAGCGGCGAACCCGGTCAGCGTGGCGCGGCCCGTGTTGTCCCGCGCGCCGTCCTGTGCGGCGGCGTAGGACGCGGGACCGGTCGTGGGGGCGAGGCTCACGGCCAGCAGGGCCGCGCCCACCGCGAGGGAGATGCGTTTCATGACCGGCACGCTAGGAGCGTCACATGACGTGATTCCAAACGCAGTGCGTACGAATCATTCACTTTCGGGCGATCAAGATGATCGATCCGGGTGCCGGTTCTTCCTCAAGCGTTCACCATAAGGACGGAGTGCGGGGTGCCGCCCGTTCCCGCGACGCAATTGGGTCGGCTCCTGCAGACGTCAACGTTGGAGGAGATGTCCCATGTCCGCACCTGTCTCTCGCCGTTCCTTCCTCGGCCGCAGCGCCGCCGGTGGCCTCGGCATAGTGTTCGCCGGCAGCATCGAGGCGATCGCCGGGCCCGCCGCGTTCGCGGCCACGCGGCCCCCGCTCGGCTACGGCCCGCTGGTCGCCGATCCGGCCGGGGTGCTGGCCCTGCCCGCCGGGTTCTCGTACCGGATCGTCGCGGAGGCGGGGGTGACGCTGCTGGAGAGCGGCGAGCCGACGCCGAGCGACGCGGACGGGACGGCGAGCTTCACCCGTGGCAAGGGCGCCGGGTTTGACGGTGACGGAGCGGACAGCGAAGGAGCGGACAGCGAAGGAGTGGACGCAGAGCTCGGGCGTGGCAAGGGCGGCGCCACGCTGGTCAACAACCACGAGATCGGTGGCAGCGAGCCGTACCGGGTGCCCGCGTTGCCTGGCCTCACCTACGATCCGGGCGCGGGCGGTGGCACCACCAACATCGACGTGGACGCGCACGGCGTACGGATCCGCGAATACGTCAGCCTGGCCGGCACGCACAACAACTGCGCGGGCGGCAAGACCCCTTGGAACACCTGGCTGACCTGCGAGGAGACCGAGCAGCGGGCCGGTGGCGCCTTCCAGAAGGACCACGGGTACGTCTTCGAGGTCGACCCGTTCGACCGCAAGGCCAACCAGGACCCGGTGCCGCTGAAGTTTCTCGGCCGTTACTCGCACGAGGCCGTCGCCGTCGACCCGAAGACGTCGGCGATCTACCTGACCGAGGACGCTTCCGGACCGAACGGGCTCTACTACCGCTGGACGCCGCCGAAGGGGTTCCATGGCGGCAAGGGCGCGCTGCGGGAGCTGGCCCTCTCCGACGGCGGCGCGACCGCGGGCAAGCTGGAGGCGCTGAGCTGCTATCGCGACGGCGCGCACGTCGCCGACCTGTCGGAGGCCACCTCCCCCGGCACCCGCTACCAGGTCCGATGGGTGGAGGTGCCCGAACGCGACGCGCTCGTCCAGTCCGTACGCACCCAACTCCCCAACGACCAGATCACCCGCAGCCGCAAGCTGGAGGGCGCCTGGTGGGCGGACGGCGGCGCCTATTTCGTCGCGAGCTACGCGCGCCACACCGACGGCAGCGTCAACGAGCACGACGGCCAGGTGTGGTTCTACGACCCGCGCCACCAGACGGTCACGCTGAAGACCATCTTCGGCGTCAACCCCGACCCCGCCCAGGACACGAACTATGACGGGCCGGACAACATCACCGTCTCGCCGTACGGAGGAGTGATCCTCGCGGAGGACGGAGAGGGCATCCAGCACCTGGTGGGCGTCACCGCGCAGGGCAAGGCGTACCCGATGGCGCGCAACGAACTCAACGACAGCGAGTTCACCGGCCCCAACTTCAGCGCCGACGGCCGGATCCTGTTCGCCAACATCCAGAGCCCCGGCCACGTCCTGGCGATCACCGGCCCGTGGCGCCGTCCCTCCAACGCCGACTGAACCAGTCCGACGCCGGCTAGACACGGCTCGGCTGTGGTGCGGAGACCGGACTTCGTTATCCGGTCTCCGCTGGGTGTTCACGGTCGGTTCACCACACGCGCCTAACGTCCGGGTTACGGCGAGACGATGGGGACAACGACATGGAGCACGTGACGTTCCTGGTCGTCGTGGTGATCATCACGGCGCTGGCCTTCGACTTCACCAACGGTTTCCACGACACGGCCAACGCGATGGCCACCTCCATCGCGACCGGCGCGCTACGGCCCAAGGTGGCGGTGGCGATCTCGGGCGTACTCAACGTCCTGGGCGCCTTCCTGTCGGTGGAAGTGGCCAAGACGATCTCTGGCGGGATCGTGGACGACAGGCTGGTGACGCCGCCGATGGTGTTCGCCGGGCTGATCGGCGCGATCCTGTGGAACCTGCTCACCTGGCTGTTCGGGCTGCCGTCCAGCTCCTCGCACGCGCTGTTCGGGGGCCTGATCGGCGCGGTCTGGGTCGGCGCCGGGATGCGCGGCGTCCACTTCGACACGGTGCTGCAGAAGATCCTCATCCCGGCACTGGCCTCGCCGCTGATCGCCGGGTTCGTGGCCATGAGCGCCACCTACCTGGCGTACACGATCACCGCCCGCGCCCGGCACGAGTCGGTGACCACCACCTTCCGCTTCGGTCAGATCGTCTCCGCGTCGCTGGTGTCGCTGGCTCATGGCACCAACGACGCGCAGAAGACCATGGGCGTCATCACCCTGACGCTGATCTCGACCGGCGCGCTCGCCTCCGGCTCCGGCCCGCCCGTCTGGGTGATCGCCGCCGCTGGGCTGACCATCGGCCTGGGCACCTACCTGGGTGGCTGGCGCATCATCCGTACCATGGGCAAGGGCCTCACCGAGATCGAGTCGCCGCAGGGCTTCGCCGCCGAGGCGAGCGCGACCACGGTCATCCTGGCCTCCTCCCACCTGGGCTTCGCGCTGTCCACCACACAGGTGGTCTCCGGCGCCATCCTCGGCACCGGCCTCGGCCGCCGCCTCGCTCAGGTGCGCTGGGGCCTGGCCGGCCGAATGGCGCTGGCCTGGCTGCTCACCCTGCCCGCGGCGGCCGCGGTGGGCGGAGTGGCCGCCGCCGTGGCCACCACCGGCACGCTCGGCGTCACCATCGCCGCCGTGGTCGCGATCGCCGTCTCAGCCGGCCTGTACGCGGCCAGCCGCCGCGAGCCCGTACACGCGGGCAACGTCAACGAACTGCCCACCCAGCCGGAGCGGGTCGCCGCCTGAAACGACCCGCCCGCCCAACCACGGCGGGTCGCCGCCTGAGGGGATCGTGATGGACATCAAATGGGCCGCTCTCGGCCAGGTCTTCGTCGTCAGCCTCGCCGTCAGCGTCGTCGTCGTGGTCGTCTTCTCGCTCGGTGTGCTGGCGATATCGGCCCGCCAGATAGCCGAGGAGCGGCAGGCCACGGGCACCGGCCCGCTGGCCGCCGCCGTCCTGTGCTTCGCCGCCTGCGCGGCGGTGGTCGGCTACGGCATCTACCTGATCGTCCCGCAGTTCCACTGACCTCCACCTCCGAACGGCGACCACGCGGCGCCTTCCCTCCACCCAAGGACCCGTATACCCGAGGACCCGTATGCCCAAGGACCCCTACGCCCGAGGGCGGGACCAGCGGACGAGGATGGACACCGCGATCAGCGTCGTCATCAGCGCGTCGCCGACGTGCAGGACGTAGAGCCCCACCGGATACTGCTCGTGGATGACGGAGCCCGCGATCGCCAGCGCCTGGAACCCACCCCACACCAGGAGGCCGAGCCGCAGCGCACCCGGCCAGGTCACGATCCGGAGCCAGCTCATGAGCGTGGCCAGCACGAGCATCTCGATGACGTTCCTGCCGAATTGAGCGGCTACCTCCCACGCCTGAGGAGAGGTGGACGCGATCCCACCGCTCAACCTCATCCACACGCCGCCGAACACCGCGTAGTAGACGGCACTGGCGAACAGCGTCGCCAGTGCCGCGCCGACGACCGCCCAGTAGCTGGTCCTGATGGTCGTCATCTCTCGCCGGCCCGCCTGCTGGATCGTCTGCCGCTCCGCCCGCTGACCCATCTGCTCGCCCGCCTGCTGGATCGTCTGCTGGTCCATCTGCTGGTTCATCGCGATCTCCTGATCCGCTCGACTTGCCTTTGGTGGGGACGTCGACGCCGATCGGCCTGTCTCGACATCGCCGGCGAACGGAATGCGAACTGATCACTCAGACCGGGCGAGCGTACGGCGACGGGAGGCGAGCGCGCGCTTATAGGCTGTGCCGTGTGTGGCAGGCCAGTGCTTTCGAAGAACAACTCGCGGCAGCACAGGCGCAAGGAGACCTTGCCCTCTGCCTTGGTCTGCTGCGGGCGGCGGATTTCGCGATGCCGATCAGCGAGGCAGCCGCCGCCGGCGACGAGCCCATGGCCTGGGCCACTCAGGCCGACGACGAGCGTACGTGGCTGATCGTCTACACCTCGGCAGGCGCGCTCAGAGCGGCCACCGGCGTCGAGAACCACCGGGTCGTGTCGATGGTGGAGCTCGCCGCGGGCTGGCCGGACCTCCGGTGGGGGCTGGCGGTCAATGCCGGGCTGGAGCTCGCGTTCTTCCTGGAGCCGGGTACGGTGGCCAGGCTCGCCGTGCCCACATTGGCCCAGGACCACGCGGTCGAACCAGGTGTCCCGATCGTGCAGAAGTTGCTGGGGCCCGCGGAGATCCAGGCACTGCTCGATGACGGCAAGCCGCGGGTGTCCGGTTACTGCCACCACGCCCTCGACGTCGCCCACATCGCGACACCATCCGTGCTCGCTGAAGCGCTGTCACGGGAGGACGCGCTCACCGACCAGGGCGCCCTGAACATCCTGCGCTGGCCCGCGATCGGCGTCGATCTCTACCCGACGCCCTACGGCGGGGAGGACGAGGAGGGGATGCGGGCCGTCGCCGGCTGGGTGGTCGAGGAGCCGCCCTTCGTCGGCATGGGACTGGTGCCGAGCGTAGATCAGACGATCAGGGAGTACAAGGTGACGGGAGTCGCGCTGCCGTACGGGGCGGAGATCGTGGAGTTGGGGATCGACGGGGTCACGCGTGGCCGCGCCGTCTTCGACGGGGACCTCGGACAGTGGCTCCTGCGGGCCGCGCAATGACCCGGTCCCTCTACCGCTGGGCGGCGCGATGACGCGGTCCTTCTACCGCGCCCGCTGGGGCGGGGTCGACTACGAGGCCGCTCCGGAGCTGAGCGCCGACGGGGTGTGGCTGCGTCTACGCGACACCGCCGCGCAGGCCGGGTTCGAGGAGATCGCTTCCGGCGTCTGGGTCAGAGCGGTGCCCGCCGCGGAGTGCGAACGGGTGGACCTCGTCACGACGGTCTGCGTGTGGAAGGGCGCGTCTTTCCTGGTCATCGCGGAGAAGGACGGCGAAGTCCTCCTGGAGTACGCCGGCGCGTCGGTGCCCGTGGCGATGGAGCTCGGGCTGGAGCGGGTCGAGCGGGGCGTGTACCGCCGCTGGATCGCCGGTGACGAGGTGACCGCGCTGCGCGAGCACGCCGCTGACCTTGGGAAACTCTAGTTTTTTGGGAATTCACTATGAACAACGGTGAATGACGCCTATATGATCCGTTACTCCTAGAGCGGGTGTTACCTCTCTGTAATAAGGAGATTACGGCACGTGCGATCGACTGGAGAAGCGGAAACGTCTGGTATGCAGGCTTATGCCGATGAACTACGCCAGGCGTTTATTCGTTTACAGGACGACGGGCTTCGTCTTTTCGCGGAGGCGAAAGCCGTACAAGTGACGGAGAAATCCCAGGACGGCCTGGTCGCGGTAACGGTCGACGCGCGCGGTGAACTGGTCCGGCTGGATCTTGACCCCCGGATTTACCGCCGCCCCGATGCCCGTACTTTGGCCGATGTCATCACCGACACCACCCACCACGCGGCGGAAAAGATGCGGCAGCGCGTCGTGGAGATCTTCGAGCCGGTGATCCCCGCCGAGCAGATGCGGGCGCACCTCGACGGCGACGTGGAGACCGTGCTCGCGCAGCTCGCCGACCAGATGGCGGGGAGGGAGAATGCCGGTTCCTAGCCCCCGGACCCTGTACCTGGGCCCGTCAATCGAGAGCGGCATCGCCCAATGGAACACCATGGCCCTCGACCTGGAGCAGGCGTGGCCGGAGGTGTCCGAGGAACTGAAGGCGCTCAACGCGGCCGCTCCCTGGGGGAACGGCGCGGAAGGCCGGATGTTCGCGCAGGCCTACCTCAAGGACGACGGCCCCAGCAGGCTGGTCGAATCCGGGACCGCGCTGGTCGGCGAGATCGTGGACGTCGGGCCGCTGCTACGCGAGACCATCGCCAACTCCCGCTCCACGGACACCGCGATCGCGCAGGATCTCGCCTCCGGTGGTCGAATCAGAAAGGAAGTGTGACGGTCCAGCGTGGCGGGTCGCGGTGACGTCAATTCACAGACGCCGGATGGGCTGCCATCGGACAGGTTCGGGGGATCTCGGCCAGCGATGTGCGTCCGGTGTGGGAGACGGAGAAGCTGCCGGACTGGGTGGTCTACTGGCTGATCCCGATGCTCATGTCGGGGCAGGCGTGGCCCGAGGCCAGCGAGAGCGGTCTGTGGCGGCTGCGGGAAGCGCACCGGCGGGCCGTGGACACCTATGTGGCCACGTTCGAGCCGACCGGCACGGCGGTTCGGACCATCGCCGCGGGATGGGAGTCTCCCGCCAAACCCGTCACGTTCACCCGCGTGGAGCGGATGTACGACGAGCAGACCGGCGCCCTGGCCAAGATGGCCGCCCACCATCAGTACGCCCAGCAGGCGGACGCCTTCGCGCTGGAGACCCAGTACTCGAAGATCTCGATCAACGTGGCCTTCTGGGTGGCCGTCATCGCGATCGCCGTGGCGTTGCTCGTCTCGTTCTTCTCGGCCGGTGCGACGGCGCCACTGGTGGGCCCCGCGGCGTCGAGCCTGCGGCTGGCCATCAGGAACATCCTCACCCGCCTGGGGATCGCGGCGGCCCGCCCCGCCGGGGTCACTGCGGCGGGCCGACTGACCACCCTCGCGGGCGGCACACTGGGCCGCCGGTTCATGTCGGCCGCGCTGACGCACGAACTGATCGAGGAGATCGGTGAAGAGGTCTTCATCGACGCCTTCACCCAGTACAAGCAGATCCAGATGGGCACCCGGCTGAGCTGGGACTGGGACAAGACCATGGCCGCGGCGGTGGGCGCCGGCGTGGGCGCCGTCGCCGGCACCAAGCTCGGCGCTCCGGTGTCCCGGCTCACCAGCGCCGTCCCGGGGATCAGCCACCTGAACCGGACGGCGGGCGACCTGCCCGGATGGGGCAACGCCTTCCGGCGATTCCCGGGCCGGGCGTTGAACACGGGCCTGAACAACGTGGTGGCCTCGCCCGCCGGCAGTTTCGTGGCCAACGGGCTCGTGTACGGGCAGTGGGAGCCGCCAACCGCCGACTCCCTGGTCGGTGGGTTCATGGGTGGCGCGGGCCGGACGAACACGATCAGCCCGTTCAATCCCAGCGTGGCCGGGGCGGTGCTGCACCCCATGAGCGCCCTGAACTCCGCCATGGACACCGCAGCGGCCACCGACCTGACGCGGACCACCGACCTGGCACAGGCCGACACGGACACGCGGCCCAATACGGACCCTGATACAGGTGCCCGGCCCGGCACGGATGGGCGGCCCGGCACGGATGCGCGCCCCGCTGGTGGTCCGCAGGCTCCGCCGAACGGGACGGGGTCCTACGGCGGGCCGGTCTCCCCCACGGTCCCCCCGCAAGGTACGCCGGGCGAAGGTGCACCGGGCGGTCCGGGACGAGCGACGGCCGAGCCGCCGATGAACGGCTCCCGGCCGGTGGCCTCCCCGGGCGCTCCCGACACGCCCCAGACCAGGCAGCCCGCACCCCCGCCTGGGGATCCGCGACCGGCTGGGGATCCGATGCCGAGTAGGGCACAGCCCGGCTCCAGCGCATCGGCCCCCGAGCCGACCCGGCCCGCCGAGCCCGCGCCAGCCGAGACGGCACGTCCCACCGACCCCGCGACTCTGGCCGACTCCACGACACAGGCCGACTCGGCGACGCGGCCCAACCTGGCGGCACAGCCGGATCCGCAGGCCGCCGACCCGAGCCGACCGGGCCGGCCCGCGAGCATCGACGACCTCATCAACCGGGACACCACACCTCGCACAGACGACCCGATCGACCGGGCTACCGCACCTCGCGCAGACGACCCCATCGGCCGAGCTACCGCACCCCATACAGACGGCCTCGTCAGCCGCGACACCGCACCCCGTACAGCCGTGGACCACGCGACCCGGACCCCGACCCTCAACATGGACCCACCCCCCAGGTCCGGCCAGACGCTCGCCAACGTCCGCGATCCCCGGAACGTTCCGCTGGCCGCTCGGTGGGAGCCCCTGCGCGGATCGGCCACCCCTGAGCCGATCACCGTCCCCCACACCGAGGGCGCGGCCCAAGTGGAGGCCCGCAGGCTGCTCGTCCCGTGGCGGGGCGGGTTGCACCCCGTCACGGAGTTCACCGTCCGGGTCCAGTATCGCGCCGACCCCCGGCTCACCCCCGAGGAGATCGCCGACGCGCACGCCCGCCTGCTCGAAGGGATCGACCTCTACTACAACCACCAGCACCAACTGGCCGACGGATCGCTCCTCCACGTACGGATGGAGTTCGTGGCCGCGCCCGACGAGGCCCCGGACGGCACGGTCGTCCTGCTGCACCCCGGGACCGGCACCCGCGCCGCCGACTTCGCCGACCGCGAGAGCTGGCACAGCGAGGGTGAGGTGATCAGCACCCCGCTGGACCAGCTACGGTCTTACCGCGACCGGCCCCCGATCCACTATCTGAGCTGGTACGCGGGAATGGAGCCGGTCGTGTTCGCGCACGAGACGCTACATCTGCTCGGCATGCTCGACGAATACGTCCACCCGCTCGCCGAGGACCGGCGCGACCTGGCCGCGCGCGACGTGCACGCCGACTCCAATCTGCTGGGTCAGGCCCAGCTGTTCTGGTCGGCCGGCCGGCCCGTCCTCGACCGGGACGGCCGTACGGTGGCCGAAACGGCGGGGCTCCGCGACCGGCACCTGGAGCATCTCTTCGCGCTCCTGCCGGAGAGCGACCAGCGGCCCAAGGTGTCACTCACCCGGCCCGCCCCCGTAGCCCCGGCCGAGGAGTGGTCGCGGCCGGAGTTCGAGCCGGCCGGTCGTCTGCCGGGGAACGTCCTGAGGCTGGTCGAGGAGTTCCCGTCCGACGGGCGCCCGCTCGTGGAGCACCTCCGGCTGCTCGAACGCATGGACGGCCTGTTCGCCGACGGGCGCCCGCTGACGAACGAGCACTTGGCGTACACGGACGCGCTGGTCCGGATGACGCAGGACATCTACGGCACCGGACCGGAGTACTCCTTCGCCATCGCCGAGCTCGCCGCCTTGAAGCACCTGGCCGAACTGCTGCTCGGCGACTCCGTACCGCAGCTCGACCTGCTGCGGACCGCGGTCAACGCGTTGCTGGGCAGGGACGCGACCACTCCGGTGACCACCCAGCAGATCCACCTGCTGGTACGCCTCGCGGCGACCGTGTCACCCCACCCCGGAGAGCCGGGAGCGGACACGTTGCGCCGGGCCATCCAGAGCTTCCGGCGCTCGATGCCGGGCGTCGTCCAGCTCCGCCGCGCGGGAATCAGCCTGCCCACGACCCCGGCGCAGACGGACCCCAGCACGAAAGCGCAGGCGGACCCCACCGCGACGGCGCAGGCGGACCCCAGCCCGGGCCCCAGCGCGGATTCCAGCACGGATTCCGCCCCCAATCCCACCGACGGGCTCCGCTCCAGCCTCAGCCCCACCGGTGACCGGAACGCCGACAGCGATCCCCGCCAGTTCCTGAGATTCTGGCGCGACCTGATGAACCAGGTACGCGCCGAAGCCCACCGGCGCGGCACAGCGCCCCTCGACGAGCTGCAGCAGTTCGCGCTTCAGCGCGCCATCGGCCGTATCTTCGCCGCCAACCCCGACGACTGGATGCTCAAGGGCGGCCAGGCGATGCTCTCCAGGAACCCGGGCGGCCGGGCGAGCACCGACATCGACCTCGTCAGGATGTCGGGGAACCCGGATCCGGACGCGATGGCCGACGAGTACGAGGCCGCGCTCGCCCGCGATCACGGTGACCAGCTGCGGTTCGTCCGGGAGTCCAAGGTCTACATCCTGCACGGCAAGGCGGTCAGGATGGCGCACACGGTCTACTGCGGCGACATGGAGATCATGCGGCTCAGCGTGGACCTCGCCCCGCCGCGTACCCGCGCGGTGTGGAAGGAACCGGAGATCATCCCCTTCCCCCAGCAGATCCTCGCGACGGGGCACCCCGACGAGAGCCCGCGCCTGCGGGTCATCTCCTACCACGACACGCTGGCGCACAAGGTGTCGGGCATCTACACCCACGGCATCAGGACGCTGGAGACGCGCTGCCACGACTGCATCGCCCGGGGCAAGGGGTTGTTCAGCTGCAAGGCGGGCGACCTGCCGTACCGGTGTCAGGACCTGGTCGACATCCTGATGATCATTCTGAACTCGTCGTGGGACGGCCCGGCCACGCACGCGATGCTGCACGCGGAGTTCGCCTGGCGGCTGGAGCAGGGCGAGAACCTGAAGGTGCCGTCGGCCTTCGAGATTCCCAGCCCGGACTGGTTCCGGAAGTTCGACCAGTACGCCAGGACCACCCCCGGCCTGCCGTACGCCGGGCTCACCGAGGCCATTCCGGTCGCGCAGGCGTTCCTCGATCCGCTGCTGCGGGAGGAGGCGCCGCCGCCGAGCCGCTGGGACCCCAACCTCCGCCGCTGGGTGGAGACGGACGACGTCACGGCCCCGGACGCCTCCGGTGACACGGTCGCGCCTGACGGCACCGCGGACGTACGGCATCTGCAGGTGCCCAGCACCGCCCCGGCGTCGGCGGTGCACGCCGACCCGGACATGATCGCGACGTGGGACCGGCTGTCCGCGGGCGACCTTGACGCCGAGCTCTCCCAGCTCAAGCAGCGCACCAACCTCTCCCCCGCCGAGAAGGTCGACTTCATCCGCAGCCGGATGATGTACGACAGCGGGTACGTCGAGCTGACCCGCGTCCCCGGCCCGGACAACCAGCACTTCAAACACCTGCGCTTCTACGCCCACCAGCGCGGCGAGCTGTACAGTCACGCGGCGGCCCTGATGGCCGATCCGGACACGACGGTCGAGATCGCCTACGAGCCGGACCGCGGCTTCAAGACCTTCCAGTGGGACGCCCATCAGTCCCACCTGGCCTACCTCGGCGCCCTGCCGAGCGGCATCACCCTGGACGAGGCCAACGCCGCCGTGCTGCACCAGCTGATCAAGGGGCGCACTGTCAACGACCCGGCGGCGCTGGTCGACGCCCTCATCGAGCTGCACGCCAAGCCGCTCAGGGACGCCCTGGCCTTGCGCCAGAGACTGATCGACGAGTACGGCATAGAACCGCACCGGGTCCGGCTGGCGTTCGCCAACACGAGCCAGAAGAGCCACTACAGCGAGTCGCAGTGGATGCGGGCCCAGCTCTTCGCCCTGCGGGCGATCCAGGCCGACCCGGTTCAGGCGCGGCAGCGCATGGTGGACGCGATGCTCGGGCCGGACGAGGCGACGGCCGCGCGGCGCGCGGCACGGGCCCAGGCGGTGATCGACCGGCTCCACCAGGCGAACGGCCAGGCCGACAGGCAGGCGAACGGGCAGGTCGGCGAGTACGCCCTGCTCTGGGTCCGTGACACCCGGGGCCAGCCGGTGGGCGGCCGGCACGGCCCGCACCTGGACACCCGGCCCGAGGTCCTGCGTCAGACGATCGAGGCGCTCCACGCGCGCCATCCCGGTCGGCGGGTCGTTCTTCTCGGCGACGACATCTTCGCCGGACGTCCTGAGCTGGAGGAGGCGTGGCGTCAGGAAGGGGTGCTGGACGGGGTCGACACCCGGACGCTGGTGGAGTTCTGGGCGGCCGAGCACAACGGCGGGCAGGCGCTGAGCTACGCCGAGCAGGGCCTGTTCTTCCATCGCCTGACCACCCAGAGCGACGTGGTGCAGATCGGGATGGAGAGCGGGGCGCTGGAGATCCCGGCCATGCTCGGCGTGCCCACCGTCTACTTCGAGGCCAGGGAGCACGACGGGAACAAGGGCAACCGCTGGCAGCTGTACTGGCAGGACTGGGCCTACGGCGACTCCGAGCCGGTCCTCGACGAGCAGGGCAATCCGCGCTTCGATCCGAGCGGGCGGCCGATCACGCGGTTCGTCACTACGGAGACCAGCCGGGCCCCGTTGCCTGCGATGCGGCGGCTGCTGTTCGGCCCCGACCTGCCCGACCCGGCCAACCGCCGGGGCCAGCCCGTCGCCGTCTACTACCCGGCCCGCGTCGCGGTCACGGTGGACCGGATCAACCGGCTCATCCGCGGCGGTGAGCTGGATCAGTGGCCGGACCGGCTGGGCCGCAGCGCCACGCTCGACGGTGACCGCTGGACGTACTGGAGCGAGGAGGACTGGAAGCGAAGCGCGTACTACGCCGAGCAGCTGCGCCGGTGGGTGCGCGTGGACGCCAGGACGCCCGAGGAGGCCGGTCGTAAGTGGCACGGTATCCGGCTCGCTCTGCTGGGTGTGCTGGAGCCGCAGTTCACCGTCGATCAGGAGTACGAGGGCGTGTCCCTGGCGCATCCGTACGCCGTGCTGCACCTGGAGCGCTCGCGCATCGACGTGGACGCCATCCGGATCTCCCGGGCGTACGGTCTGGATCCCGGCGAGCGCGCCACTGCCGTCGCGAACGCGATCAAATCCCTGCTCGACTCGCCGGGCTTCGCCCGTCAGGCCCTCGACGATCTGCGGCTCTTCCAGCTCGACCGGTCGGAGGTCCGTGACCTGGGCGAGGCGGTCGGCCGTGTGACAGCGGCGCCGGTACGGCCGTACGCCGACCGGCTCGACGTCCCCTTAGGCGACGGGCAGCCGACGCCCCGTCAGGTGCTCGACCGGTTCGACGCCACCAGGGCGGGGCTGCCGGAGGTGAGCGCGCGGGAGGCCGCCGCCTACATCGCGCGACACGCTGCCACGCGGCCGTGGCTGGCCGCCGCGGCCAGTCTGGATCCCGCCGTCCAGCGCGTGCTGGTCGCCATCGACCAAGGTCAGGGCCATCATCTCGCCCGGCACGGGGCGTTCGCCGCCGACGGCCGGCTCCACGGCCGTGTCGCCCGTCTCGAAGATCCGGCGCAGCTCGATGAGGAGCTGCGGGGGCGCGCCACTGACGCGTTCCGGCCGGGCGACCTGGAGCACCGCTGCCCGGACACGGCCACGGCCATCCACGATCCGGTCGCCTTCGCCGTCGCTTTCGCCCGCGCTCTTGAGCACCCGCTCATGCGCGCTGCTCTCGCCACCCCGTTCAACCCCGATCAGCGGCCCGGCCGGGTGTCCTTGCCGATCGGCGAGCTGCTCGGCCCCGACGGGCATCTGTACTGCGCCGGATTCCGGATCGTGCCGGTCGACGGCAGCCCGGAGACCGCCGTCGCGAACCGGTTGATCTGGGTCAGGGCGCTGCGCGCCGGAGAGCGGCCGGGCGTGCCGGAGCCGCAGGCCACGCCCATGGAGAGCTTCGACGGCGGCACCGTCGAGTTCTTCTTCCAGGTCAACGGGCAGCGGGACGGGTATGAGATCTCCACGATGTTCGCGGATCCGCCGCCGCCGGAGAGATGAGTGAGCGCCAAGAGCGGCCGGCCCGCCAGGAGGTGAGTGGGCGCCAAGAGCGCCAGGAGGTGGATGAGCGTCAGGAGCGGCCAGCCCGCCAGGAGGTGGATGAGCGTCAGGAGCGGCCGATGATTTCGGCGGCTATGTCCCAGCTCAGCGCCTCATCCCCGCCCTCCGGGATCAGCCGCGCCACCGCGGACTGCAGGTCCGCCACCCGATCAGCGTGCGCCAGGGCGGCGTAGCCACGCTGGTTACGGGCGGACAGCTCGGCCGGATCGAGGTCGGGCAGGAAATACGCCACGAACTCCCGGCCGTCCTCCGGGAACCCCTGCCGCCCGGCCAGCGGCGCCAGATCCGCGTGGATCCGACGCAGGTCGACGAGATCCTTCTGTACGGCGTCCATGAGGACGCGGCGCAACTCGCCGTGCTCGGCCCAGCCGGCGGCGAGATCCACGATCGTCCGGGCGGGGGTCGTCACCGGAATCCCCTCGACCACGCCCACCTCATCCGGCTTCAGGGCCGCGACATGCATCTTCGTCGCCCGGGGACCCTCGAACTCCTCCGGCACGGTGAACGTCACCAAGGGGCTCGGCTCGGATCCCAGCCCGTGCAGGCCGCAGGCCGACTCGTGCGAGAGAACAGCGTCCTCATGAAGGGACTGCGACCGCTCCCAGCGGAAACTCTCCGGCATGATCGCCAGCCAGGCGGCCAGCGGATAGGCGTAACGCGGCCCCATGGCCGACCACGCGAGCTGGTAGACCGCCCAATCCAGCTCGACCAGCAACCCGGACTCAGCGAAATGGAGCAGCGCCGGCTTGTCGATCCCCAGCCGACCGGCCTGCGCCTCCGTGATCAGCCCGCTCTGGCGCGCGGCGACGGCCGAAAGCGTGGCGAACTGCTCTTCCCACATCATTCCTCCACCAAAGATCCGCGTGACAAGGACAACCTAGCCGCCCCGGCCTCCGCGACTGGTGCTCACGGGCATACACGCAGGTCAGGAGTTTGAAGCCGGTGGAGCTGGCCATGCTGAGCGTAGGGCCGAAGGGGGACTCATGGCGGTGACGACGCTGACGCAGGAGACGGTGACGAGCCTGTCGGAGCAGGTGACGGCCCCCTCCTACGACCGGTCGCGGCTCACGACCGGCATCGTGCACTTCGGGGTCGGCGGATTCCACCGCGCGCATCAGGCGATGTACCTCGACCGGCTGATGAACGAGGGCAAGGCGTTCGACTGGGCGATCTGCGGGGTCGGGGTCCTGCCCGGCGACGCCCGGATGCGCGAGGCGTTGACGGCGCAGGACGGCCTCTACACGCTCGTGCTGAAGCACCCCGACGGAACGCGCGAAGCCCGCGTCATCGGGTCGATCATCGAGTATCTCTTCGCCCCCGACGATCCGGAGGCGGTCATCGAGAAGCTGGCCGACCCTGCCGTACGCGTCGTGTCCCTCACCGTCACCGAGGGGGGCTACAACATCCACCCCGTCACCGGTGAGTTCGACCCGGAGTCGCCGGCGATCCGCGCGGACCTGGCACCCGGTGCGGTCCCGGCCACGGTGTTCGGCCTGGTCACCGAGGCGCTGCGACGGCGGCGCGAGCGGGACGTGACGCCGTTCACGGTCATGTCGTGCGACAACATCCAGGGAAACGGCGACGTGGCCCGCCGTACCTTCACGGCGTTCGCCCGGCTCGCCGATCCCGAGCTCGCCGCCTGGATGGAGCGTGAGGTGGCCTTCCCCAACTCCATGGTCGACCGCATCACCCCGGCCACCACCGACGAGGATCGCGAGGACGTGGCCCGGCGGTTCGGGGTTCGGGACGAGTGGCCGGTCATCTGCGAGCCGTTCACGCAGTGGGTGCTGGAGGAGCGCTTTCCCGCTGGCCGGCCGCCGTTCGAGGAGGTGGGGGTGCAGGTGGTCGCGGATGTCGAGCCGTACGAGCTGATGAAGCTGCGCCTGCTCAACGCCGGGCACCAGGCGCTGGCCTACTTCGGCTTCCTCAGCGGCCACCACTACGTCCACGAGGCCGCGGCGGACCCGGCGATCGCGACGTTCCTGCTCGACTACATGGACATCGAGGCCACGCCCACGCTGCGGCCGGTGCCGGGCGTCGATCTGGACGTCTACAAGCGGACCTTGATCGAGCGTTTCTCCAACTCCGAGGTACGCGACACGCTCGCGCGCCTGTGCGCCGAGTCGTCGGACCGGATCCCGAAGTGGCTGCTTCCCGTCGTACGCGAGCAACTTGCCAGGGGCGGTTCGGTGACCCGGGCGGCCGCCGTGGTAGCCAGCTGGGCGCGTTATGCCGAGGGCGTCGACGAATCGGGGGCGCCCATCGCGATCGTCGACCGGCTGAAGGACCGGCTGACGGCCATCGCGCGGACGCAGCGCCAGGACCCTACGGCGTTCATCGCGAATCGGGAGCTCTTCGGCGATCTCGTGGATGACGAGCGGTTCGTCCGGCCGTATCTGCGCGCGCTGGAGTCGCTGCGCGCCAAAGGCGCCCACGCCACGGTTCGGGAGCTCGCGGAGCACCGCACCTGACAATTTTACTTAACTCACGAAAGCCAAAATATCCCCTTATTTCTACGAAAATCTCACATATGAGTTTTCAAACAATGTCGATAAGGGATAAACCTAGTCTCATCGCCCTTTTCTTATGCGGTATCGGGGGGTGAAGAGGCGGTGAACTATCCACCTCAACCGAGCAGGCGCGACATTCTCCGTGGAGCCATGGCCGCCGGCGCAGCGGTGACTCTCGGCGGCGGGCTGAGCGCTTGTGGATCTCGCGGGGACGTGACGCGAGCCGGCACGACCGACCAGTGGCGCCAGTTCCAGGGCGCCACCCTGAACTTCATCTCGGAGAACACCGCCCCCACCGCGGCCATCGCCGCCAACACCAAGCCGTTCACCGACCTGACCGGGATCAACGTCAACATCGTCACGCTGGAGCTGACCGCCCTGGTCCAGCGGGTCGCCCTAGACCTGGCCTCGGGCCGGGCCCAGTACCAGGTGATCTACGCCGACCCCTACCAGGTGCTCGCCCCGTACCAGCGCGGGCTGGTGGACCTGCGGACGCTGGAGGCGGACCCGAACCTGCCCCGCCTGCCCGGCGGCATCGGCGACTTCATCCCCGTCCAGATGGACGCCGCCGGCCGGTTCGTCGATCCCGCGGCCTACTACGCCCTCCCCTATGACGCGCCGACGATGATCTGGCAGTACCGGCAGGACCTGTTCGCCAAGTACCACGACCGCATGGCCCACGACCTCGGGTTCGACCCCACTCCGGGCGGAGAGCGAACCTGGGAGGAGTACTTCCGGATCGCCCAGTGGTTCAACAAGAACGCCACCTCGGACGTCAAGTACGGCACCGGCCACCAGGCCAGGCAGCACGACTCCCTCATGAACGACTTCAGCAACGTCCTGTGGTCCTACGGCGGCGCCTACTTCGACCACGGCAAGGAAGTGGGCCGTCTGGGCTCACGGGATCCGGGACCGTGCCGGCTCGACTCCGAGGCCGCCATCGCGGGCGCGGAGTTCTACAACCGGCTGCTGTCCATCGCCGACCCGGCCTCCAAGACGTGGGACTGGGACGGCGTCGGCGCCGCCTTCCGCGCGGGCCGGCTGGCGATGTGCCCGAACTGGCATGAGTTCGCGGCCAGCAACGAGCTGGTGCTGCCCGGCAAGGTCGGCTACGCGGTGCTGCCCAAGGGCCCGGTCGCCACGGCCAACATGTACGGCGGCACGGGGGTCGGGATCAGCGCGAACACGATGCCCAACGAGCGCGGCGCCGCCTGGCTGTTCCTCGTCTGGGCCACCTCCCCCGAGACGCAGCTGGCCAACCTCAAGAGCAAGGCCGGTGGCGGCACCCCCACGCGTACGTCCGTGTATGAGATGCCGGAAGTGCGCGCGGCCGAGAAGCGGCCGTCGTCGATGCCCAACATGCTCACGGCCGCCGCGGTACGGCAGGCCTGGACGCCCGAGCGGATCGGCCTGCGACCCAAGATCCCCATGTGGAACGAGTGCAACACCGCGATCTTCACCCAGCTGTCCACGATGCTCAGCGGGGCGGAGTCACCGGCGAACGCGATGCGTTCGATCAAATCCCGGGTGGACCAGATCGTGGCGCGAGGGTGGGTGGCCTGAATGGCGCACGCGGCGGAGACCTCAGCGTCGGTACCCGGCTCGGCCCAGCCGAAGAGCTCCGGCCGCAAGGAGCCGCGGGTCGGCTTCGAAGGCTGGATGATGGCCCCCGGCCTGCTGCTGCTGGCCGCGCTGTCGATCGTGCCGTTCATCGCCCTGATCGCGATGAGCTTCTCCCGCGTCCGGCTGCTGGGCGGGGTGAAACTCGACCTGGTGGGGCTCAACAACTGGGCGCGCTTCTTCACTGACGCGGACATGTGGCTGTCCTGGCTGCGGACGATCATCTTCTTCGTGCTCACCGTGGGGCTGGAGATGGTCCTGGGGATCGGCATCGCGCTGCTCCTGTTCCGCGTGCTGCGCGGCCGTAACATCCTGCTCAGCCTGCTGTTGCTGCCGATGTTCGCCGCGCCGTCGATCGTCGGCCTGCTGGGGCGCTACCTCACCGACTCCACCTTCGGGCTGTACGCGTGGGTGCTGCGCGGGTTCGGCTACACCGGTGACATCCTCGGCGCCCCGGTCAGCGCCTTCGCCGCCGTCGTGCTCATGGACGTGTGGGAGTGGACCCCGCTGATCGCCCTGATCACCCTGGCCGGGCTGTCCAGCGTGCCACAGTCGGTGCGGGAGGCCGCCGCCGTCGACGGCGCCCGGGGCTGGATGACGCTGCGCTACATCCTCTTCCCGGCAATCTCCAATGTGCTGCTCGTCGCGCTGCTGATCCGCTCGATGGACGCCATCCGCTTCTTCGACATCATCTGGGTCACCACCAACGGCGGCCCCGCCGACGCGACCAAGATCGTGCCGGTCCGGCTGTACGAGACCGCGTTCCGCTTCTTCGACCTGGGCTACGCCGCCGCCATCGGCCTGGCGATGCTGGCCTTCTCGATCTTCATCGCGCGTACCTTCGTCCGGCTGCTGGACGTGAGGGGGTTGACCCGATGAGCACCTCGATGACACCGCCGGCGGCGCCCATACCTCCGGAGACCCTTCCCGGCGAGGCCACCCGGCCACCGGTCACCGCCGCCCCGCGCGGCGAGGCCCAGTCGCCGCTGGAGGAGAGCAGCCGGCGTACGCGGTGGCTGGTGACGCTGCTCATCGTGCTGGCGCTGCTCTGGACGCTGGTCCCGCTGGTCTGGATGCTGATGTCGTCGTTCAAGAACGCCGAGGCCGTGACGGCGGCCACGCCGCAGTTCTTCTTCTCGCCGACGCTGGACAACTACCGCAACCTGTTCACCGGCGCCAACAACCTCGGGCCGTACATCGTGCACAGCGTGCTGGCCGCCGGGATCTCCGCGCTGCTCGCGGTCGGCCTGGGCGCGCTGGCCGGGTACGGCCTGGCACGCACCCACATGCGCGGCAAGAAGCACCTGGCCTTCTGGATCATCTCCACGCGTATGGCGCCCATCGCGGCAGTCGTGGTGCCGCTGTTCCTCATCTTCCGCGGGCTCGGCCTGATCGACTCGATTCCCGGGCTGATCCTGGCCTACCTGACCTTCAACCTGCCCTTCGCCATCTGGCTGATGAGCGCGTTCTTCGCCGAGGTGCCCTCGTCGCTGGAGGAGTCGGCGCTGGTCGCGGGCTGCTCTCGCTGGCAGGCCTTCTGGATGGTCATCCTGCCGCTGACCAAGTCGGGGCTGGTCACCACGTTCATCCTGTGCCTGGTCTTCGCCTGGAACGACTACGCCTTCGCCGTGGTCTTCTCCGGGCCGAACTCCCAGACGCTGCCCATCGCCGCCTCCCAGCTGGTCACGCAGACGGGCATCGACTGGGGGCAGCTCACCGCGATCGGCACGATCGTGGTCGTGCCGATGATGCTCGCCGGGCTCGCCGTGCGCCGCTGGCTGGTCACCGGACTCACCCTCGGCGCCATCACCGGGGAGTAGGTGAGGCTATGCGCGCGGCCGTACTGCACGGCATCGGCAAGATCCTGCTGGAGGAGCGCCCCCGGCCCGAGCCCGGCCCCCGGGAGGTGCTGGTACGGGTCGCGTCGGTCGGCACCTGCGGCTCGGACGTGCACTACTACGAGCACGGCCGCATCGGCGACTTCGTCGTGGAGTCGCCGCTGGTGCTGGGCCACGAGGCGTCCGGCACCGTGGTCGTCAGCGGGCCGGGCGTCGGCCGCGAGCTTGTGGGGCGGCGCGTCTCGGTGGAGCCGGGTACGCCCGACTTCACCTGCCGGCAATGCCGGGCCGGCCGCTACAACCTCTGCCCGCGGATGCGGTTCTTCGGCACCCCGCCGATCGACGGCGCCTTCTGTGAGTACGTCGTCGTGCGTGAGGAGTTCGCCTACCCGGTCCCTGACAGCCTGTCCGATGACGCCGCCGCGCTGATCGAGCCGCTGTCGGTGGGCGTGTGGGCCTGCCGCAAGGCCCGGGTCGAGCCGGGCGCCCGCGTGCTGGTCACCGGCGCCGGGCCGGTCGGGCTGCTGTGCGTGCAGACCGCCCTGGCCTTCGGCGCCACCGACGTCCTGGTCACCGACGTGAATCCCGTACGGCTCAGGGTGGCCCGCGACCTGGGCGCGAGTGAGACCCTCGACGTGCGCGAGAACCCGCTGTCCGACGCCGGGTTCGAGCCCGACGTACTGCTCGAATGCTCGGGTCAGCCGACCGCGATAGGGCAGGCCATCCGCGCCGTCGGACGGGCCGGGCGGGTCGTCCTCGTCGGCATGGGCGGGGACGAGATCCCGCTGCCGCTGGCCCACGTACAGACCCGCGAGCTGGAAGTGACGGGCACGTTCCGCTACGCCGGCACCTGGCCCGCGGCCATCGCCCTGGCCGCCGCGGGCCGGGTCCAGCTGGACGCGCTGGTGACCGGCCATTACGGACTGGCCGAGGTCGAGCAGGCGCTCACGGCCGGCGCCCGTGACCCCGAGCTGGTCAAAGCCGTCGTCCGGCCGCAGGAGTGAGTTTTAGGGGAGATCATGTCCAGAGTTCTTTACGATGAGGCGACCAGGGTCTATCCCGGAACCGAGCGGCCCGCGGTCGACGCGCTCGACCTCGACATCCATGACGGTGAGTTCCTGGTCCTCGTCGGTCCGTCGGGGTGCGGGAAGTCCACCTCCTTGCGCATGCTCGCCGGGCTGGAACGGGTCGACGGCGGGCGCATCTCCATCGGCGACCGAGACGTCACCCACCTGGCGCCGCGTGACCGGGACATCGCCATGGTGTTCCAGAATTACGCGCTTTATCCGCACATGTCGGTGGCCGACAACATGGGCTTCGCGCTGCGGGTGATGAAGGCGCCCAAGGAGGAGATCGACCGCCGGGTACGGGAGGCCGCGGGCCTGCTGGACCTGACCGAGTTCCTCGACCGCAAGCCCAAGGCGCTCTCCGGCGGGCAGCGGCAACGCGTGGCCATGGGCCGGGCGATCGTCCGCGAGCCGAAGGTGTTCCTCATGGACGAGCCGCTGTCCAACCTGGACGCCAAGCTCCGCGTACAGACCCGCACCCAGATCGCCGCCCTGCAGCGCAGGCTCGGCGTGACGACCGTCTACGTGACCCACGACCAGGTCGAGGCCATGACGATGGGCGACCGGGTCGCCGTGCTCAAGGACGGGGTGCTCCAGCAGGTCGACACGCCGTTGCGGCTGTACCAGCACCCGGCCAACGTCTTCGTGGCCGGCTTCATCGGCTCGCCGTCGATGAACCTCGCCGAGTACCCGGTCGAGGGTGACGAGGCGATCCTGGACGACACGCGGGTGCGGCTGAGCCGCGAGACGATCCAGGCGCTCAAGGAGGAGGGCGGCGACCGCGTCATCCTGGGCTTCCGGCCGGAGGGCGTCGAGGTGGTGGGCGAGGGCACGCCGGGCAGCTTCCCGGTCACCGTCACCGTCGTGGAAGAACTCGGCTCGGACGCCTTCCTCTACGGCCAGTACGCCGACACGACCGACCCGGTCCGCCTCGGACAGACCGTCATCGCCCGCGTCGACCCCAACATGCCCCCGGCCAAGGGCGAACGGGTCCGGCTGCGCATCCTGCCGGGCAAGGAACGCCTCTTCTCGGCGGCCACCGGCCGGCGACTGCCCGCCTGACCGGGTCCGTTGCCGTTCCTGTGTGGTGTGACATCTGGGGGAAGAGGATGGCCGGGAACGGGACCTGGGCCGCCAGTGCTGAGAACCAGCGGCTGCGTGGGCTCGCGCTCGCCTCCGTCGGCCTCACTGAGACCGAGGTGCTGAAGTACGCGTTGGACCAGGCGGTCGCCGAACTGCGCGGGCTGAGCGGGATGGTGCACTGGTCCGGAACGCTGGGCGGCAACGAGAAGCCGCGTCTGGTGGCGGCTTCCGGGATGCCGCCCGTCCGGCTGCAGGCCTGGGACGAGATCCAGGACGTCATCGTCCGGGTGTTGCGCGAGGGGGCGTCCACGTGCGCATCCGTCGCCCTGGGCGCCGGGTGCGCTGAGAAGGCCGGGCGCGGGAGCGCTGAGAAGACGGGCATGACCACCCCGCCCGTCGGGACCCTGACGACCGTGCCACTGCGCGTACCCGACAGGCCCATCGGCGTGCTGTCCGTAGTCTCCTGCGGGCTCGCCCAGCCGACCGGCCGCGAGCGGGCGTTCCTGCGGTCGCTGGCCGGTTGGCTGACCCAGCGGCTGGCCGTATCCGGCACCGGCTCGGACACCTGGCACCCGTGGGAGGAGGATCTCTCCGCCGACTCTCATCTCCGGGAGGCGCTGAAGGCGACCAGGATCGGATCCTGGGACTGGAACATCGTCACCGGCGAGCTGTACTGGGACGAAGCCGCCCTGACCATCATGGGGATCGACCCGGCCACCGGCCCTCACACGATCGACTACTGGGCCGACCTCGTCCACCCGGATGACTATCCCCGGGTGATGGCCGCGACCGAGGAGGCCATCCGTACCAAGGCGCTTTACGAGGTCGAATACCGTGCCCGCCGTCCGGACGGAACCACGGGCTGGCTGCAGGCACGCGGCCGGATGGTGCTGGACGAGGGCGGCGAGCCGGCCCGCATGATCGGCACGGTCTGGGACACCACGGAGAGCCACATCGCCCGCGAATCGGTCAGCCGCGCGCTGCGCTACATGAGCGACGCCTTCCTCGCGGTGGACCGCGACTGGCGGCTCACCTTCGTCAACCTCGACGCCGAACGCCTCTTGAGGGTTACCGGCCCCCATGGTCAGGTGCTGTGGGACCTGCTGGCGGGAAAGTTGCCGAACCTGCGGGCGGCGTGCCGCCGGACCGTCGCCGAGCGGGAGCCCGCCACTCTCGACGTACGGTGGCCGAGCGACGGTCGCTGGTACCACGTGCGACTGTTGCCGGTGCCCGACGGCCTGACCCTCTATTTCACCGACATCACCGACAAGCGCCTGAGAGAGGCCGAGCGCGAGGCCGCCGAGCGGGCCGCCGCCGAGCGGACCGCCTGGATCCAGGAGCTGACCCGAGCCCTCGGTGACGCCGTGACCGCCCATGATCTCGTGCGGGTCATCGTCGAACGGGTGCTTCCGCCGTTCGGCGCGGCGGGCCTGATCATGTTGACCGTCGACCGCGGCCACCTGCACGTGGCCGGAGCTTTCAACTACGCCGCGAGCGTTCTTGCCAGGCTGGAGGGCCAGGTGCCCGTGGAGCCGTCCGCCCTCTCCGACGCCCTGCGATCGGGTGCCCCGGTTTTCATCATCTCCAGGGCTGAGCACCGCCAGCGCTATCCGGACTTCGCCGAATGGACGGCCCCCAAGAGTGCCGGCAACCCAGAGATGGGCGCCTGGGCGATCCTGCCACTGCTCGTGCCCGGCCACTATCAGGGGTGCTGCGTGATCTCCTACGACCACCCGCACCGCTTCCCCGGCGAGGAGCGTACGCTGCTCACGGCGCTCAGCGGGCTGATATCCCAGGTTCTGGCGCGAGCCCGCCTGTATGACAAGGAGCGCGCCCGCGTCAAGGAGCTGCAGCGCCTGCAGGCGGGGCTGCGCGAGTCCCTCGATCGGCAGCGGCGCTTCACCGCCGACGCCTCCCACGAGCTGCGCACCCCGATGGCCGGGCTGCGGGCCCAACTGGAGGAGGCGCAACTCCACCCCGAGCAGACCGACCTCGGCGACCTGCTCGAACACGCCTTGCGCGACGTGGATCGGCTACAGGCCATCACCACCGACCTCCTGCTCCTGGCCCGGCTGGGGGCCGGCCAGGACATCGCGCTGGAGAAAGTGCACCTGACCCGGCTGATCGAGACGGAGATGCCTTGCCGCGCGAAGGGTCCGCGCCCCGTGCGGCTCCGGCTCGAACCCGATGTGGTGGTCGAGGCCGTCCCCGGGCAGATCATCCGAATACTGAACAACCTGCTCGAGAACGCGCAGCGTCATGCCGCGCGCCACATCGACGTCGGATTGCGGTGCGATGGCGACCACGCCGAGCTCACCGTCACCGACGACGGCCCGGGAGTCCCGGCGGCCGAACGCGAGAACATCTTCCAGCGTTTCACCCGGCTGGACACCGCCCGCAGCCGCGGCACGGGAGGCACCGGTCTCGGCCTGGCCATCGCCCGCGAGATCGCCCACGCCCACCACGGCACCCTGCACGTAGAAGCCCCGCCCACCCACGGCGCGCGCTTCATCCTCCGCCTCCCGCTCGCCCATCAGGGGTGAGGAGCCCGGTCACCTCCCGCTCGACCGTCGGGGGCGTGGAAGCCGGTCAGCCGACCGTCGCGCCGGACTTCTGGCCGATGGCGCCCGGCACCGGGGCGGCCGGGTCGGATCCGAGATCAACGATCCGGTTGCGCCCGTCGACGTGGACGACGGACGGGACGTACGACTTGACCTCGCTCTCGTCCACCTGCCGGTAGCTCATGATGATGACGAGGTCATCCGGGGACACGAGGTGGGCGGCCGCGCCGTTGATGCCGATCACCCCCGAGCCCGCCGGCCCTTCGATGACGTAGGTCGTCAGCCGGGAGCCGTTGGTGATGTCGACGACGTGGACCTGCTCGCCCTCGACCAGGTCGGCCGCGTCCATGAGGACTCTGTCGATCGTGATCGAGCCGACGTAGTGCAGGTCGGCCTGGGTCACGGTGGCCCTGTGGATCTTGCCGCCGAGCAGGGTGCGCTGCATGTCCATGCCCTCCGAAGAGTCGGTAAAAGTTAGGTAATGCTATCCTAAGTAGACCCATCGACTCCCGCCTGTGCAACCCCCGGGCCAGCGGTCACCGAGACGCCGGAGGGCACAGAGACAAGGAACTCAGATGACTCCTCCCGGCACCATCCGTCCCTGGCGAGCCGCGGCGATCGCCGTGGTGTGCGTCCTCATGATGGGTTCGCTGATCTCGTGTTCGAGCTCGGCGCCGGCCCCTAAGGCCGCGGCGGCGGCCGATCCGGCCTTCCCCGTGTCCATCGAGCACAAGTTCGGGTCCACCACGATCAAGTCGCGGCCCACCCGGGTGGTCACCGTCGGGTGGAACGACCAGGACTACGCCCTCGCCCTCGGCGTCGTGCCGGTGGGCACGCGGGAGTGGTTCGAGGAGTACCCAAGCTATCCGTGGGTCAAGACGGCGCTGGGCGGCAAGCCGTTGCCCACGTTCTCGGCGGAGATCAACTTCGAGGCCATCATCAAGCAGCGGCCCGACCTGATCATCGCGATCTACGAGACGATCAACAAGCAGACGTACGACAAGCTCTCGCAGATCGCCCCCACGGTGATTCAGTCCAGCGCGTATCCGGACGAGCAGACGCCGTGGGACGTCCAGACGCTCACCACGGGTAAGGCACTGGGCAAGTCCGCGCAGGCGCGGGCGCTCGTCGACAAGGTCAACGGCAAGATCGCCGCGGCGAAGCAGGCGCATCCCGAATTCGCCGGGAAGGTTCTGGTGGTGGACTACGGGCCCGAGAACGGGCAGCACTACCTGATTCCGGGCCGCGACCCGCGCCGCGCGCTCTTCGACGCGCTCGGCTTCGCCGCCCAGAGCCAGAGCGGCGACATCAGCGAGGAGCGGCTGGACCTGCTCGACAAGGACGTGCTGTTCGTCAACGGCTCGACCAAGGCGAAGATGACCTCCTCGCCGGTCTTCTCCCGGCTGAACGTGGTCAAGACCGATCGGACCATTTATACGGACTTCTCCACTCCGCTCGGGGGCGCGTTGTCGTACAGCGGGCCGGACGCGCTGCTCTACGCGCTCGACGTGCTCGTGCCTCAGCTGGCGAACGCGGCCGACATGAAGCCGTCGACCGCGATCACCGACCTGTCCAACGTCACCTGACCGGTCCTCACCCGGCTCCCACCTCAGCTCCCGCCCGGCCCTCGCCCGGCCCTCGCACGACCTCACCGGATGAGGTGGTGGGCGATCAGCGGGCCCAGGGTCTCCAGAGTGCGGGTGTCCAGCAGTTCGGAATGCCCGCACTCGACGGCGAACGTCCGTAGCTCTCCCCCGACGTACCCGCGCCACTGCTCGGAGGCCGTCCCCGCGAACCCCTGCTCCGGTACGGTCGCGTCGACGAAGACCACGTCTCCGGGGAAGACGCCGTACTCGGCCCGCTCCATCAGGCGGTCGCCGGCCAGGTAGTTCTCCACCACCCGAGCGATCTGGGCGTCCGCCAGCACGGCCACGCCGCCGCCCAGATCCCGGACGTACCCGACCGCGTCGGCGATCGACAGCGTGGCCCGCCGCCCTTCCGGCACCTGGCAGCCCATCTCGCTCAGCAGGTCGGCGATCGCCGCCGGCCGGTCCCATGCGCCTTCGGGCCTCTCGGCGAAGTCCTTACGCGTGTCGAGCATGCCGAGGAACGTGATCTCGCGCCCGCCGGCCGCCAGGCGGACCGCCACCTGGTGGGCCACCGCACCGCCGAACGACCAGCCGAGCAGGCTGACGGGCCCCTCGGGCGCGGTCCGGTCGATCAACCCGGCGTACTCCTCGACCAGCTCGGGCATCGTCGCCGGCAGGTCGGCAGTACGGCCCAGGAGGGGCGACTGCAGCCCATAGAGGGGTACGTCCTCGGGCAGGTAGCGCTTGAGCCCGGCGAACTGCCAGCTCAGGCCGCTGGCGGGCGGCAGGCAGAACAGCGGTGGCCGGGTGCCGCCGGCCCGCAGGACCAGCAGGGGAGCCATCGCGTCGCCGGCGGTCGCGGGGTTGCCGGCATGTGCGGCGCCACCGACAGGCCCAGCCTCACCGATGGACCCCGCCTCGCCGGCGGTCCCGGCAGGGGCAGCGTCGGCGACGCGCTGGGCGAGGGTGGCGGCCGTGGGTGTCGTGAACAGCTCCGCTATCGGGAGGTCGGCGCCGAGTTCCCGGCGCAAGGCCGCGGCCAGCCGTACCAGCAGCAGGGAGTGGCCGCCGAGGACGAAGAAGTCGTCGTCCACGCCGACCGAGTCGAGCCCCAGCACCTCCGCGATGACGGCGCAGACGGCCGCCTCGGTACGCGAGCGCGGCGCGGCGGGAGTGGTCAGCCGGGCGAAGTCGACGTCCGGCAGGGCCGCGCGGTCCACCTTGCCGTTCGGGGTGAGCGGCAGCTCGTCGAGTACCGTCACGACCGAGGGGACCATGTACGACGGCAGGCGCTGGGCGAGGTACTCCCGCAGCGGTGGCGTCGCTGAGGCGTCGCCAGTGGTGACATACGCGAGGATGCGGGTTTCGCCCTGCGCGTCCTGGCGGACGGCCACCGCGGCCTGCCGGACGGCGGGATGCCCGGACGCGACCGACTCGATCTCGCCCGGCTCGATGCGGAAGCCGCGCACCTTGACCTGCTGGTCCGAGCGGCCGAGGAACTCCAGCGAGCCGTCACCGGTCCAGCGGGCGAGGTCGCCGGTGCGGTAGAGGCGGGCACCGTGCGTGTACGGATCGGCGACGAACCGGGCCGCGGTGAGGCCGTGGCGGCCCAGATAACCCCTGGTGACCTGAGCCCCGCCGAGATACAGCTCACCGACGGCGCCGGGAGGCACCGGGCACAGGGACGCGTCCAGGAGGTGGACCGTGGTGCCCGGCAGGGGACGGCCGATCGTGGGGCGGTCGCACCAGCCGGTATCCACTGCGGCGAATGTCGCCCAGACGGTCGCTTCCGTGGGTCCGTACAGATTCGTCACGCTCCGGGCTCTGGCCACCAGCTCCCGGGCCAGCGGGGGCGGGAGCGCCTCGCCGCCGACCAGCGCCCGCACACCGCCGAGGTCGGCGTCAGGTGACTGTGTCAACGCCGACCACAGGGACGGGGTCGCCTGCATGACCGTGACCTGTTCGGCCTCGGCCAGCGCGGCGAGCAGTCGCGGGTCGCGTACCTGCTCCTCCGTGGCCATCACCACGCATCCGCCGGCGCGTAGGGGCGCCATCAGCTCGAGTACGGAGATGTCGAAGGACAGGGTGGTCACGGCGAGCAGGCGATCGGAGTCGCCGATCGGGGCGGCGGCGGCCACGGCGACCAGGAACGTCTCCAGATCGCGATGGGGGACCACCACGCCCTTCGGCCTGCCGGTGGATCCCGAGGTGTAGATGACGTACGCGGCGGCGTCCGGATCGGGCGAGACGGGGTGGAAGGGTCGCGCGGGCGCGCCGTCAAAGTCGCAGAGGGCTTCCTTGACCACCTTCCCCTCCGCATCCGCTTGACTCCGGCCGAGGTCGATAAGCGACGTGCCGTCAGGCAGGACGGGGAACAGCTCACGCGAGTGCTCGTCGATGACCACGACGGCGGGCCGGGCGTCATCGATCATGAATCGCAGCCGCTCGGCCGGGAACGCGGGGTCGAGCGGCAGGTACGCGGCCCCCGCCTTGGCGACGCCCAGCACCGCCACCAGCAGATCGGCCGAGCGCGGCAGAGCCAACCCGACCAGGCTCTCCGGGCTGACGCCGAGGTCGGCGAGCCTGGCGGCGAACGCGTTCGAGGCCGCGTCGAGCTCGGCGTAGCTCATCGTCCGGCCGCCCGACACGCAGGCATCCGCGTCGGGCGCCGCCTTCGCGCGTGCGGAGAACCGCGCGTACCAGGACAGGTCACCCCGTTCCACCGGCCCGCCTGACCGCCACCTGGCGAGGTCGTCGAGGTCGGTCGCGGCGAGTACCGGGATCGTGCCGACCGGCTGTTCCGGCCGGACGGTGAGCTCGCCGAGCAGCACGATGAGGCGGTCGAGCAGGCGCCGCGCGGTGCCGTCGTGGAAGCGTGCGGCGTCGTACTCCAGAGTGAGTTCGACCGGCTGTCGCGGGCCGGCGTCGACGAAGGTGAAGTTCAGGTCGACTTTCGGATCGGAAAGGTACGAGGGCGTGTCGCCCGTGGGCAGGCCCAGGGCGGCCTCGTGGCCGGTCGGCCGGTGCAGGAAGCCGATCATTACCTGGAACAGCGGGTTGCGGCCCTGTTCGCGTACCGGATTGACCGCCTCGACGACCTGCTGGAAGGGCACGTTGGCGTGCTCGAACGCGGCCAGGTCGGTCTCGCGCACCCGGCGCAACAGCTCGGTGAAGGACGGCGAGCCGGAAAGGTCGGCGCGCAGTACGACGGTGTTGACGAAGAAGCCGACCAGGTCGTTCAGCACCGCGTCGGCGCGGCCCGAGGTCGGGCTGCCGATCGGGACGTCGGTACCCGCGCCGAGGCGTTGCAGCAAGGTAGCGAGTGCGGCGTGCAGCACCATGAACAGACTCGCCGACTCGGCACTGCCCAGCTCCCGCAGCGGGTCGATCAACCCCGGCGAGAGCGCCGCGGACACTTGACCAGCCCGCCGGGCGTCATGAGCCTGACCGGCCCGCTGGGCGTGATGAGCCTGACCGGCTCGGCGGGCGTCGGGAGCCGGCCGGGGCCGGTCGGCGGGGAGGGGGATCTCGTCCGGTAGGCCGCGCAGGCGCTCCTGCCAGTAGGTCCGCTCGGCGGCGTGTCTGCTGGCCGGATTCCTGGGGTCGCCGAGCAGTTCGCGCTGCCACAGGGTGTAGTCCGCGTACTGCACCGGCAGCGGCTCCCACTGCGGGGCATGACCGGCCCGCCGTGCGGCGTAGGCGGTGTCGAGGTCGCGCAGCAGCGGCCGGTCGGACCACTCGTCCATGGCGATGTGGTGCAGGATCAGGGCCAGCACGCTGTCCCCGGTGTCCTGCTCTTGGATCAGGGTGACCCGCAAGGGCGGGTCCGCGGCCAGGTCGAAGGGTCGGGCCACCGCCGCCGACACCACGCTCCCGGTCTCGGCGGCCGGGCACTCCACGAGCGCGACTTCGATCGGGGACGGATCGAGCACGTCCTGGAACGGCTGGTCGTCCATGACCGTGACCAGCGTCCGCAGCACCTCGTGCCGCGCCACGACGTCTCCGAGCGCGGCCCGGAGGGCGTCGTGGTCGACGGATCCGCGGAGGCGGACGAGCAGCGGGTAGTTGTACGCCGTCGAGGTGGGGTCCAGTTGCTGGAGCAGCCAGAGCCGTTCCTGGGCCGCCGACAGCGGTGGGCGCTCCTGCCGCGGGCGGGAGGTGAGCCTGGGAAGTGCGGTCCCGGCTCGGTCGGCGAGACGAGCGGCCAGGCGCGCGGGCGTACGCGTGTCGAACAGGTCGCGCAACGACAGCTCCACGCCCAAAGTCGCACGCACCAGCCCGAACAGCTGGATGGCGAGCAGGGAGTGCCCGCCCCGGTCGAAGAAGTCGTCCTCAGCGCCGAACCCGCCGAGATCGCCGAGATCACCGAGATCACCAAGGACCTCGCCGAACAGTTCGCACAGCCGCCGTTCCAGCTCACCCGCCGGCGCCCTCGAACTCGACGGCAGCGACCGCGGCGCGGGCAGCGCGGCGGTGTCCAGCTTGCCGTTGATCGTCAGCGGCAGGGCCTCCACGACCGCGAAGGCCGACGGCACCATGTACCCGGGCAGCACCGACTTCAGCTCGCGATGGACGGCCACAAGCAGCGAGTCCTCATCACCGGGCTCCTCGGGAACGACATAGGCCACCAACCGTTTGCCACCCAACGGACTGGGAACCGCGAGCACCGCGCTCTGGTGCACGCCTGGCCGTGCCGTCACGGCAGCCTCGACCTCCGCCGGTTCCACCCGATAACCGCGGATCTTGACCTGATCGTCAGTACGGCCCAGGAAGTCGAGGTTGCCGTCGGCACGGGCACGTACCAGGTCGCCCGTCCGGTACATCCGCCCACCGGACACGAACGGATCCGCCACGAACCGCGAGGCGGTCAACGCGTACCGGTCGAGGTATCCACGGGCCAGCCCCGCCCCGCTGATGTACAGCTCGCCGGGCACGCCCACGGGCACCGGGCGCAGGGCGGCGTCCAGCACGTAGCCTCGGGTGTTCCAGATGGGCCGGCCGACCGTGGTGCCCGCGCTGTCCTCGGTGCCCGCGCCGAGGGTGTTGATCGTGTACTCGGTCGGACCGTACAAGTTGTATCCCGCCACCCCCTCGGCCTCGCTCAGCGCGTTCCACAACGTCTGCGGCACCGCTTCGCCACCGAGCAGCACCAGAGCCGGACGGTACGAACCGGGCGCCTCCCCATACCGTGCGCCGTCAAGCAGACCCTGGTCGAGCAGGTGCTGGGCGTACGTCGGGGTCACGTTGACGACGTCGACGCGGTGCCGGTCGCAGTACGCGACGAGCGCGCGGGCGTCGCGGCGCAGCTCCTCGTCACAGATGTGCACGTGATGGCCCTCGACCAGCCACAACAGCTCCTCCCACGACATGTCGAAGGAGAACGAGACCGTGTGCGCGATCGTGAGGATCCGGTTCCCGGCGGCGGCGATCGTGGGGGCGAAGATGGCCTCGCGGTGGTTGAGCTGCATGTTCGTCAGCCCCCGGTACGGCGTGACCACGCCTTTGGGCCGTCCGGTGGAGCCGGAGGTGTAGATGACGTACGCCGGGTGGTCGAGCCGTCCCGGACTGCCGGGCGCGAAGTCGCCCAGCTCGTGGTCCTCGATCGGGTCCGCCGATCCGGTACGCCCGCCGGCGCCGTCCAGGCACAGCACCGGCACGGGATGGGAGGCGAGCCGGGGCGCCACCGCTTCGGTGGTGACCAGCAGGACCGGCCCGGCGTCGGCCAGCATCGCCAGCAGGCGGTCGTCGGGATGGTCCAGTTCGAGGGGAAGGTAGGCGGCCCCGGTGCGGAGGACGGCGAACAACGCGGCCACCATGTCGATGGACCGGGGCACGGCCAGCGCGATGATCCGCTCGGGGCCCGCTCCCCGGTCGAGCAGCAGGCGCGCGAGCTGGTTCACCCGCGCGTCGAGCTCGGCGTAGGTCAGTGTCCGCGCGCCTGAGGTGAGCGCGGCGGCGTCCGGTGTCCGCCGGGCCTGGGCTTCCATCAGCTCCGCGATGGTCGCGGCACCGATGGGATGGGTGACGGCGTCCCATTCGGCCTCCAGCGCCGCGCGCTCGTACGGGAGGATGACGGGCACGTCGGCCACGGTCGTGGCGGGGTGCTCGGAGAGGTGGAGCAATACCTGCTCCAGCCGGGACAGCAGCGCCCGCGCCTGCTCCGGCGCGACCACGTCGGCGCGGTACTCCAGCCGCACCGCCAGCCGCGCCCCCGGCGTGGCCACCCAGGTGAGCGGGTAGTGCGTGGCGTCCACGCTCCGCACACCGACGATGCCGTGCTCGTGCTCCAGGTCGGTGAAGGTGTCGTCGTCGAGGAAGTTCTGCAGGACGTACAGGCTGTCGAAGAGCTGGTCACGGCCGGCCGCGCGCTGGATGTCGCCCAGGCCGAGGTACTCGTGCGGCATCATCTCCACGCGGTCGGCCTGCACCCGCCGCATGACCTCCAGCGCGGGCTCTCCCGGAGCCAGCCGGACATGGACCGGAACGGTGTTGAGGAAGACCCCGATCACCGAGTCGATGCCGTCCAGCTCGGTCGGCCGTCCGGCGACGGTCGTCCCGAACACGGCCTCCTGACGGCCGGAGGCATGACTCAGCACCATCGCCAGCGCCGTACTGAACAGCGCGTTGAGCGTCACCCCGCCACGGCGCGCCCGATCGGTGACGCGCCCGGTCTGCTCCCGGGTCAACCGGAACGACAGGCTGGTGGCCAGCACCGGCGCGGTCCCCACGGCCGCCGGGAACAGGATGGTCGGCTCCTCGACCCCGGCCAGCGCCCGCGCCCACGCCCGCGCGGACGCATCCGTGTCCTGCCGCCCCAGCCAGGCAAGGTAGTCGATGAACGTCGCCGTCTGTTCGGCGGTTTCTGGGGTCGGGCGGTCGTCGCGGGCGAGGGCGTATTGGCCGAACAGCTCGCGCAGCACCAGCTCCCGCGACCATCCGTCCCACAGCAGCAGGTGGTACGTGAGCAGCAGCCGGTCGCGCCCGCCGGGCAGCCGGACCACGGTCAGGCGGCACAGCGGCGGCCGGGCCAGGTCGAACGGCCGCCGACGATCCTCCTCCATCAGCACCCGGAGCCGGTCATCGTCGACCGCCCCCAAGCCGTTGTCGGCCGCTCCCGAGTCGCCGTAGACCACTTCCGAGTCGCCGTAGACCGCTTCCGAGTCGCCAGCGGCCACGTCCGACAGGTCAATCACGCCGACCGAGCTGTCCAGCGCGGTCCCGACCAGGGCGACGGGCCGGGTCGTGCCCTCGGCGGTGAAGCCGAGCCGCATGGCCGCGTGCCGGTCGAGCACGGCGGCGTAGGCGCGGCGGAGGGCCGCGACGTCGAGCCGCCCGGCGAAGTCGAACACGTTCTGCGCCACGTAAACGTCGGCGTCACCCGCGTAGCCCGCCTGGAAGTAAAGGCCCTCTTGAAGCGGCGACAGGGGCCAGATGTCCTGTACGTCGATCGGGGCCGCGGCGACCACCCGATCGATCTCATCGGGGGTGAGGGTGGGGTGGGTGACCGGGGTGGGCCGGACGGACCGGTCCGTCCCACCGGGCTCGGAAGTCGCGGAACCGGAGGACGCGGCGGCCAGCTCGCGGGCGGCCGTCACCCAGCCGTCGGCGAGCGTGTCCATGTCGGCCGCGGCGAGCCCGCCGCCCGCGTAGGTGAACACCGCGTGCAGCTCCGGCCCCGCCGCCGTGTCGTGGCAGGCGACGTTGATCTCCAGCAGGTACGGGGTGCCCAGGTCGGGGTCCGGGTGTACGCGCAGCGCCGTCGCCTCGGGTGCGGAGTCCCAGTCGCCGGATCCCCCGATGGGGAATCGGCCGAGGTAGTTGAAGAGCAACTGGGGTGTTGCCAGCCGGGCGAGCGCGGGCGCGGTGCGGGCGTTGCAGTAACGCAACTGCCCGTACCCCAAGCCCCGGTCCGGGGCGGCTCGCAGTGCCTGATCCACGTCGCCGAGTACGTCTCGGGGGCCACCGGTAACGGCGGGCAGGCGTACGGGGGCGATGGCGGTGAACCACCCCACGGTTCTGGACAGGTCGTCTCCGTCCGCGATCTGCTCGCGCCCGTGCCGCTCCAAGTCGATCACCAGCGGCGCCCCGGACTCACCGCCACGCTCCACACGCCAGCGCGAAACGGCGAGGTGCAGCGCGGCAACGAGCACAGCGGTCACATCGGCGACGGGGGCGGCCGACGCGGTGGTCAGCAGCGGTGCGGCCACCTCAGGGGGCAGGCGCACAACGTGGTCCCGGGTTTGGCCTGCTGTCAGGCTAATGGCCGGGGTTGACGGGTCGAGTTCGCCACCCGGTGCCAGGGTCGTCGTCCAGTGCTCGAACTCGGCGAGGCGGGCCGCCTGAGTGGCGTTCTCGGTGATGGACCGTGCGAAGGCGCGCAGGGACGTGCCGACCGGTTCGAGCCGGACGCGGCGCCCGGCGCTCACGGCGTCCCATCCCTGTCGCAGGTCGTCGGTCAGGATCCGCCACGAGACCCCGTCGACCACCAGGTGGTGCGCGACGAGCAGCAGCCTGCCCTGGTGCTCGGGCCCCCGATCGAACCACACCGCCCGCAGTACGTGACCGCCGTCGGGGTCCAGCCGATCGGCGGCGGCGTCGGACTCGGCGGCGACCAGGGCGCGCAGGGCGTCCTCGTCGAGACCCACCGCGTCGACCGAGGTCACGACGGGATCGGAGGCACCGGCAGGTTCCGAGGCACCAGCAAGATCGGAGCCACTGCCCGGACCGGAGACACTGCCCGGACCGGAGACACTGCCCGGACCGGAGACACCAGCGAGGCCGGAGACACCAGCGAGGCCGGAGCCGCCGGCCGGACCGGAGACGCCAGCGGGGCCGGTGACACCACTGGGACCGAGGATGTCAGCGGCCGGGCGGACCTCCAAGGACCACAGCAGCGGAGACGGCCGGTGCAGTCGCAGCCGGAGCGCGTCGTGACGCCTGACGAGCGCGTGGATCAGCGCGACGACCTGCTCGTGGGTCGCGCCCGGTGGGGTGAGCAGCAGCTCGGACTGGTTCAGCCGGGAGATCCGCCCGCCCAACTCGGCCAGCCGGTGCACGATCGGCATCAGCATGACCTCGCCCACCCCGTCGGACGCGAGCTCCGCCGACGCCCAGCCAGATCCGGACTCACGTTCGTCCGGCGCCCGCCCGGATCCGACCGCGACCTGCGCTGGCGCCCGGCCAAATCCGGACGCGAGCTCGTCCGGCGCGCGGCCGGGGCCGGTGTCCGCGCCACCGTGACCGACCGTCCCAGCAAGCGCGCCCCGCACACCATGGCCGACCGCTCCACGCTCACCGTGGCCGATCCCCCCGGCAACCACAGCCTGCGCACCGTGGCCGATCGCCTCAGCGAGCGCGGCCGGAGTGCGGTGGACGAACACGTCCCGGGGGGACAGCCGCAATGACCGGCGCCGAGCCAGGTTGACCAGCTGGATGGCGATGATGCTGTCACCCCCCAGCACGAAGAAATCGTCATCGGGGCCCACACCGTCCAGCCGTAGAACCTCCGCGTACAGCGTCCGCAACACAGCCACAGGCGACCCCCCGGTGTCGCCAACGACGGCGGCCCGAGCGGGCGAAGGGGCGGGCAGGGCAGCGCGGTCGAGCTTGCCGTTCACCGTAAGTGGCAGCGCGTCGAGCGGGACGAACGCCGAGGGGATCATGTAGCCGGGCAGCCTCTCGGCCAGGTGGGCGTGGGCCTCGGCGGCACCGAGACGCACCCCGTTCCGCACGACCAGGTACGCCACCAGCCGCCGCCCCGGCTCGTCTTCCCGCACGGTGACGGCCGCGTTCACGACGCCGTCCAGCGTGAGCAGCGCGGACTCGATCTCGCCGGGTTCGATGCGGTATCCCCGTACCTTGACCTGTTGGTCGGAGCGACCCACATAGACCAGGTCGCCGTCGGGAGTCCACCGCGCGAGGTCGCCGCTGCGGTAGAGGCGGGCGCCGCCGGTGTGTGCCACGAACCGCTCGGCGGTCAGGCCGGGGCGATCGAGGTAGCCGCGGGCGAGCTGATCGCCCGCGACGTAGATCTCGCCGGTGACCCCCGGCGGGACCGGCTGGAGACGGCCGTCGAGCAGGTGTACGCCGAGACCGGGCAGCGACCCGCCGACGACGCTGTCGCCGCTCGCGTCTTCAGCGTCGGCCGAGGTCAGCGCACGGAACGACACGTGCACACAGGTCTCGGTGATCCCGTACATGTTCACCAGGCGCGGCGTACCGTCCGCGTGACCCTGATACCAGGGCGCCAGGCGCGCGAGGTCCAGCGCCTCGCCGCCGAAGACCACGTACCGCAGGGGGAGCGCGCCCGGCCGCTCCCGTTCGGCCTCCATCAGCGGGTAGAACGCGGACGGCGTCTGGTTCAGTACGGTCACGCGTTCGCGTTCCAGCAGTGCCAGGAAGCGGCGCGGGTCGCGGGCCACATCGCGGTCGACGACGACCAGGCGACCGCCGTGCAGCAGCGCGCCCCACAGCTCCCATACCGAGAAGTCGAACGCGTACGAGTGGAACATGGTCCACACATCAGAGGGACCGAAGTCGAACAGCTCCCCGGCCGCCGCGAACAGCGACAGTACGTTGCGATGGGTCACCGCCACACCCTTGGGCAGGCCCGTCGAACCCGAGGTGTAGATGACGTACGCCGCGTTGTCCGCCGCCGTCGGGACCAGGGGCGGCGGGGCGGCGGAGTGGTCCGCGAGGACGTGCGGGTCGTCCAGCAGCATGACCGGCACCGTGAGCGGGGGCAGCGAGTCCAGCGTCGCGCTGTCGGTCAGCAGGCATACGGGGGCCGAGTCGGCGAGGATGTGGCTCAGCCGTCCGGCCGGGGCACTGATGTCCAGCGGCACGTAGCAGCCGCCCGCCTTCACGACCGCGAGCAGGGCGACAACGAGGTCCGCCGAGCGAGGCAGCGCGACGGCGACCCGCGACTCCGGCCGTACGCCTCCGGCGGCCAGCGCGCGGGCCAGCCGGTTGGCGGCCGCGTCCAGTTCGGCGTGGGTGAGCGCGGTGTTGCCCGAGGTGACGGCGATGGAGCCCGGCCGGACCGGCGCGGCGGCGTACGCGTCAGCGAGCGTCAAGCCGTCCGCCACCAGCACGTCCAGCCGCGAGACCGGCATGCTCGGCGCGGTGGCCAGCCGGTCGAGGACACGTCCCACCTGGTCGAGCAGCCGACGGGCCGCCTGCTCCCCCACCAGCTCGACGTCGTACTTGATCTCCAGCGTCAGCCGCTCCCCAGGAAAGGCCACCAGAGAGACCGGATAGTGCGGCGCATCAGTGCCGGTGAAGCCCAGCACGCTCAACCCATCCCGCGCCCCGGCCCGCACAGCGGGGAAGTTCTCCACCACCACCATCGTGTCGAAGAACTCCCGGACCCCCGCCACGGCGGCGAGCTCTCCGAGCCCCACCTGCTGAACGTCCAGCAGGTCCGTCTGCTGCTCCTGCAGCCGGGCGAGCACCTCCCGCAGCGTGTCACCGGGACGCCAGGACATCGGCACCGGGACGGTGTTGATCAGGAGGCCGACGATCGACTCGACGCCGGGCAGCTCTCCACCCCGCCCCGACACCGTGGAGCCGAACACCACCCGCTCCCGCCCGAGCAGCCTGCCGAGCAGCAGACCCCAAGCCCCGTGCACGAACGTACTGAGGGTCACCCCCTGCTCGCGGGCGGCCTCGACGAGGGCACCCGTGCGCTCGGCGGGCAGCGCGAGGTGGACGCTGTCGTGCCGGGACACCTTCTGTCCCTGGACGGCCTGTCCCTGGACGGCCTGTCCCTGGACGGCCTCCCCCTCCGCGGCGCCGACCAGGCGGGTGGCAGAGTCGATGCCGGACAGCGCGCGGGCCCACACTTCGCGGGCCCGTACCCGGTCCAGGGCGGCCACCGCCTCCACATGGTCGCGGAACGTCACCGCCGGGGCGGGCAGCTCGTACCCGCTTCCGGACCGGCCACGCTCGTAAGACTCCAGCAGGTCGCCGAACACCAGCGGGTATGACCAGCCGTCGGCGAGGATGTGGTGCATGGTCTCCACAAGCCGATGTTCGGCAGGACCGAGCGAGATCAGCGCGTAACGCAGCAGGGGCGCGGCCGACAGGTCGAAGGGCTCGGCCAACTCGGCGGCCGTGACCTCGGCCAGCCGCTCGCTCGCCGCCGCCGCGTCGAGACCGGTCAGGTCCACCTCGCGCCACGGCACGTCCACGGCACCGGCGATCACCTGGACCACCCGGCCGTCGGCCACCTCCTGGAAGCAGGCGCGCAGGGCGTCGTGCCGGTGGACCACCGCCTCCACGGCGCGGCGCAACGCCGCCCGGTCGACCGGGCCGGACAGTTCGGCCACCTGCTGCACGATGTACGTGTCGGTCTGGTCCTCGGCGAAGGACGCGTGGAAGTACATGCCCTCCTGCAACGGCAGCATCGGAAGGATGTCCCGCACGCCGTCCGGCGCGAGCCGGTCCACGTCGCCCTGGGTCAGCTCGACCAGCGGGAAGTCGGAGGGAGTACGCCCGGCGAGCTCGGCGCACCGGGTCAGGGCGGTCAGCGCGGCCATCCACAGCTCCGCCAGCTCGCCCACCTCAGCGGCCGTCATGACGCCGGACGGCCAGGACAGCGTGGCCGAGAACACCGTGCCCGCCCGCCCGTCCCGGGCCAGCGCGTTGATCTCCAGCCCCATCGCGGGATTGTTCGGGTGGACGCCTTCGCGCAGCGCACCGGCCGCCGCCCAGTCCCCGCCCTCGTCGGCGGCGAACCGTCCCAGGTAGTTGAACAGGATCTGCGGTGGCTCGCCCTGAAGGTCCGCCTCGCCGTCCAGATAGCGCAGGATCCCGTAGCCCAGGCCCTGCCGGGGTACGGCGCGGAGCTGCTCCTTGACCCGCTTCGCCGCCGCCGCCAGAGCGGGCCCCGCCTCGGTGACCTCCGCCCAGCTCAACGGTCCGGGATCGAGGCGTACGGGGTAGATGGCGGTGAACCAGCCGACCGTACGGGACAGGTCCACCCCGTCGAGGGCGTCGCGGCCGTGGCTCTCCAGGCTGAGAACCACGGCCGAGCCGGCCCTCTCGCCGCGCCAATGGGCGAGTGCGGCGGCAAAACCGGTCAGCAGGACGTCGTTGACGCCGCCGTGCATCGCGGCGGGCACGGCCGACAGCAGGGCGGCGCTCACCTCGCCGGGCAGCGAGACCGTCAGCGACTCCACGGTCGCGGCCGTGTCGATCGCGGGGTCGAGCGGGCGCGTACCCAGCAGGGGGTCCTCGGTGGCGAGAACGGCCCGCCAGTGGTCGAGCTCGTCGCGGAACGTACCCCGCGCGGTCACCTCCTCGACCAGCTTCGACCAGGTACGGAAGGAGGTCGGCACCTCATCGGGCACGGGCTCGCTACCCGCCCGTACCTCCGCCCAGGCCCGCGCGAGGTCGTCGGCGAGCACCCGCCAGGAGACACCGTCGATCACCAGGTGGTGGATGACCAGCAGCAAACGACCCGGTTCGGGCTCGTTGGGGGACCAGACCGCCTGCAGCATGATGCCGCGATCCGGGTCGAGCCGGTCGGCGGCCTCCTCCACGTCCCCGAGGACGGACTGGGTGAGCGCGTCCGCCGCGCGGAACGCCTCCGGTGGCGGCACCGACAGCGACCATTCGGCGTCGCCGTGGCGGTCGAGCCGGGCCCGCAGCAGGTCGTGGCGTTCACCGACGGCCTGGAGCACGCGTTCCAGTTGCGCGCGGGTCATGTCCGACGGGGTGCGGAAGACCATCGACTGGTAGAAGTGCTCCAGCGGTGTCTCCGCTCGCATGGTCTCGACGAGCATCGGGGTGAGCGCGACCGTACCTTCGCCATTGTCGCGTGGCCCGACGCTCGGAGCGGCCTGGGGCGCGGCCGCGGCGAGCGCCCGCACGGTGCGGCGGCGGAAGACGTCGCGCGGGGTGAGGTGCAGGCCCGCCTTGCGCGCGCGGCCGGTCGCGGCGATCGAGGAGATGCTGTCGCCACCGAGGGCGAAGAAGTCGTCGTCGATGCCGACCTCCGGCAGGCCGAGCACCTCGGCGTAGATGCCGCACAGGGTTCGCTCGCGCTCGTCGCGTGGCCGGTCGCCGCCGCTGACGGGCGCGACGGGCTCGGGCAGCGCGCTGACGTCGAGTTTGCCGTTGACGGTCAGCGGCAGCTCGCCGACGACGCCGTACAGCGCGGGGACCATGTAGCCGGGCAGCCGCTCGGCCAGCGCGGCCCGCAGGTCCGCGACGAGGGCGGTCTGGTCGGACCCGTCCGCTTGGTCGCACCCGTCCGCCTGGTCGGACCCCTCCGCCGGCACCACGTACGCGACCAGCTTCTTCAGGCCGGTCACCGCCGAGTCGGTACGGGCGATGACCGCGGCCTGCCGGACCTGGGGCAGCGCGGCCAGCGCCGACTCCACCTCGCCGAGCTCGACCCGGTAACCGCGGATCTTCACCTGGTCGTCGACCCGGCCGAGGAAGTCGAGGTTGCCGTCCGGGCGCTGCCGTACGAGGTCCCCGGTCCGGTACATGCGCCCGCCCGGCACGAACGGATCCGCCACGAACCGCGACGCGGTCAGGCCCGGCGCGTGCAGGTAGCCGTGCGCGAGCCCGGCGCCCGTCACGTAGAGCTCGCCGAGCACGCCGGGGTGGACCGGGCGCAGCCAGGCGTCCAGCACGTACGCGCGGGTGTTCCAGATGGCCCGGCCCACGGTCGGGGTGGCGCTGTCGCGCGTGCCCGCGCCCAGGGTGTTGATCGTGTACTCGGTCGGGCCGTACAGGTTGTAGCCCTCGGCGCCGTCCGGCTCGCTCAGCCTGTCCCAGACGGCTTCGCTGACCGCCTCGCCGCCCAGCAACACCAGGCGGGGCGGGTGCCCGTCCCGGTCGAGCAGGCCCTCCTCGAACAGGTGGTGGGCGTACGTGGGGGTCACGTTGATCACGTCGATGCGGTTCGCGCGGCAGTAGGCGGTCAGCGCGGCGGCGTCCCGGCGCAGTTCCTCGTCGCAGATGTGCACCTCGTGGCCCTCGACGAGCCACAGCAGCTCCTCCCACGACATGTCGAAGGAGAACGACACCGTGTGCGCGATGCGCAGCCGCTCCCGCCCGGCGCTCCGCGCGCGGGCGACGGCCGGGTCGAAGATCTCGGCCCGGTGGTTGAGCTGCATGTTGGTCAGGCCCCGGTACGGAGTGACCACGCCTTTGGGGCGGCCGGTGGAGCCGGAGGTGTAGATGACGTACGCCGGATGCTCCAGCCTGCCCGGAACCGTACCGGCGAACGCGCCCAGCTCGACATCGCTCAGAGGCTGCACATCGGGGCTGCTGAGCGGGGGTGCGAGCGGCACGTCGAGGCCATTCAGCGGGGGTGTGGCCGACGCGCCGTCGAGCACGAGGCAGTCCCCGCCCAGCCGCCGCTGCCGCTCGGCCAGCGGTGTGCCCGCGTCGGCGCACACCAGCAGCATCGGCCGCGCGTCGTCGAGCATCTCGGCGAGCCGGTTCACCGGGTGATCGAGGTCGAGCGGGAGATAGGCGGCGCCCGTACGCAGGACCGCGAACAGCGCGACCACCATCTCGGCGCCGCGCGGCAGCCCCAGCGCCACGATCCGGCCCGGTCCGGCGCCCTTGGCCAGCAGCAGCCGGGCGCAGTGGTTGATCCGGCCGTCCAGCTCGGCGTAGGTCAGTGACAGCTCCCCGAACACCAGGGCGACCTCGTCCGGGCAACTCGCGGCCCGCTCGGCGAGCAGGTCGGCGATGGTCGCCTCGCCGATCGGGTGCTCCGTGGCCGCCCACTGCCCGGCCAGCTCGGTGCGCTCCTCGTCGAGCAGCGGGTCCAGCGCGCCCGCCTGGACCGACAGGCCGTCGGCGAGCGACTCCAGCAGCCGCCTGAAGCGCCGGACCAGCCGCCGCGCGTCCGCCTCCGTCACCGCGTCGGGGCGGTATTCGAGCTTGATGCGCAGGTTGGCGCCGGGCGTCAGCACCCAGGTGTAGGGGTAGTGGGTGGTGTCGACGTACTCCACTCCGACGATGCCCTGCTCGCGTTCCAGGTCGGTGAAAGTGGTGTCGGACAGGAAGTTCTGCAGGACGTACAGGGTGTCGAAGAGCCGTTCCTGACCGGCGGCGCGCTGGATGTCGCCGAGCCCCAGGTATTCGTGCGGCGCCAGCCGGATGCGGTCCTCCTGGGCCTGGCGCGCCAGCTCGATCACCGTCATGTCGGGCGAGGCCGTCACCCGGGCCGGGACGGTGTTGAGGAACAGGCCGATCACGTTCTCGATGCCGGGCAGCCCCGCGGGGCGTCCCGCGACCGTCGTGCCGAACACGACGTCGGTGCGCCCCGTCTCGTACCCGAGGAGCAGGCCGAGCGCGGCGGTCAGCAACGAGTTGAGCGTGACGCCGCCGCGCCGGGCCTGCTCCCCCAGCCGGGTCGTCACCTCGGCCGGGAGCGCGGCCAGGACGCGTTCGGACGGGATCGGCTCCCGGCCGACCGCCTCCGGGACCAGGATGGTCGGCCCGGAGACGTCGGCGAGCGCGGCGGCCCAGGCGGCGGCGGAGGCGTCGCGGTCACGGGCGGCGATCCAGGCGAGGTGGTCGGTGAACGCCGCCTGCGCGGGCGGCAACGCGCCGCGCTCGCCTCGGGACTCGTACAGGGCGAACAGCTCGCGCAGCACCAGCTCGCGCGACCAGCCGTCCCAGAGCAGGAAGTGGGCGGTCAGCAGCAACCGGTCCCGGCCGCCGGGAAGGCGGATGACGGTCAGCCGGACCAGGGGCGGCCGACTGAGGTCGAACGGCTCCTCCCGATCGGACCGCAGCAGCTCGGCGAGGGCGTCCATCCGATCCGTAGTGTCGGTGGACAGGCCCGTTCCGGGACTGGTCGGCACGTCCGTTCTGGAGTCGGTCGACGGATCCGTTCTGGAGCCGGTCGACAGGTCCACGACCGTGACCTCGGCCGGGACCTCGGCGCCGATGTACTGCACGACACCGGGCACGCCGTCGCCGGTGAACCCGGCCCGCAGCGTGGGATGGCGCCGCAGCAGCGCCGCGAACGCCGTGGTCATGGCCTCGACGTCGAGCCGGTGGTCGAAGTCGAACACGTTCTGCGCGATGTAGGTGCCGGCGCCCTCAGAGTAGGCCGCCTGGTAGTAGACGCCCTCCTGGAGCGGCGAGACCGCCCAGATGTCGGCCACCGGAACCGGGCTGTTCGCCACAACGTGGTCGATCTCGGCCCGCGTCAGCGACACGGTTGTCAGCTCGGCCGGGTCCAGTTGGGCCGGGACCGGATGCGCCGCCAGTCCTATCAGGTGCGCTTCGATGGCGGAGGGGGTACGCAGGCGGAAGACGTCCTCCGTGGTCAGCTCGATCCCGTCGTTGGCGAGCAGGCTGACGACGCGGATGGCGAGGATGCTGTCTCCCCCGGCGGCGAAGAAGTCGTCGTGAACACCGATCCCGTCGAGGCCGAGCACCGTACCGAAGTGCCGGCAGATCAGCGCCTCCCTGGCGGTGCGCGGCAGTCCGCCTCTGGCGATGGGCTCGGGGTCCGGCAGTGCCCGGCGGTCCCGCTTGCCGTTGGGCAGGGTCGGCAGGCGGTCCAGGACGGTCACGGTCGCGGGGACCAGGTAGCCGGGCAGCTCGGCGCGCAGGGTCGCACGAAGGGCGTTGGGGTCGAGCTCCTCGCCCGGGGCGGGCACCACGTACGCGTGCAGGGAACGCGTGCTTTTGCCGGTGGTGCGTACGGCGACCACGGCGTCGGCCACGCCTGGGCGGCGCATCAGGGCGGCCTCCAGCTCACCCGGTTCCACCCGATAGCCGTTGATCTTCACTTGATCGTCGGCCCGGCCAAGGAACTCGACCCGGCCATCGGCCGTCCATCGGCCGAGGTCGCCGGTGCGGTAGAGCCGGGCGCCGTCGGTGTACGGGTCGGCCACGAAGCGGGTGGCCGTCACGCCGCCCTGACCCAGGTACCCGAGAGCGAGCTGAACCCCGCCGACATAAATCTCCCCGACGGCACCGGCCGGAACGAGGTCGAGAGCGGCATCCAGCAGGTAGACCCGCGTCCCGGGCACGGGCCTGCCCAGCGTCACCGGCCCCGCCGGTTCGACCTCGCCCTGGAGTACGTCACCCGCCACCTCCGAGGACCCATAGGAGTTGACGATCCGGGCGTCGGGGGACGCCTGCCGGAGCGCGTTCACGCAGGCCCGATCGAGGGGTTCCCCGCTGCAGATCCAGCGTCTGAGCGCGCTGAGCCGCACCGGTTCCGTGTCCGCCAGCGCACCGGCCAGGCTGGGTACGGCGAGCAGCTGGGTCGCCCCGGACCGCTCGACGAGCCTGGCCAGCGCGGCGCCGTCAGTGGCCTCGGTGGCGTCGGCGATGACCGTCGTGGCCCCGGCGACCAGGCCGCCGAGCAGCTCCGTGGTGCCGTCGATGAAGCTCAGCGAGCTCTTCGCCACCCGGACGCCGGACCCCCACTCCTGAGCGGCCCAGGTCAGCCGGTTGGCGAGCGCCTCCTGCGTCCCGACGACCGCTTTCGGCCGACCCGTCGAACCGGAGGTGTACACGACAGAAACGGCATCCCTCGGGCCCGCCCCAGTCTCGTCACCGGTCTCGTTGCCGGACCCGTCATCAGTCCCGTCAGCAGTGACGTCCGTGTCGGCGATGGCGTCGGCGGCGGCTCGTACGGTGAGCGTCGGCAGGTCGTGCGGTGGCAGCGACCTGGCGCTCGCCTCGTCGGTGAGTACGTACACCGGACGCGCGTCCCCGAGCATGAACTCGATCCGGGCCGCCGGATACCCGGGATCGACCGGAAGGTAGGCGGCCCCGGCGCGCATGACGGCAAGTAGAGCCACGGCCATGTCCGCCGAACGGCTCGTCGCCACCGCGACGACGTCGCCGCGCCGCACCCCCGCCCGGGTCAGCGTCCGGCCGACCCTCCGGGCGCGATCGTCCAGCTCGGCGTAGGTGAGCACGCGCTCCCCACAGACGACGGCCGTACGCTCCGGATGCTCAGCCACCTGCCGCGCGAACAGTTCCACCACCGTGGCACCCACCCGAGCCGGGGCACCGGAACCGACGGCCGTCAGCCGCTCGCGCTCCTCCCCGCTCACCAGCGCCAGCCGCTCGCAGGCCCGCTCGGGGTCGTCGGCGAGGGCGGTCAGCACCATCTCGTACTGGCGGGCCAGCCGGGCCGCGGCATCCGCCCCGACCACCCGCCGGTCGTGGGTCAGCGTGACGGCGATCCGCGCACCCGGCTTGGCCATCAGGGTCACCGGGTAGTGCGGCGCCTCGACGGTGTGCACCGCCGCGATCTGTATCTCGCCCGCCGGGGTGGGCTCGGCCGGGTAGTTCTCGATGACCACCAGCGTGTCGAACAGCTCCGGCACGCCCAGTCGCCGCTGCAGCCGGGCAAGCGAGACGTGTTCGTGCTCCACCACCTCACGCCGGTCGCGGGCGAAGCGCCGTACCACGGTGGCGAGGGAGTCCCCGGGCACCCACCGTACCCGCGCGGGAACGGTGTTGATCAGCAGCCCGACCATGGAGTCGATACCCGCGACGTCGGCCGCCCCGCGGCCGGACACGGTCGAGCCGAACGTCACGTCGGACCGACCGGCCAACCGCCCGACGAGGATCCCCCAAGCGGCGGCGATGACGGCGCCGACCGTCAGCCCGTGCTCCCGCGCCCAGTCACGCACCCGGTCGCCGACATCCGCAGGCAATTCACACTTCACCCGCCCGAACCCCCCGTCGGCGAGCCCGGTTTCTTGGGGAGCGTCCAGCACGTCGACGAGCCCTCCGTCTTGAGGGGTGCCCAGCACGTCGACGAGCTCTGCGGCTTGTGGGGTGCCCAGCACGTCGGCGAGCCTGGTCGGCTCGTGCACGTCAGCCAGGACGTCCGCCCATGCCTCGGTCGCCACGTCAGAGTCCTGCGCGGCCAGCATCCGCAGGAATTCCCGGTACCGCGCGGGCGCGGGCAACGCCTCGGACCGTCCCCCGGCCTCGTAGAGCGCCAGCAGGTCGCGCAGGAGCAGCGGCACCGACCAGCCGTCGGCCAGGATGTGGTGCACGGTGTGGATCAGCACATGCCGTCGCTCGCCGAGCCTGAGCAGCGCGTACCTCATGGACGGAGGCCGACCCAGATCGAACGGCGCGGACCGCTCCGCCGCAGCGATGGCGGCCACCCGCGCTGCGACATCGGTGCCGGTGAGATCCTCCACCCGCCACGGCACTCGCGGACGCCCCGCGATCACGGACACGACCCGCCCATCCCCGACAGTACGGAAGGCCGCGCCCAGATTGGGGTACCGGTCGATCAGCCGGTCCGCCGCCAGCCGCAACCGGTCGCCGTCGAGCGGGCCGGTCAGCTCGATGGTCTGCTGGACGACGTACGGGTCGGCGTCGCGGGAGAAGGTGGCGTGGAAGTAGAGGCCGAGCTGCAGCGGCGACAGGGGAAGCACTTCCCGCAGTTCCGGTGCCGCGGCCTCGATGGCGGCCACGTCGCCGGGCTTCAGGGCGAGGAGGGGGAAGTCCGAGGGGGTGTGCCCGGCGACCGTCTCGCTCGTGGCGATGCCGGTGAGCACTTCGGTCCATAGATCGGCCAGCGCTCGCACCCGCCCGCCGTCGAGCACACCGCCGGGCCAGCTGAACCGCGTCTCCAGCACCGGCCCGTCCGCCGTGTCCACGGCGACCGAGTTGATCTCCAGTACGCGCGGCAGCGGCATGCGCGGGTCACGCCGCTCGACCACGACCTCGGTGTCACCGACGGCCGCCCACACCTCGGTGGACCCGGCCGCGAACCGCCCGAGATAGTGGAACAGCACCTGCGGCGCCACCGCCAGGTCGGGACGAGGCCGGTCGCCGAGATAACGCAGAGCCCCGTAACTCAGTCCGCGCCCAGGGACCGCGCGGAGCTGCTCCTTGACCGCCTTCACCGCGTCGCCGTACGCGGTGTCGGCCGGGCCCGGATCGAGTACGGCAGGGAAGAGCGTGGTGAACCAGCCGAAGGTACGGGAGAGATCGACGTCCCCCACGGCGTCTTCCTCACGCCCGTGCCCCTCCAGTTCCAGCAGCACCTCGGAACCGGCGTCCCGGCGGTCTCCGGCCCGCCACCGGCCCAGGGCGATCTCGGAACCAGCGTCAGGGCGGTGTTCGGCCCGCCATCGGCCCAGGGCGATCGCCGCCGCCGCGACCAGCACGTCGTGCACGCCACCGTGAACGGCCGCGGGCACCGCGCCGAGCAGGCGAGCGGCCACGGGCGAAGGGACCGTGACCGTCAGCGACTCCTCGGCGGCCACCACGTCACGACGCGGGTCCAGGGGCCGCTCCCCCAGCATCGGGTCCGGCGTGGCCGCGGCCCGCAGCCAGTACGCCTCGTCGGCGGCGAACGCGCCCGCGCGGGTACGTTCGCGCAGCAGGGTCGCCCACTGCCTGAATGAGGTGGGTACGCCGGGCAGCGACACCGCCTGCCCGTCGCGGACCGCCGCCCAGGCGTGGCCGAGGTCCTCCAGGAGCACGCGGAGCGACACGCCGTCCACGATCACGTGATGGATCACCATTACGAGCCGGCCCTGCGCGTGCGGCCCGGCATCCAGCCACACCAGATCGACCATCCGACCGCCGACCGGATCCAACCGCCGCGCCGCCGCCGTGATCTCACGATCCACCACCAGGTCGAGCCGCCGCGCCGCCGGTGCGATCGCGCGGCTGGCCACGGCTTCCATTCCCGCCGTGAGCTCCCGTCCGCCGACGGCCTCCGCTGCCATCTCGCCATCGGGGCCAGCCGCGTTGCCACCGCTCGCGACCCTCATCCCGCCGTCTGGAACAGCCGCCGCCTGCGCCGGGTTACCGTCGGTCACGTCCACGCGGGTGATCAGCTGTGCCGCCCGGGGTGAGCCCACCGGCTGGACCGACAGGGTCCAGGGGGAGGCGCCGTCGGTCCGTGCCCGTAGCAGGTCGTGGGTGGCGAGTACGGCGTCGACGACGCGTTCGAGCTGTTCGGCCGTCATGCCGGCGGGTGTGCGGACCGTCAACGACTGGATGAACCCGTCCATCGATGGGCCGGTGGCCTGGAGCCACTCGGTGATCGGGGTCGCGGGCACCTCCCCGACGGCACCGGTGGTGGGCCCTGAGGTCAGGGCGACCTCGGTCACCGTGACCGCCAGCGCGGCGGGCGTGGGATGGGCGAACAGGTCGCGCGCCCGCACCACGAGTCCCGCGCGCCGCGCCTGCCGGACGACGCCGATCGCGACGATGCTGTCACCGCCCAGCGCGAAGAAGTCCTCATCGGCCCCCACCTCGTCGAGGCCGAGGACCCGCGCGAAGATCTGGCAAAGAGTGCGTTCCCGCGACTCGCCCGCGCCCACACCGCGGCCTGACTCCGGCTGGGCGCGGCGACCCACCTCGGGCTCCGGCAGAGCTCGGCGGTCCACCTTGCCGTTGGCGGTGACCGGGAAGTGGTCCAGGACGACGAAGGCGCTCGGCACCATGTACTCGGGCAGCCGGTCGGCGCACCAGCGCCGTAGTTCCGCCGCCGGAAGGTCGTCGTGGGAGGTCACGTACCCGATGAGGTGCCGTACGCCCGCCGCGTTCGTACCCACCGTGACGGCCGCCTGCCGCACCCCCGGGTAGGTGGCCAGCACGGCCTCCACTTCCTCCGGCTCCAGTCGCATGCCGCGGATCTTCACCTGGTTGTCCGCCCGCCCCACGAACTCCAGAGAGCCGTCGGCGTTCCAGCGCGCGAGGTCGCCGGTGCGGTACATCCGGGAACCGCCGTCGCCGAACGGGTTGGCCACGAACCGGGAGCCGGTCAGCGCGGGGGCGTTGATGTACCCGCGCCCGAGCAGGAACCCCGCCGCGTACAACTCCCCGACCGCACCCACCGGCAGCGGCTCCAGCCGGTCGTCGAGCACGTAGAGCTGCGTGTGCGGGTTGGGGCGGCCGATCGAGGTCGCGATGCGCTCGGCGGTGTCCCGGTAGATGACGTGCGAGACGCCGATGGTCGCCTCGGCCGGACCGTAGCCGTGGTACAGGGTGGTGGACAACCGGCTCCGAAACCGATCGAACAACTCCGGGGTGAGCACCTCGCCGCCGCACCAGACGTGCTTGAGCCCGGACAGCAGCGAGGTCCCGTCGGCCATCTCCAGCAGGGTGTCGAGCATCGACGACACCAGATAGACGAACGTCACCCGCTCCCCCGCGATCAGGTCCAGCAGGTATTGGGGGTCGCGTTCGCCACCGGGCTCGGCGACGACCACATAGCCGCCGGAGACGAGCGGCAGCAGGATCTCGTTGACCGAGATGTCGAACGACAGCGGCGCCTTGAACAGCGACGCGTCCCCCGGCCCGAATCCGAGGATCTCCTCGACCTGCCACAGCAGCCGGGTGCTGATCGCCTCGTGCCGGATCATGGCTCCCTTGGGCGTGCCCGTGGAGCCGGAGGTGAACATCACGTACGCGAGCCGTCCCCCGCTGATGGACGGCAGCGGCGGCGGCTCGACGGGTTCGCCGCCATAGCGCCAGGTGCCGAGGTCCACCTCTATGACGGAGTCGCCGGTCTCCATGCCGGGGGCGGCGATGACCAGGCCCGCCCCGGCCTCGGCGCGTACCTTGGCGCGGCGTTCCGCGGGCCAGGACGGCTCGACCGGTACGAAGGCGCCGCCCGCGACCATGACCGCCAGCACGGCGACGACCAGCTCCGCGGAGCGGGGCGTGGACACCGCGACGACGTCTTCCGCCCCCAGGCCGCGACCGCGCAGGTGGTGCGCGAGCTGGAAGACGTGGGCCCCCAATTCGGCGTACGTCAGGCGGGCGCCGGGCGCCACCACCGCGAGGGCGTGGGGAGTGCGGTGTACCTGTGCGGTGAACAGGTCGGCGACCGTGGTGATCGTCTCTGGCGTGGTCGCGTTGTTCCACCTGCGCAGTGCCTCAAGTCGCTCGCCTATGCCGTCCGGACGCCCTGGGTTCACGGTATTCGCCACGCAACTTAGGTTAGCCTAGCCTTACTTGATGGGGAAGTGGGTGTACGCGTCTCCCAAGCCCGCCACAGTTCGGCGTACCGGCCGCCGGCGGCGACCAGTTCGTGGTGCGGGCCCTCCTCGACGACCTTGCCGTGTTCGAGGACGACCACCCGATCGGCCGACGCCGCCTGGGTGAGACGGTGGGCGACGATCAGGGTGGTCCGTCCCCGGGTCGCCGCGGCGGCGGACGCCTCGATGTCGCGGGCGCCCAGGCTGCCCGCTTCCGCCGTGGCCTCGTCCAGGACGGCGATCGCGGGGTCCGCGAGCACCAGCCGCGCGAGGGCGAGTTGCTGGGCCTGGGCCGCGGTCAGCTCGTGACCGCCTTCGCCGACCACCGTGTCCAGGCCCTCCGGAAGGCTCCGCGCCCAGTCCAGCGCGCCGACGGTGTCCAGCGCGGCGGCGGCCTCGTCCGGCGAGACCCCCGGGCGGGCCAGGCGCAGGTCCTCGATCAGCGGCCCGGCGAAGACGTGGGTCTCCTGGGTGACGATCGCCACCCGCTCCCGCAGGTCCGCCGGGGCCAGCTCCGCCAGCGACACGCCGCCGACGCGCGCCTCGCCGTGCCCGGCCCGCAGGATCCCGGCCGCGATGGCCGCGAGGGTGGACTTGCCCGCCCCCGTCGACCCCACCAGCGCCACCCGCGCGCCCGCCGCGACCCGCACGCTCACGTCGTGGAGAACGTCGACCTGGCCGTCATAGCTGAAGCGCACACCGGACAACTCAAGCGAACCGTCCCCAGGTACGCGTGGCGCCCGGTCCGGACGTTGAGGCGCCGGAGTGAATTCCACCACCCCGACCAGCCGGGCCAGGCTCGCGCCCGCCGCCTGTACCTCGTCGAAGGTGAACAGCAGCATCGCGATCGGGTTGAACAGCCGATGGAAGAGGACGGCCGCGGCGGCACTCTCGCCGACCGTCACCGACCCCCCGCGCACCAGCAGGAACCCCGCCACCAAGATCGCGGCCAACCCGAAGAACTCCGCCCGGTTGACCCGGCCGACGAAGCGCGTGAACAGCGTGAAGACCGAGACCGAGATGTCGCGGGCCCGCCCGGAGGCGATCCCGATGTCGTGCAGCCGCGCCCGCTCCAGACGGTAGGCGTGCACCGTGCGTACACCCTGCATGTTCTCGACGAGCAGCTGCGACGAGTCCGCCACCGCCTGCCGCTCCCGGGCGTACTGGGGCGCCGCGCGCGGCAGGTACCACCGCAGCGCCACCGCGTACAACGGCACCGCGACCGCGCCGGCCAGCCCGAGCCGCCAGTCGATCCCGGCCATCGCGGCGACGCTCAGGACGCCGAGCAGGAACGCCGAGATCATCGTGGGAATCACGTCGGAGGCCGCCTTGCCGATCGCGGCCGCGTCGCTGCCCACTCGCGAGAGCAGATCGCCCTTCCCGGTACGTTCGAGCGTCGTGGCGGGCAGGGTCAGCGCCCGGGCCACGGTCGCCTCCCGCAGCACCGCGAGTATCTGCCCGCACAACCGGCCGATCAGGTACGTCGCCAGGCCGGTGGCCAGCCCGCCGACCACGGCCGCGACGGTGATCACGATCGTGATGGGCACGATCGCGGAGGCTGGGGCGTGCTCCCGCACCCGGTCCACGAGAGCGCCCAGCGCGTACGCCGGCACCACGGAGGCGACCGCCCCCAGCAGGCCCACCAGCAGCGCGAAGGTGAGGCTCGGCCACCGGACGCGCAGTTCGCGCCACAGCCACGCCCACGTGAGGCGCGCGCCGGCGACCGGGAGCAACTCGCGATCTCGCCCGGTGTCCGTCCCGTCGCCACCTGATCCGCTCATCTCAGTACCGCCCGGTTGTAGTCGCTGTCGGTCGCGGCCAGTTCGGTGTGGCTGCCTTCGGCGACCACCCGGCCGCCGTCGATGACGACGACCCGGTCCGTCGCGGCCAGCATCGCGGGGCTGCTCGTGACCACAATGGTGGTGAACGGGACCGCCTCGCCGCGCGGGTGCCACGGAGCCTGTACGCCCTGCTCGGGGGCCTGCCCTGGGCTCTGAGCGTGTCGCAGAGCTCGTACGCCCTGGGCGATCGCGTGTTCGGTGACGGCGTCCACGGCCGTCGTCGGGTCGTGCAGGACGAGGATCGGCGGCCGGGCCAGCAGCGCCCGGGCAAGCGCGACCCGCTGCCGCTGCCCGCCCGACAAACTGGCACCCCGCTCGGTGACCAGATGCTCCAGACCGTCGGGATGGGCGGACAGCACCTGATCGGCAGCCGAGGCAGCCAGGACCTCAGCCAACAGACCCGGACCGGCCGAGCCCGCCGAGCCCACGGGGTCCGTCGGGGCCTCTCGGCCCGCCGAGCTCACCGCGTCCACCGGGTCCGCTCGGCCCACCGCCAGTGCGCCTACGGTGAGGTTGTCCCGGATTGTGCCCGTGAACAGGTCCGTTTGATGGGGTTCCACCAGCATTGTCCGGCGGGCGTGCGCCAGCCGTATCCGGGCCAGCTCTCGACCGCCGACCAGGATCCGGCCGTCGTACTCCTCCGGCGCCACCCGCCCCGAGAGGACCTTGACCAGTGCCTCTCCGTCGGCGGAGCGGTGTGCCGCGACGCCCACGAACTCGCCGGGCCGCACGAGGAGGTCCACCCCGTCGAGGGTGCCGTATCTGAGGGCGCGCACCTCCAGACCGGGCGCCTTGTTGCCGGACGCCCCGTTGTCGAGTGGTTCGGTGCCGTCGGGTACCAGTGGGTCCGCGTTCAGGATGACGGCCACGCGCTCGGCCGACGCTCGCGCCTCCGCCACCCAGCTCGGGACGATGGCCAGCAGCCCGATCGGTTCCATCAGGAACTGGGCGAGCCCGATCACGGTGATCAGCTCCCCGGCGCTGATCCGCCCGGTCAGCGCGAACCACCCGGCCAGGATCGCGATGCCGCAGGCCAGCAGCGCGCCGCAGGTCGTCGAGGCGGCCACGTACACGCCCTGGGTGTGGGCCGCCCGGACGACGGCCCGCAAGGACCGCCCGCTGACCTCCCGGTAGCGTTGGGCGGCCGCCTCCTCGGCGCCGAGGCCGCGCAGTGGGCGCAGCCCGCTGACCAGGTCGGTCGCCAGTGACGTGGCCTCCGCCGCGCGTTCCTGCTGCTCGGTCACCCGTTTGGTGATCAGCGGCGTGCCCGCCTGGAGCGCGAGGAGCACCACGGGCGTCCCGACGAGGACGGCCAGCCCGAGCCGCCAGTCGATCACGAGCAGCGCGACGGCGCTCACCACGGTCGCCGTCACCGCGCCGGCGACGCGTGGCACGTAGTCCAGCAGGTACGAGGTGTTGTCGGTGTCGGTGGTCGAGACGGTGAGCAGGTCGCCGGCGCGACGGCCGGTACGGATGCCGCGCGGATGCATGATCTTCTCCGCCACCTCGACCCGGAGGGTGTGGGCCTCCACCGCGATGGCGAGCATGAGCTGCCGGGCGCCGAACCGGTACACCATCGTCAGCACGACGAACAGCACCGCCAGGGCCGCCACCCAGAGCACGAGGGCGCCACCGTCGCCAGGACCGATGGCCCGGTCGACGATGACCCCGATGAAAATCGGTACGAGTGACTCGCACACCTGGTGGAGGCTGATGAGAGCGGTCCCCAGGCCCAGCCGCCGCCGGTTGCGGGTCACCGTACGCAGGAGAACGCGCCACCCCGTCCGGGGCCGCGCCGTGGCTGACGCGTTCAGCTGTCGTTCACCTGGGCCGACGCGCGGGCCATGCTCTCACGCAGGCTCTTGGGACGCAGGTCCGTCCAGTTCGCGTCGACGTAGTCGAGGCACTCCTGCCGCTTGCTCTGGCCGCCTTCGCCGAAGACGATCCGCCAGCCGCCGGGCACCTCCTTGAAGGTCGGCCACAGGGAGTGCTGCTCCTCGTCGTTCACCAGGACGTAGAAGGTGCCGTTCTCGTCGTCGAAGGGGTTGTCGGACACTGTGCCTCCTTGGCATCGGGGGTGGGTGGATGGATGGGAGCGCGACCGGTCGGGAGCACCGGGTCGCCCCGCGCCACGGCGGCGATGGCTCGCCTCATCGGCTGCGTGCCTGCCTGGCCAGCAGCCAGGCGAAGTAGACGCCGCCCAGCGACACCGTGACGATGCCGACCGGGAGTTGGGTGGGGGCGAAGGCCCGCTGCGCGAGCCAGTCGCTCGTGGCCAGCAGCAGCCCGCCCGTGACCGCCGACGGCACCAGCGCGATGCCGGCCGTACGCGTCAGCAGGCGGGCCAGCTGCGGGACGGCGAGCGCGACGAACGAGATCGGCCCGGCGGCGGCCGTCGCCACCGCCGTCAGCGCGACCCCGATGACGAGGTACGCCAGGCGCGACCGCTCCGTCCGTACGCCGAGCGCCGCGGCGGCGTCGTCCCCCATGGCCAGCAGCGACAGGCGCCGCCCGAGGGCCACCAGGAGCGCGGTCGGCAGCGCGACCGAGACGGCCACGGGCAGGACCTGGTCCCAGGTCAGGGTGTTCAGGCTGCCTTGTCCCCAGATCGCGGCGGCGACGGCGGTCTGCAGGTTCACCTTGATGACGAACCACTGGTTGGCCGCGCCGAGGATCGCGCTGACCGCGATCCCCACGATGATCAGCCGGAACCCCTGGACGCCCTTCCGGTAGGCCAGAAGGTAGACCACGGCGGCGGCGAGCAGGCCGCCCACGAGCGCGCCCGCGGCCGTCTGGTAGTAGTCGCGGCCAACGAACATCATCGTGACCAGCACTCCGGTGTAGGCGCCGGTGTTGAAGCCGATCACGTCGGGGCTGCCCAGGGGATTGCGCGTCAACGACTGGAACACGGCACCGCTCAGCCCCAGAGCCATCCCGATGAGCAGGGACAGCAGCACCCGTGGCAGCCGCCACTCCATGATCACCAGCCGGGCGGGACCCGGCTCACCGCCCAGCAGGACGCGGACCACCTCCCCGACGGGCACCTCGAACTCGCCGGTGCCGAGGGCCAGCACGCCCACCGCGAGGGCCGCCAGACCCAGCACGCCGCAGATGACCGCCGTCCGCACCCCGAACCGCAGCGAAACCGACGCCCCACGCACGACCACGACCCCCCGACCGAAGTCCAGACCGGATCCCGAGTCCAAGCCGGACCCCACCGATCCCGCCGCACCGGTCCCCACCGCATTGGATCCCACCGCACCGGAGCCCGCCGCGTCAGATCCCACCGGACCCGATCCCGCCGAGCCGGTCACTGGCCGTTCACCGTTCTGCGGCGGATCAGCCAGATCAGCACCGGCGCGCCCACGAACGCCGTCACGATCCCCACCTGCAGCTCCGCCGGCCGGATGACCACCCGGCCGGCGACGTCGGCGGCGAGCATGAGGACCGGCGCGCACACCATCGTGTACGCGAAGATCCACCGCTGGTCCGGCCCGACGATCCAGCGGACGGCGTGCGGCACCATCAGACCCACGAACCCGATCGGACCCACAGCCGCGGTGGCCGCCCCGGCCAGCAGGGTCACCGCGACCATGGACAGCGCCCGCGCCCGCGCGATGTTCGTGCCCAAGGACCGGGCGAGATCGTCCCCGAGGGCGATGGCGTTGAGGGACCGCGCGACGGCCAGCGCCAGGACCAGCCCAGCCGCGACGAACGGCGCCACCGCCCCCGCGATCGACAGCGGCCTGCCCGCCAGCGTGCCGACGTCCCAGAACCGCAGGTAGTCGAACGCCCGCGGCTTCATCAGCCGGATCCCGGCCGAGACGCCCTCCATGACCGCGCCCAGCGCCACACCGGCGAGCGTCAGCTGGATCGGCGTCGCGCCCCTGCTGCCCGCCGAGCCCAGGGCGTACACCAGGACCATCGCGACGGCGCTGCCGAGGAAGGCGAACCACACGTACGACCAGATCCCGGTGAGCCCCAGCACCCCGATCGCGAAGACCACGAACAGGCCCGCGCCCGCGTTGACGCCGAGGATCTGGGTGTCGGCCAGCGGGTTGCGGGTCACGGCCTGGAGGAGCGCGCCCGCGATGCCCAGCGCCGCGCCGACGAGCAGGCCCAGCGCGGTCCGGGGGACGCGCAGCTCGCGTACGAGCACCTGGTCGTCGGTGTTGGTGAAGTGGGCGAAGGCGTTCCAGACCGTGGCCGGGGCGATGTTCTTGGTGCCGACGACGATGCTCAGGACGCAGGCGACGGCCAGCAGCACCAGGCACACCGCCAGCCACGCGCTCCGGCCCGCGTTCGTCGCGGCGACGCCGCCGGCCGGCTGCCGCTCCGTCTGCTTCGGTAAAGGTTGTGGGCGCAGGGATACCACTAGCTCGTGGCTCGCGCGCGGTTGGCGAGCAGCGAGTCGCGGATCTCGCCGGCGCGGACGGCCGTGGTGGACAGCAGGGTGGAAGTTATGCCGTGCGTGTGCTCGCTGGCCCCCTGTACGTAGATGCCGGCCGACACGTGCCAGGGCACCTCGACGCGGTAGTCGCGGCCGATCCGGACCTCGTCCTCCTCGTCGCGCAGGCAGAGCTTGGCCGTCTCGCCGAGCACGACGCCGAGGTCCTGGGGGCGGTAGCCGGTGGCGTGCACGAGGATGTCCGTGGCCAGCACCTCCCGCTCGCCGGTCGGCAGGAACTCCACCGTGACGTCCAGGCGGTCGCCGTTGACGCTGACGTCCCTGATGCGGGAGACCTTGAGGATGCGCAGGCGTTCGTTGCCCTGGACCTTCTCGCGGTACATGGTCGCGTACAGGGACTCGATGAGGTCCATGTCGACCACCGAGTAGTTGGTGCCCCGGTGATAGTCGTGGAGCGCCTGCTTGACCGAGGGCGGGGCCTGGAAGAAGGTGTCGACGGCTTCGGGGTCGAAGATCCGGTTCGCGAAGGGGCTGTCGTCGGCCGGGGTGTAGCCGTACTTCGCGAAGACCGCGCACACCTCGGCGCCGGTGAAGGTCCGATGGAGATAGTCGGCCGTCTCCGCCGCGCTCTGCCCGGCTCCGAGCACCAGGATCCGGCGTACCGGGACGCCGGCCTCGGTGAGGGCGGCCACGCGCGGGATCAGCTCGCTGTTGTGCCACACGCGGTCGGACAGGGCGGCGTCCGGCGGCAGGTGGGGTTCCAGGCCGGTGGCGACGCAGATGTTGCGGGTCCGGCGGACGATGAAGCGCTCCGGGTCGCCGGGGTCGCGGCTGGTCACGTCGAACAGGGGGACCTCGCCGTCCTCGGTGACGACGGGCTCGATGGACAGGACCTCGGCGGAGTACTCGACCATCTCCCGCATCCGGGCCGCGGCCCACTCGAAGTAGCCGTGGAAGTCGATCCGTAACGGGAACAGCGTCTTGTGGTTGAGGAAGTCCACCAGCCTGCCGCGCTCCTTCAGGTAGCACAGGAAGCTGAAGTCGCTCGCCGGGTCCCGCATGGTGACCAGGTCCTTCAGGAACGACACCTGCATGGTGGCGTCGTCGAGCAGCATGCCCCGATGCCAGCCGAAGGCGGCCTGCTTCTCCAGGAACCCGGCGCGCAGCCGGTCCGCTTCCGGGACCCGCGCGTTGTGCTCGTCGACGGCTATGGCCAGCGCCAGGTTGGATGGCCCGAATCCGACTCCCAGGATGTCGTAGATCGTGTCCGGACCACTCGGCAGGGTCTCCACCGCGGCATCGCCTCCCTTATCGGGGCAATAGTAGATAAGGTAAGGCTAACCTTTCAAGAATCATGGCAGAGAGGATCGATCATGCGAGTGGTCATGTTCGGGTACCAGACGTGGGGCCATCGGACATTACGCGCCCTGCTCGACTCCGGCCACGACGTGGTCCTCGCCGTCACCCACCCCAAGAGCGAGCACGCCTACGAGAAGATCTGGGACGACTCGGTCGCGGAGCTCGCGGAGCGGCACGACGTGCCGGTGCTGCTGCGCGACCGGCCCGACGACGCCGGCCTCCTCCAGGCGCTCCGGGACGCCGCGCCGGACATCATCGTCGCCAACAACTGGCGGACCTGGCTGCCGCCGGAGATCTTCGACCTGCCACCGCACGGCACGCTCAACATCCATGATTCGCTGCTTCCGGCGTACGCGGGCTTCTCGCCGCTGATCTGGGCCCTGATCAACGGCGAGCGGGAGGTCGGCGTCACCACGCACCGCATGAACGCCGAACTGGACGCGGGCGACATCCTGCTGCAACGGGCCGTGCCCGTGAAGGACGACGACACCACGACCGACCTCTTCCACCGGACGGTGGACCTGATCGAGCCGCTCGTACGGGAGTCGCTGGACCTGATCGCCTCCGGCCGGGCGCGCTGGGTCCCCCAGGACCGTACCCAGGCCAGCTTCTTCCACAAGCGGTCGGTCGAGGACGGCCGGATCGACTGGTCCTGGCCGGCGGAGGACCTGGAGCGGCTGGTCCGAGCCCAGTCCGACCCGTACCCGAACGCGTTCACCCACCATCGCGGCGAGCGGATCCAGATCGTCTCGGCCGCGGTGTCGCAGGCCCGCTACGGAGGCACCCCCGGACGGATCTTCATCCGGGAGGGGGATGGGGTGGTCATCGTCGCCGGCGCGGACGCGCGGACCGGGCAGCGACGCGGGCTGGTGGTCAAACGGCTGCGGACACCGGACGGCACCGAGCACGCGGCCACCGACTACTTCCGCACCATGGGCGGCTACCTCGGATAACGCAACAGGTGCGGCCACCTCGGAAGCGCCACGACATGCCTGAGCGCCTGAGGGTGTCCGGTTTTCGCGGGGCCCGCTCCTAGAATGGGGTGATCATCTGACTGGCGGTCGCCAGGTTCTTCCCGGCTGATGGTGTCCGGATCGCACTACACCCACCGCCAGTTGGAGAAGCCCTATGCCTACCGTCATGCGCGGGGGTGTCCACCGCGCCCTCACCGTGGTCGCGGCACTCACCCTCGCCCCCGTCGCCGCCCACGCCGACGCCGCCCCCGGCCCCGCCGAGGGGAGGCTGATCGGCTCCGGTGCCCTCGCGGCGGTCAAGGAGCACCTGCGGGCGCTGCAGGCCATCGCCGACATCCACCACCACACCCGCGCGGCGGGCACCCGCGGCCACGACGCGTCGCGCGACTACGTGGCCGCCAAGCTCAGGGCCGCCGGTTACCGGGTGACCGTTCAGCCGTTCGACTTCCCCTTCTACCAGGAGCGATCCACCGCGCTGATGGAGCGGGTCGCCCCGGCGCACAAGGTCTACACCCCGACCCCGCCCGACGGCTCCACCCTCGGCGACCTCGCCACGATGAGCTACTCCGGGCGCGGCGACGTCATCGCGGCCCTGCAGAACGTCGACCTGGTCCTGCCGCCCGGCCCGACACCGGGCACCTCCACCTCCGGCTGCGAGGCCGCCGACTTCGCCGGGTTCACGCCGGGCAAGATCGCGCTGTTGCAGCGCGGCACCTGCGCCTTCCTGGTCAAGGCGCGGAACGCGCAGGCGGCGGGCGCCGTGGCCGCGATCATCTTCAACGAGGGTCAGCCGGGCCGTACCGCGACTCCGCAGGGCAACCTCGGCGAACCGGTCTCCATCCCGGTCGTCGGCGCCTCCTTCGCGGTCGGCCAGGAGCTCGCCACGGGGGCGACGGTCCACCTCAAGACCGACACGATCAGCGAGGTACGCACCACCTCTAACGTGATCGCCGACTCCCCCTGGGGCGACCCGGACAAGGTGGTCATGTCCGGGGCGCATCTGGACTCCGTCCTGGAGGGGCCGGGCATCAACGACAACGGCTCGGGCAGCGCCGCGCTCCTGGCCGTCGCCGAGGCGCTCGGCAAGATCCCCACCCGGAACAAGCTCCGCTTCGCCTGGTGGAGCGCGGAGGAGCTGGGCCTGCTGGGCTCGAAGTTCTACGTGGAGCACCTGAGCCCCGCCCGGCGGAGCAGGATCAAGCTCTACCTCAACTACGACATGATCGCCTCGCCGAACTACGCCCTCAAGATCTACGACGGTGACGACTCCGACGCCACGGGCGAGCCCGCCGGTCCGCCCGGCTCGGCCGAGATCGAGAAGCTGTTCGAGAGCTACTACGACCTGCTGCAGCAGGGCCACAACGGCACCGACTTCGACGGCCGCTCCGACTACGGCCCGTTCATCGCGGCCGGCATCGCCTCCGGCGGCCTGTTCACCGGGGGCGAGGGCATCAAGACGGCCCAGGAGGCGGCCCTGTTCGGTGGTACGGCCGGCCAGCCGTACGACGCGTGCTACCACAAGGCCTGCGACACCACGACGAACATCAACGACCGGGCTCTGGCGCTGAACACCGGCGCCATCGCCGCCGCCGCCCTGGTCTACGCCTTCAAGCCCGTCCTGCCCGGCCCGGCCGCCGCCGCGGAAACCGCCACGGAGTCCGCGGCGATCACCGCGATCGCCGACCCCGGCGCCGAGCTTCGCGGAAGAATAAAGCGATAAATCCGCTCCTGCGGCCATCGAACCGCCGCAGGTACGCGGACGTACCCGTCCATAGGGGGACGCTTACCCAACAGAGGGACGCCCCCTGACAAAGGAGGACGCTGGTGCTGTCATCCGGGCGTCGGGCGCTGTTATACGCCGGTGTCGCCGTCGCGGTCGGCGTCCTGGCGCTGGTGGGCGCGTTATGGGTCGGCGGAGGCGGAACGCCGCCGCCGATCAAGGGGCTGCCGACACCCGATCCGCTGACCGTCTGGGGAGTGCCGCTGGCGCGGCTGGCGCTGGAGGTGTGCTCCGTCGGCACGGTGGGGACCCTGGTCGCCGGGGTGGTCCTGGTCCGGCGCGACGCGCCGGAGGCGAGCGCCTGCGTACGCGCCGCGGGCGGCTGGGCACTGGGCTGGGCGCTCTGCGCGCTGCTGACCTACCTGCTGACACTCGCGAACATCCTCAGCCTCCCGGCGAGCCAGGTGTTCGGCGACTTCACCCTGCTGAACTTCGGCACCACTCTCCCCCAGACGCAGGCCATGCTCGTGGTGACGTGCACGGCCACGGTCGTGGTGCTCGGCTCCTCTCGGGTACGGGACGGCCGGCGGCCCCGGTGGGCGGTCACCCTGCTCGTGGCCGCCGCGTTCGGCCTGCTGCCGCCCGCCTACGTCGGTCACGCCGCCTCGGCCGGAGATCACGACGTCGCGGTCTCGGCGCTGATGACGCACCTGCTCGCGGCGGCCGTGTGGGTCGGCGGCCTGGTGGCCGTGCTGATCCACTTCCGCCGCTCGGACCGGCTGGCCGGCGTCGTCGCCAGATTCAGCACCCTGGCCCTGTGCTGCTTCGTCGCGGTGACCGTGTCCGGTGTGGCCGGCGCCTGGGTCCGGCTGGACTCGGTGCCGCAGTTGTGGACGACGAGGTACGGCACGCTCGTCCTGGCCAAGGTGACGGCGCTGGTGGCCTTGGGCGTCATCGGGTGGATCCACCGCCGCCGTACCGTCGCCGGGATCGCCGAACACTCCAGGCGCGGCACCTTCGTCCGGCTGGCCACCGGCGAGATCGTGGTGATGGCGGCGGCCATGGGCCTGGCCGTCGGCCTGTCGCGCTCCGCGCCGCCGACCACCGGCAGCCACGACGACCTCCTGGGCTACAACCTGGCGCCCTATTCGATCGGCCACCTGATCACCGAGTTCCGGCCGAACCCGCTGGTCCTGCTCGCCCTGGCGCTTCCGGTCATCGGCTATCTGGCCGGGCTGCGCAGGCTCGCCCGGGCCGGCGTGCCGTGGCCGGTGGGCCGGACGATCGCCTGGTTCGCCGGGGTGGCGGTGCTGGCATTGGTGCTCGCCGGCGGCGTGAGCGCCTACGCGCGGGCGATGCCGTCGGCGCACGCGCTGCAGTACACGGTGCTCAACGTCGTCGGACCGCTGCTGCTGGCCTTCGGGGCGCCGCTGACGCTGACCGCGCGGGCCATCACCCCCGCCTCACAGTACGGCGACGTCACCTCCGCCATCCTGAACAGCCCCCTGACCAGGCGGCTCACTCATCCGACGACCCTCCTGGCCATCTATGTGCTGCCGCTCCTCGTCCTCTACGGCACCGAGTGGCTGGCCTGGTCGGTCACCAACCAGGCGGTCCACCTGCTCACCCAGGGCCTGTTCTTCGGCACCGGGCTGCTGTGCTGCTGGGTGCTGGCCGGGGTCGACCCGCTGCCCCAGACGATCGCCCGGCGCGATCGCACCCGACTGCTCGCGGCCGTCGCCGCGGCGCAGGTGGTGGTCGGCCTACTCCTGCTGTACGGGCCGGTGCTGGCCCAGGACTGGTTCGCGCAGGTGACCCCGCGCGGCGCGCCGGGCGTGGCGGCCGGGCAATGGCTGGCCGGCCTGATCTACCTGGCGCTGCCCGTGGCCGCCCTCGCCTTCCTGGCCGTACGGCTGACCCGGTCACGGAAGCCTGCGGGGAGGACCGGCTCAGTCCCACGGCTGCCGGTACGACGGCTGGTAAGCGTGCAGCCGCAGCCGCAGGGTCAGCGTGACGGTGGTGCCGGCCGGTAGCTCCACCGTGAGGTGCGGGCCGCCGACCGTGAGCTCGGTGGCCGACGGCACCGGCTGGTGGTGGATGTACTCGGTGTCGTGGCCGGTCCAGCCGGGCTCGGCGCCGGTCGCGACGGCGGTGGCGATCTCGTGCTCGCCGAACGCCCCCGCCTGGACGATGAGCACCCGGTCGTCGGTGGCCGAGAGGTTGACCAGCGTGACCACGGTTGCCTCCGGCTCGATCGCGCTGACCAGCGCGGCGACCTGCTCCGGCACGCCAGGGCGGCGGCGTTCGGCGTCGAAGTAGCGGACCCTGGCCTGCTGCAGACCGCCGTTGTAGATGACCTGCGGGCCGCCCCACATCGTCTGGGCCAGCGCCTCGGTCACCACCGGGTTGACGTTCTGCCACAGGTGGATCGCCTCCTCCGGCAGGTCCCGGTCGGCGTTGGCGAGCAGCAGCGCTATGCGGCGCCGGGCCTGGGCGTGCGCGGCGGCGAGGATTCGCTGGGGGTAGTCCGGGTTGTCGCCGCGCAGGTAGGCGTACCACGGCTCCTCGTGTCCGGCCTCCTCCTTGTCGCGGAACGGCCGTACCGTCGCCCAGTCGTAACCGGCCGCGGCGCGCAGCGCGTCCAGGCGGGCCCGGTCCTCGGCCGCGCCGGTGTGGTGCCAGAGCGCGAACGGGACCGAGGTCTGGATCGGGTTGTAGTCGAACCAGCCTTTGTCGCTGTGCCGGTAGGGCACGAGCAGGGTGGCGGTGTCCACGTCCGAGCCGAGATGAGCGCGCCAGCGGCCCTGGTTGGCCGAGTCGCTCTGGCTGAACGGCAGCTTGACGCCCAGGCCGATGATCGCGTCCAGCAGCGACCGGAGCAGGTCGAGGTAGCGGTCGTCGCGCGTGGCCAGCGCGGCGCTGAGCGCGCCGACGGCGGTCGCCTGGCCGACGCTGTACATGCCGTGCGGCCAGGTCCAGCCGTAGTGACCGCCGTACCAGCGCCCGTCCAGCTGGCTGCCGACCGTACCGTCCAGGCCGACGTTGTCCGGGACGATCCCGCCGTTGTCCTGGGCCCGGCGCTGCCAGGCACCGACGTACTCGCGCAGCCAGGCGGCGTATCGCTCGTCGCCGGAGACCAGGAAGGCGTTGCAGACCAGGCCGGCCACGCTCAGGTTGCCGACCGCGTCGCCCCGGCCCATACGCTCGCGCATCTCCGCGCCCAGCCGCGGGTCGTCGGCGAGCGGCGGCACCGGCGCGTCGGCCGGGACCAGCCAGTCCAGCGGGTAGCCGTACTGCGCGGCCTCGGCCTCGGTCCAGGGATAGGCGGGCGTGTCGGACACCCCGTCGCGAGCTCCCCCGCTGCCGTTGTGCGGGGCCTTGATGATGTGGTGGTCCGGGTCGTAGTTGGCCGGACCGAGATAGAGGTCGGCGAACCGAGTGGCCCGCTCCGCCCAGGCCGCCGGGTCGGCGGCGGTGAGGAAGTAGGTGAAGAGCAGGCTCTCGCCCTGGTGGAACCAGTCGTAGCCGATCTCGAACTCCTCGGCGAACATGCCGAGCTCGGTCATCTGGGCCGCCACGCCCTCCCAGTGGTGGGCGCACGCCGGGAGCAGGTCGTCCGCGCCGCCCAGCAGGTAGAGCTGGGGCCAGTTGAAGAACGGCTCGAAGAAGTCGTCCGCGCCGTCGCGGCTGGACAGCCGGCCGGAGTAGCGCAGCGAGCCGTCAGGCCGGGTGTAGCGGGAGGAGAACAGCCGCCACCCGCTGTCCAGCAGGTCGAACAGCGCGCGCTGGGACAGCGCCCAGGCCGGTGGCTCGATGACGGGGACGCTCGCCGTGACAACGGGTGGGCGCCGGGCGAAGCTGTCGGTCATATGGTGGGTACTCCTCACCTCGTAAAATCTCATCCCTTGGTCGCGCCGGCGGTCAGCCCGGCGACCAGGAAGCGCTGAGAGAACAGAAACACCAGCAACACCGGCGCGATGGAGATCAGGGTGGCCAGCACCAGTTCGGGCGGCTGCACCTCGGCGTTGGCGCCGACGACGGGGTTGAAGGTGGGGGTCGCGGCCAGCATCTGCGTCAGGCCGACCTGCATGGGGTAGTTGTCGCTGTTCGGCAGCATCACGTACGGCAGGAAGAAGTTGTTCCAGTTGTTGACGAAGCTGAAGAAGGCGACCAGTGCGACCACCGGCTTGGCCAGCGGGAGCGCCACCCGGAAGAAGGTCGCGGTCTCGCCGCAACCGTCCAGCCGCGCCGCGTCCAGCAGGTCGCCGGGGACGCTGGTGGAGAAGTAGATGTAGGTCAGGTACACGCCGAAGGGGAAGAACGACATCGGCAGCACGACCGAGGCCGTCTTGTTGATCAGCCCGAGGTAGCTGAGCTCCAGGAAGATCGGCAGCACCAGGGCGGTGGCCGGCATCAGCATCACCACCAGGGTGACGATGAGCAGCAGCCGGCGTCCGCCGAACTGCATGAGCGCCATCGCGTACCCGGCCGGGATGCCGACCAGCAGGGTCAGCGCCACCGAGAGCGCCGAGTAGACGACGGAGTTCGTCATCCACGTCAGCACCGCCCCGTCCTGGAAGGACATGAGGTGCTGCCAGTTCGTGACGAGCGAGCCGATCGAGCCCGGTGACAGCGGGTTGGCGTGGATCAGGTCGGCCGGGCTCTTGGTCGAGGCGAGCAGCAGCCACACCATCGGCAGGACGAAGAACAGCGCGAAGGCCAGCAGCAGCGCGGCGATCAGCCCCCGGCCGACCAGCCGGATGACGCCGGGCCGTTGATCAGTCCGCATCGAAGAGACCTCCCCGCGCGACGAACAGCCCGGCGCAGCACAAAGCCACGATGAGCAGGTCGATCGCGATCGCCGCCGAGCCGTTGAAGTCGTTCTGGTCGAAGGCGTACAGATAGGCGAGCTGGTTGAGCGAGTAGTCGGTCCCGACCACCCCGAAACCGGCCTGCGAGACGAGCTGCGGCTCGACGAAGAGCTGCGTGCCCGCGGCCAGGGACAGGATGAGCATGTAGACGATCCACTTGCGCAGCATCGGTAGTTGCACCCGCAACGCCGTCTTCACTGGCCCGGCGCCGTCCACCCGCGCCGCCTCGATCACCGTGTACGGGATGCTGTTCAACGCGCCGTACATGACCGTGATCCAGCCGCCCGCGCCGGTCCAGAAGGCGATGATCGTGAAGATCCAGGGCAAGTGCCCCGGCGCGATCACCTGCACGAACGTGTCACCCCACAGCGAGCGGACGAGGCCGTCGACCGGGCTCACGGATGGGTCCAGCATGAACAGCCACAGCAGCACGCTCGACGCCCCGGCCAGCGCGCCCGGCACGTAGTAGACGAACCGCAGCGCGGCCCGCGACCAGCGCGAGGTGAGCCGGTGCACCACCAGCGCGAGCAGCAGGACGAGCACGGTCAAAGTGACCAGCCACAGCACAAGGTAGGTGGCCACATGGCCGACCGCGGCCACGAACCGATAGTCCTGGGCGGTACGCAGGAAGTTGGAGATGCCGGCGAAGCGCCCCTCGCCATCGGTGAACGCCAGATTGAGCGCGTACACCGTGGGCGCGATGCCGAACGCGACCAGCAGCACCACGTACCCGGAGACGAAGACGTGCCCGGCGGCAGGCCGCCAGGAACGACTCCGCACGTGCGTAACGCTCACTTGGTGACCTGGTATCCGGACACCTGAGCCTGCTGCTCGATCGCCGTCTGCCAGTCCGGCAGCAGCGACTCGATGGTCTTGCCGGCGGTCTGGCCGGGGATGACGGTCTTGGCCCAGACCGCCTCCTGGCTGAACTCCGGCGAACCCCAGCCCGGCCAGACCTGTCCGGCCGCGGCGGCGATCGGGGCGGAGATGTCGCCCGCGTAGTAGCCGCTGTCCTGCTGCTTCTTGATCCACTTCGTCGCGGCGGCCGAGAAGGCGGGGTAGCCCGGCGAGAGGGCGACCTGGTACTCGTCGGCGGTGGCGACCCAGCCGATGAAGTCCTTGGCCGCCTTCAGGCGCGCGGTGTGCCGCGACAGCCACCAGGTGCCACCGCCGACGTTGCCGGTCACCGGCTCGCTCTGGTCCGCCCAGTGCAGCGCGTCGCCGACCGCGAGCTCGCCCTTCGGGGTCTTGATCGTCCCCTGGAACACCGCCCCGCCGTACCAGGCCGGGCCGGGCAGCATGAGCACCTTGTCGCCCTGGTTCTTGACGAAGTCGGGACCGAACAGCGGCAGCATGGACATCGTCTTGTTCGCCACGAGCTTGTCCAGCATCCGCGCGGTCCGTACGCACTTGGCGTCCGTCGCCTTGACGGTGATCGCCTTGGCGCCGGTGACCTGGTTGGCCGGGCACTCGCCGCCCCACATGTAGATCTCCGGCGCCCACGCGTCACCGGCCGTGCCGATGATGTATCCCGGGTGCTCGGCGGCCACCTTCTCGCCCAGCGCGGTGTATTCCTCCCACGTCTTGGGCAACGTGTAGCCGAACTTGTCGAGCAGCTTCTTGTTGTACCAGAGCACCACCTGGGCCAGGTCGTTGCGCAGGCAGTAGACCGTGCCGTCGACGGCGCACACGTCCAGCGCGCCCTTGGCGAAGCCGCTCAGCGTGGCGTCGTCGAGCAGGCCCTTGTTGAGCGGGGCGACGAAGGCGTCATCACCCTGCGAGGCCCAGGAGGCGGTGTTGTTGTCGGTGGTGAACACGACGTCCGGCCAGCCCTCGCCGGCCCGGTTGAACAGCTGCACCTTGGTCTTGAGGGTGTTGGAGCCGTTGGCGTTGCCGTCGTAGGTGACGATGTCCAGCGGCACGCCGGGGTGCGCCATCTGGTAGGCCTTCGCGGCGTCGAGCCGGGTGGAGTCCACCCAGACCACGAGCTTGCCGTCCTTCTGCTCGGCCGTGCTGAACCCGTACTGGGAGGCGGCACCGGTCGGCTTCGACGAGGACGAAGCCGTGGGGTTGGGGGGACCGCAGGCCGCGACGGCGAGAAGAACCGCCGCGGCGGCGGTGGCCGCAGGCACCGCACGGCGGTACGCGGCATGACTGCGTCGTCTCATAGGGCCTCCGTTAACGGAATGTTTCGAGATATGACATCATACGAATGACGTCGACACAATGGCCTATACTCAAGGCGCTGTCGTGATCAAGGGAGGGCACGTTGACTCAGCACGCGGAGGGTCCGTGGACGGACGACGCGGTGCGGCCCCAACCACCCGCGAAGCGGCCGCGCCGCGAGCGGGCCCCCAAACTGGGCACCACGGTGGTCGAGCAGCTGGTCGACGACATCATCCGCGGCACACTGCGCCCGGGTGCCACGCTGCCGCCCGAGGCCGACCTGTGCGAGGAGTTCGGCGTCAGCCGCACGGTGATCCGCGAGTCGGTCAAGGTGATCCAGGAGAAGGGCCTGGTCCGGATCGAGCACGGTCGCGGCACCCAGGTCACCGAGCCGAGGCAGTGGAACCTCCTCGACGACGTCGTGCTCGCCTCAGTGATCGCGCACGACGAGACCGCGGCCTTCCTCGACGAGCTGGTCACCGTACGCACCGCGCTCGAAGCCGAGATGGCCGCCGCCGCGGCGCTGGCCCGCACCTCCGACGACGCCCAGCGCATCGCCGAGGTGCTGGGCGTCATGCGGTCGAACCTCGCCTCTCCCCCCGATTTCGGCGCCGCCGACGTCCGCTTCCACGACGTGATCATGGCGGCCTCCCGCAACCGGCTCGGCCGCGCCATCGTCAACAGCATCCACGACAAGGCCCGCACCAGCATGCGCTACCACGGCCAGTACAACGAGGAGGTCATGCGCCAGACGCTGGACGAGCACCAGGCGATCAGCGACGCGATCTCGGCCGGCGATCCCGAGGCGGCGGCCGCGGCGATGCGCACGCACATCCTCGACTCCTGGAACCGGCGGCGCCCCACCCCGGCCCAGTGACCACGCTGGGCCCGATGATCGCCTGACATGACGAGGGCCCCGACGACGATTCGTCGGGGCCCCGTTGTCTCTGTTTCCGGCTACCCGTAGCGCATCGCGCGTCGAGGCCGGGAGGTTCCGGCTATCCGCAGTGCTCGGACGGGCTGTCGTAGGTGGACGTGCCGGCCTTGCCGCCCCATCTGACGCACTTGTCGGCCGCGTTGGCGCGTACCGGACCCGCGTAGTAGGCGAAGTTACCGCTGTCGGTGATGCGCGTCTGGCCCTCCACCTCCAGGTAGGCGCTGGTGGCCGAGGCCGTGCCGAGCTGGGTCTTCTTGATCGTGGCCACGCAGTTGTAGCCGGTGGTCGAGTTGTAGGTCAGGTAGACGGTGCCCGCCGTACCCAGCGCCGCCGAGTCGATCACCTTGAACCCGGTGCCGCACACCGATTCGGCGGTGTGCGGGTTGGTGGGGCCGGTGCCGCCATTGACGTAGTTCATGTACGTGGTCCAGTTCCAGTTCGGACCCGGGTCGGTGTGGTCGGCGCCGGGCACCTCGCTGTGGCCGAGGATGTGCGTCCGGTCCTTGGGGATGCCGTAACGGTCGGCGATGTTGCGGGTCAGCGCCGCCGAGGAGCGGTACATCGCGTCGGTGAACCAGGAGGCGTTGTCGACGAATCCCTCGTGCTCGATGCCCACCGAGCGCCTGTTGTAGTCACCGGCGTGGAAGGCCCGGTCCTTCTCCCTGACCATCTGGGTGATGGCGCCGTCCGACGAACGGATGACGTAGTGCGCCGACGTGGGATTCGGCCGCGGCCCGGTCTGGAACCAGTCGATCGTCCCGGCGTAGGAGCCCTGGGTAACGTGGATGACGATGCGGTCGATCGCGTCGCTGGTCGGGCGGTTGGAGACGGCGTAGTTGCTGCTGTGCGCCGCCGCCCACGTCGCCCCCGGGTAGTCGACCGCCGCCGCGAGCGTGTTGGTCTTGCCCAGCTCCTGCGCCTTGGCGTAGGAGCCACGCTCGGGCTCGACGACCTGTGGCGCCGCCGTGACGGCCTCGCCCTCGGGGGTGGTGGCGCGGATCCCCTGGGCCATCAGGTTGTAGACGGTGTCGGCGTACAGCCGGGCGACCTCCGGCGAGGAGGCGCCGCCGTACTTGGCCACTGCCTGGTACCACTTGGCGGCGTCCTTGCGGGCCTTGGCGTCCAGCCCCAGCTCATCGGCGTAGGCGCGCAGGACGGCGGCGCCGCCCGTGATGTTGGCCGCGGCGTCCGCCTTCAGGGCCGAGACGGGCTGCTCGGTCAGCGTGGCCGCGCGCTCAAGGCTGTGCGTGACGGGGTTGCTGACCAGGTGCATCACCCCGTAGCCGCCGGACGCGCTGGGCTGACCGCGGTGACCGTCCAGGTGGGTTTCGGAGTAGGCGAGGGACACCAGCAGGTCGCGGGGCACCTCGTACGTGGTGGCCGCGCGGGCGAAGGCGTCGGTCATGGGATCGGCGGACGCGGCTCCGGCCGGTTGGCCGGTGAGCAGCGAGAGGGGGATGAGCGCACCGGCAAGCAGCGCGGCCGAACGACGGAGTCGGGCCTGCACAGGTTTCTCCTCAAGAACTGTTCCGGGGGGCATCGCAAGGAGTGGAGGCCGCACGCGGCACCCGCTGATGATCAGCCTGCAAGCGCGGCGTACAGAATTCGTACAGGTGCCGGTGCGCCCTCGAATCTCAGCTGCCGGGCTGGTGACTGCTCCAGTACTCGTCGGCGGCGCCCTGGATGTCCTCAAGGACCTTCTGGTAGCTGTCCGGCTTGACGAGGAAGGCGCCGAAGCCGTCCAGCGCGGCCGTGAGCACGGGCGGCGGCGTGGCCTCGAAGTAGCGGTTGACCAGGCGGTACTGTCCGCTGCCCGCCGCCTTGCTGACCTCCGCGATGGCCTGGTCGGTGATGGTGACCTTGGGGTTGGCCGAGACGTCTCCCCTGGCGGTCGCCCACTTCTCCTGTGCGGCCGGCGTCACCCACCACTTGAGGTACTTCGTGCTGGCCTCGGGGTCGGGCGCCTTGGCCAGCGAGCAGAGCGGGCCGCTCTCGAAGATCATCGAGGTCTTGGGCAGCGCGGGGTTGACGTTCGGGATCGTGAAGTAGCCGTAGTCGGTGCCGGCCTTCAGATCGCGCTGCGTCATGCTCGTGTTGAACCACGTACCGAACGACACCATCGCGGTCTTGCCGGTCTTGAGTACGTCACCCGGGTCGGTCTTGTCGCCGGCGTTGTTGAAGTATCCGGCGTCGATCATCGACTTCCACCGCTTCATGACCTCGACCACGCCGGGATCGGTGTACTTCGCCTGGCCGGTGGACAGGCGGTCGTACAGGTCGGGGTCGGTGCCGGCGAGCAGCTGCTCGAACCAGACGAAGGAGAACAGCACCGAGGTGTGGTAGAACGCGGGCACGCCGTTCTTCTTCAGCGTGTCGGCGATCTTGATCAGCTCGTCCCACGTGGTGGGGGGCTTGAGGCCGTACTTGTCGAAGACCTTCTTGTTGTAGAACATCCCCCAGTAGGCGGCGTTCAGCGGCACGCAGTACTGCTTCCCGCCCACCGTGTAGTACTTCGCCAGGTCCGCCGACAGGTCGCCGTTCTTGATGGCCTCCTGCCAGAGGGCGGTCGTCTCGGCCAGCTGCTTCTGGGCGACGACCTCGGCCAGCCCGCCGCCGGTCGTCCAGGTGAACAGGTCGGGCTTGACGTTGGTGCGGAAGGACGCCTTGATGAACGCCTGGTACGTCGGCTCGTCGGTGTAGCCGACCGGCTTCATCGACAGCCCGATCTGCTGCTTGGACAGGGCGCCCATCTGGTCGAAGTATTTGCTCCAGGCGCCCTTGTCGTTGTACAGCTTCAGCTCGGTCTTGCCCGCCTCCTTCGCCGTGTTACCGCTGGAGGAGCAGCCCGTGAGGGCGAGCGGGGTGACGACGGCGCAGATGGCGGCCATGCACAGTAAACGCGACCGGATCATGCCCGGCCTCCTGTTCGATCTTGGGGGGTGTCTCGTACGTGGGCGTCGAGTGGGGGGCATGATCGCGTCCGCCGGGGGTGGATCGGGCGGCCGCACCATGCGTCCTTCGCCCAAGTGAAGTCATCTAATCACTTGATGTGTGGGGTGTCCAGGGCCGCCGGAACCACCGCCCGCCGGGTGGCCTCCCGATAGTCGCGGGGCGCCAAGCCGTATTTCTGGTGAAAAAGCCTGCCGAAGTACGACTGGCCGGAGAAACCGCAGCGCTGGGCGATCTGGCCGATGCCCTCGGTCGTCGTGGTGAGCAGCAGCGCGGCATGCTCCAGGCGGCGCCCGGAGACGAACGCGATCGGCGTGCACCCGTAGTGCGTACGCATGGAACGGGCAAGATGCCCCGGGCTGACCGCGGCCATCGCGAGCAGCCGGGGCAGCCCGTCGCGCAGGTTCTCCTCGCGGCTCATCGCCACGCAGGCCGCCACCAGCCAGCCCGGCCGCCGGTCCACGGCCGTACCGTCGGCCCGTTCCAGGAGCGGGACGACCGCCGTCCACAGCCCGACCAGGTCGAGCACGCGTGGCACACCGGAACAGGCGGCCAGCACGCGGGCGAACTCCGCCGCGACCGGCCCGTCCAGGTCGGTGCGCGCCGCCAGGGGAAGGTCGCGCCGCTCCCATTCCGCCGTGCCGGCCAGCCCGGCGAGGTCGGCGAAGGCACGCCAGCGCCAGCTGGGGAAGGCGATGTTGATGAAGCGCATCCCGTCGGCCGCCGTACCCGCGAACTCGTGCCGGTCGTGCGGCCGGACCAGCACCACGTCGCCCGCGCGCAGCGGCATCTCCGCCTCGCCGACGCGCTGCGCGCCGGCTCCCGCGGTCACGAAGACGAACTCATGGAAATCAGCATGACTGTGCGGCTCGGGCCGGTCGCGACGGCCGCCGCTCACCGGCACCAGCGCCGCGTGGTAGGGCAGGCCGTACGCGAAATCCACCCAGCGCAGCACAGTCGGCATGTCAGGAAATTAATAGTTATGGGGCGGTGAGTGCTAGTAAGTCGGGGCGCGGAGGCCGAAGAATCCGGATCGATGTCCATCGCTCCCGCGCACAGGAGAACCTCGTGACCCAGGAAGCCGACCGCACCCTCCAGGACTCCACCCGCCTTCAGGACTCCACCCGCCTTCAGGACCACGACCGTCTTCAGGACTACGACCGCCTTCAGGACTACGACCGCGACGGCTACACGATCTTCCGGAACGTCATCGACCCCGATCTGATCGCCGAGGCCGGCGACCACGTCGCCTGGCTCCAGGCCAAGCACCCCGAACTGCTCGGCGAGGACCTGGGCACCGAACTGGTGGCCGGCGACCCGTTCTGGGTGCGGCTGATCTCCGACGATCGGCTGCTGGACATCGCCGAGCTCTTCGTCGGCCCGGACCTCGCGCTGTTCGCCTCGCACTACATCAGCAAGCCGCCCTTCTCCGGCAAGGCGGTCCTCTGGCACCAGGACGGCGCCTACTGGCCGCTGGAGCCGATGCGGGTGATCACGCTCTGGCTGGCCGTCGACGAGTCCACGCCGGAGAACGGCTGCATGCGGGTGATCCCCGGCTCGCACAAGGAGGCCCTGCACGAGCTGCGGCAGCGCGACGACGTCGCCAACGTGCTCGGCTCGGAGAGCGCCGTGACGGTGGACGAGTCCCAGGCCGTGGACCTGGTGCTGGCACCCGGCGACGTGGAGGTGCACCACCCGAACATCCTGCACGCCTCCACCGCCAACACCTCCCCCAAGCGCCGCTGCGGCCTGACCATCCGCTACATCCCGACCTCGACCCGGATCACCAGCGAGGAACAGCCGTTCGTCTCGGCGCTGCTGCTGCGCGGCCAGCCGGGCGCGAATGTCTATCAGCCGTTCCCGAAGTACGTGGCAGGCGAGCACATGCCCTTCACCGGAGCCACCGACCCACACTGATCCGACCTCTCCTAACCCGCCCGCTCGTCCCCCACCCGCCCCCTGACTTCGCCGACCTCCTCTGCCCACCCTCCCCCTGACTTGGTCAACATCCAGGTGATCTATGTTGATGGAGGGATGTTGTCCGTGCTCAGGCCGGACCCCATCGGGAGGAGAGAGCAATATGCAGGCGACGGCGCCGATCGTGGTGGTCACCCGGCCGACCTTGCCGGGCACGGGTCTCGAACGGCTCGGCCGCGTCGCCCAGCTACGCCAGTGGTCCGAGGTCACGCCGCCGCCACCCGAGCGGCTGCGCGACCTCCTCACCGGCGCGGACGCGCTGCTGTGCCAGAACTCCGACCATGTCGACGCCGCGGTGCTGGAGGCGGGCGACCGGCTGCGGGTGCTGGCCCTGCCGAGCGCGGGCTACGACGGCACCGACGTCGCCACCGCGCGGGAGCGCGGCATCGTGGTCACCAACACTCCGGGTGTCCTGCACGAGACCACCGCCGACACCACCTTCGCCCTCATCCTGATGGCACGGCGGCGGCTGCTCACCGCGGCCGACAGCCTCAGGAACGGCGGGTGGACCGGGAGCCGGCTGGACGCCTACCTCGGACTCGACGTGGCGGGGGCGACCCTGGGTCTCATCGGCTACGGCGAGATCGGGCAGGCCGTCGCCCGCCGGGCGATCGGGTTCGGCATGACGGTTCAGCACACCTTGTCCCGGAAGCCCGATGACGAGCTCTCCCAGGCGGTGTCCCTGCCCAAGCTCCTGAGCACCAGCGATGTGGTGTCTCTTCACGTACCTCTCACCGACCAGACCCGCCGTCTCATCGGCGCGGACGAGCTCGCGATGATGAAACCCACCGCGACCCTCGTCAACACCGCCCGCGGCGGCGTCGTCGATGAGGCCGCGCTCCTCGCCGCCCTGCAGGCCGGGCGGCTCCATTCGGCCGGGCTGGACGTGTTCGACCGCGAGCCGCGCAACGGCGTCGGAGACCCGCTGATCCAGCACGAACGCGTGGCGGCGCTCCCGCACATCGGCTCGGCCACCGAGGCGACCCGGGCCCGGATGGTGGATCTCGCCGTGGACAACATCATCGCGGTCCTGAACGGCGAACCGCCCCTGACGCCTGTCCCCTGACGTCCATCCTCTGACGCGTCTCTGACCCCCCGCGCGCCCGTCGGCTGCGCGTCCTCTGACGCCCTGCGCGCCCGGCCTCGATGTTCACAGACGCGACCGGCTGCGGCGATGTGCGGGATGGCCTCGGCGAGCTGGTCATCCCGCACATCGCCCCGAAACAGTCAGCCGGGCAGGATCGTCAGCCGGCCACACGCAGGCGCGAGCCGACCGGGACGGGCTCGGGCGCCGGTTCGAGCCCGCAGTGGTGACCGCAGTTGTGGCGGTCGCGGTGGTGATGATCACGGTGGTGATCGGGTGTGGTCGTCCTGGAGGTGGATGTCGCCGTCGGAGTGGACGTCGCGGTCGCCGTCGGAGTCGACGTCACCTTCGGAGTAGCAATCGCCTGAGGCGTCGTAACCGTCTTGGGCGTCGAAACCACCTTCGGCGGCGTAACCGTCTGAGGAGTCGAAACCGTCGGAGGCGTCGAAACCACCTTCGGAGGCGCGTCCACCTGGGGCGTGGAAACCACCTTCGGCGTCGGAGTCGGCTTCACCGGCTGGGCCGGGGTCGGCCGCTCTACCGGAGTCGGTACCGGCCGCACCGGCGGAGTCTCCGCGCATGGCGGGAGGGCGGGCGGCGTGACCTGATGCGCCAGAGGGCAGTCGTCCTTGACGGCCGTCTCGGTCCCAGGCCTCCCCCGATCCTCGTTGACCTCCTCTTCGACCTCCTCGTCCACCGGTACGGTCACGTCGGGCATGGCGCCGGTCGTCACCGTGTTGCCCACCTCCCAGAAGACGTTGCAGTCCTGGGCGCCGCCGACGAGTTCGACGTCGCTGTCCGGGCCGGTGAAGAACGCGGTGCCGATCTGGAAGATGAAGACGGCGTCGGGATCGCCCTGAGCGTCGAGGGTGACAGTGCCGGTCAGCTCGATCGAGGACGCGGCCGTGTAGACGCCGGGTTCGAGGGTCATGCCTTCGAGATCGCCCGAGATGCTGGTGGCCGGGCTATCGCAGACGTCCTCGTTTTGGTGGCATGACCGCGGCTGGGCCGCCTTCGCACCAGATGGCCATGTGGTCAGCAGAGCCCCGGCGACGACGAGCACGAAGGCCCCCGCCAGCAGAGAGACCCATCGCGACCGGTGGGAAGCGCGACCAGAGATTACTTCCATGTAGTGAATCTTTTCTATAGGGGAGCGCGCTGGATACAGCCGGCTTCCACCCGCGCAGCTAGGTGAAACGGCAAGCAACTCGGCATGATATTCGGGGAGATCAACGACCGCCGACAACTGACCGGTAAAGGCGCGACAAAGCCTCTGCCACTTATCAGCCAAGGCCCGAGATCACCCGATGAAACGACTTATCCCAATTCTCGGCCCAAGACGCTCAAGACTCCTCCGTAAACTTCCCTTGCTCACCCCGGACATAGTGGAGGCCTTCTTGCGTGACCGCATGGCAATCGACAGGCACGGCAATGCGCGGCCGATCGCATGGAGCACGGCATTGGCCGCCATGACCATGGCCGCGGCCTGCGGAACGACCGCCCCGCCACCGGCCGCCGCGCCCCACGCCGCCCCGATCCAGCAGGTCGCGCCACTGCCGGTGTCGGCCGCGCAACGGGCTCGGCTGACGCGCTCCACGACGTACACGAGATTGCGCGGCGCGCCGAAAGACACCGCGCCTTTCGAGCCGGGAAATGGGCACGTGACCCATCCCACGCAACCACAGGTGGTTTATGCCAGCCCCGGCGGCGCACCGGTGGGCATATTGCCGACCGCTTCAGTGGGCGGCCCGGTATGGGTGCCCATAGTAGAAGAGCAGCCGGGATGGGTTCGCGTCATGCTGCCGAGCCGCCCGAATCTGTCAACGGGCTGGATATATACCGCTGGCGGCGGGTTGCGGAATGCCTACAGCCCTTATTACGTACGCATCGATTTGGCCGCTCATCAACTCACGGTGTTCAAGTCCGAGCGCAGTCTGGGCACGTGGAAAGTCGCCACCGGCGCCCCGTCGACCCCCACGCCAACGGGACGGACGTTCCTGCTCGCCTCACTGACTCCGGAGGATGCGACGTACAGCCCGCGCATGCTCGCTCTGGGCTCGCACTCGGCCGTCCTCCAGACCTTCGACGGCGGGCCCGGCACGATCGGGCTGCACGGCTGGCCGGACGAGAGCGTGTTCGGGCAGGAGGTCAGTCACGGTTGCGTCCGTGTCCCGGCCGCCGCCCTGCGCGTCCTGGCACATGTCCCGTTGGGCAGCGCGGTCGTCATCAACCCATGAATGCTCGAAACTCAACCTGGGTCGTCCTGCCGGTTCCGGACCACGGCGAGCGGGCACGGGGAGTGGTGCAGCATGGCCTGGCTGACCGAGCCCATGACCATGCCGGCGAACGCGCCGTGCCCGTGCGAGCCGACCACGAGCAGGTCGGCGCCCTCAGCGGCCTGACGCAGCACCTCCACGGGGTGACCGTGCACGGCCTCCTCGATCAATTCGACATCGGGATGGTCCTGACGGTGTCCGGCCAGCGCCTCGCGCAGGATGAGCCGCCCGTCCCGCTCATCCTCCTCGCTCGTGGGCTGGAACCCGCTCCAGGCATGTACGGCCCGCAGGGTCACACCCCGCAACTCCGCCTCGGAGAAGGCGAAGTCCAGCACCCGACGGCGGGTCCGCGGCGAGCCGTCCACCCCGGCCACCAGCTCGCCACGAGGAAGGGACGGCAGCTGCCGCACGACGACCACGTCGCAGGGCGCGTGCCCGGCCACCCCGTACGCCACGGACCCCACCAGCAGCCCGCGCACTCCCCCGAGCCCGTGGCTGCCGATGACCAGCAGCTCGGCCTCCTTCGCGGCCCCGATCAGGGCGGCTCGAGGATCGCCGGGCAGGAGCATCGTCCTGATGTTGATCTTCGGGTGTTCGCCGCGCGCCCGGTCCTCGGCCGCGGCCAGCGCCATCTCGCCCCCGTCGCGCATCCACTTGGCCACGGCGGCATAGTGGCCGGACGCCGTCTCGCAGGCCCATCCCGGCATGGCGTGCACCACGGTCAATGGCACCTCGCGCAGCGCGGCCTCCCTGGCGGCCCACCCGACGGCCTCGAGCCCCGCCCGCGAGCCGTCCACCCCGACAATGATCATGATCTGCCCCCGTCCGACGTCCCCTTCCCCGACACCCCTACCCGGCGAGCCGAAGTTTCCGCAGGTCAATCCGGTGGAGCCCACGGGACCACCGCCCATTACGGCGCGATCGAACCGAGACACCCGCTGGGCCGTATCTGCACATGTGAGCGGTGATCGCGCGTGAGCGCCGATCGGAACGAGCCCGCCGGACGTGTCGTGCGCGCGGCGGTGTTCGCGGTCGTCTGCGTGTACGCCGCGCTGGGCATGCACGTGCTGGCCGGTGGCACCGGCGCCGGGCTGGGGATCGTCGCCACCGCCACCGCCGTGACCGGCGCGGGGGCGTACGTCCTCGCGCGCCGGCGGCGGAGCTTGGGAACGCTGCTCGTCGCCTCCTTCGCCGCGCAGTACGGCATGCACCATCTCTTCGGTCCCGGCCCCGGCCTTCCGCTGACGGGACACCACCTCGGCGGACTGTCCGCCGGGGTCGGGATGCTGCTGGCGCACGTGCTGGTCGCCACGGTGTCCGCCTGGTGGCTGGAGCGTGGTGAGACGGCACTGGCCACACTGCTGTTCCTGCTGGCCTGCTCGCTCCGCGACCTGTGGCGCCCGCTGACCGACCTCCTCGTGCCGACCTCGACACCGCGCCGCGTGGCGCCGGTCGTGGCGCTCACGCCGGGGATGCCCGCCGCCCAGGTGCTGGCCTGGGAGCTGTGCCGCCGGGGGCCGCCTCAGTAGGCCACGCCTGCTGAAGCCGACCATTTACCGGCGCCGCGTGCCGCCGGGACCGACCGCGTGCATCGCCGTCGTTGTACCCGGAAGCCGCACGTCCGGTCCGTCATGACCGCCTCCGCTGTTCGCGGCTCGATCGCGCGGTCATGACCGCCCCCGCTGTTCGCGCGCCCCGAGACGGGCGCGTCTCCGGAATGGAGAACCCCATGACCTCTGTCGAGGTACGGCCGCCGACCGTCCAGCCCACCCCGGCCCTGTCGTCCCAGCGCTATCGCATCATCTGGCGCTGGCATTTCTACGCCGGGCTGTTCGTCGCCCCCGTTCTGCTCATCCTCGCCATAACCGGGTCGATCTACCTGTTCAAGGAGCCGTTCGAGGAGTGGCACTACGCCGACGTCCGCACGCTCGCCGCGCCGGTGACCACCGCGAAGCCACTGTCGGAGCAGATCGCCGCCGCCCGCCAGGCACGGCCCGGCGCGGCCGTCATGTCGGTCATCCCGCCCACCGCCCCGGACCGGACCACCCGGGTCATTCTGCAGGGCGCCGACACCGGCCCCTTCGCTCAGGGCGTCTCGGTCTACGTCGATCCGGCCACGGCCCGCGTGGTGGGGCAGATCGACGACGGCACCACCTTCATGCGCGTCATACGTACTATCCATGGTGAGCTGATGGCGGGCACCATCGGCGACCGGGTCGTGGAGATCGCCGCGTGCTGGGCGCTGATCCTCATCGCCACCGGCACGTACCTGTGGTGGAGCGGCCGACGTACCCACAAGCGGGCGAAGCGGTCGGGCCGCGGCCGACTGCGCCGTCTACACACCCTCACCGGAATCGGCGCCGGGGCGGCGGTCGTCTTCCTCGTCCTGTCCGGCCTGCCCTGGTCGGGCGTGTGGGGTGACGGTCTCCAGCGCATCCAGGACAGCACCGGTTCGACCACCCCCAGCGCGGACTCCTTCCCCAACACCTCGACGCTCTCCGGAGACCTGTCCACCAACCCTGACGCCAAGGTGCCCTGGTCCGCCGAACGACTCCCCGTACCGCAGTCCGAAGGTCACGCCGCGCACGAAACGGCCGGCGGCGTGCTGCAACCGGGTGCGGTGCCCATCGAGCGGGCCCTGGCCGCCGCCCGGCCGGTCCTGCGCGACTGCCGGCCCGCCGAATGCGACATCAAGGTCCTCCTCCCCAAGGACGCGAAGGGCGTCTACACCGTCGTAACCGACAACCGCCGTGACCCGGCCGCCGCGCAGACGCTCCACGTCGACCAGTACAGCGGCCGGGTGCTCGTCTCCTACGGCTGGGCCGAGTACGGCATCATGGCCAAAGCCGTCGAACAGGGCATCGCCCTGCACGAGGGCCGCCGCTACGGCACCGTCAACCTGCTCGTCATGCTCGCCGCCTGCCTGTCCCTGATCACGCTCGTGGTCACCGGCGCGTGGATGTGGTGGAAGCGCCGCCCGCGCGGGCGCGCCGGGGCGCCCGCCCGCGCCACCAACAGGCGCGGCGCGTACGGAGTGATCGCCGTCATGGCGGTGCTCGGCCTGCTGTTCCCGCTGGCGGGGGTCACCATGGCGGCCGTGCTGCTGCTCGACTGGCTGGTGCTCCGGCGGATACCGGCGGTGGCGCGGGTGATCGGCTGACACTCCGGCACGCCCGGCCGCCGCTGCGGCCGGGCCGGCGAGACGTGCTCGTCACGGCTCGCGATAGTCGGCGGCAACCCCGATCAGCGAGATGAGGCCGGAGGCGAACTCCATCGCCTCCGCGTGCCCCTCGCTGAACGGCGGCTGGAACCCCACTCCCTCCCACATCCGGGTCGTGGGGTTCCACAGGTCGCTGCCGACCTCGAAGTCCCAGCCGAAGACGCCGTGGTCGTACCAGAGCTCGTCCGCGGAGTTGCCCGCCGCCGAATAGAGCACGTCGGTCACCGGCCCGGTCTGCTGGGGCCAGGTGACCGTGCCGCGTTCGGCGGCGATGGCCTGCTCGATGGTGCGGGCCGAACGCAGGAAGTACGCCTCCTGCCGGGGCGTGGGCCGGGGCAGGGTGACGCGGCCGTCGAGTTTGTAGGCGCCCGGCGGCCACATGAAGTAGCCGCCGTAGCTGTGGACGTTCATCGCGAACTTGATGTTGCGATACCGCTGCGCCAGCCACATGACGTTGCGGCTCTCGGGCTCGGAATGCTCGGCGGGCCCGGCGTACGTACCGCTCTGGCAACTGGCCGAGGCGCCGAAGTACCCGTCCGACAGCGAGCCCACGGCGTAGTTGCGGTTGACGTCCACTCCCCAGGTGTTGCGGAGCGCCGGGTCGGACTGCTGCGCGGGGCAGTGGTTGGTCATGTTCTTACGCTGGGAGTTGAAGTCGTAGAAGCTGTAGTTCGCGCCGTCGGGGTTGACCGTGGGCACGATGAAGATGTCGGTGCGCTTCAGCAGTTCCCGTGTCGCCGCGTCGCGCGGGTAGTTGCGCAGCAGTCGCTCGGCCGCCTCGATGGTGACCAGCGGCCCCACCCATTCCCTGGCGTGTTCCTGCGCGTAGGCCAGCACTCCGGTGCGCGAGCCGTCCCGGTGTACGCCGACGCGCAGGGCCAGCACCCGCCACGGCGCGCGGGGGACGTCGGCCGGTGCCTTGAGGAAGTCGCTCAGCTGGGTGAGCGGGGCGGGCGCCATGACGCCCTGTCCCGCGTCGGTGCGGTAGGTCGTGGCCTTGACGGCGATGCCCGGCGTCGCGTTGATCGCCGCGACCACCTGGGCCGCGGTGCTGGTGGGCGTGCCGGAGCCGTCGGTGGCCAGGCTGACGGTGATCTGCTTGCCGTTCACCGTCACCCGCAACTGCCGGTCGGGCGCTCCGGGGGTGACGAGCTCGATGGCCAGGTCGTTGCCGCCCTCGGAGCCGTAGGCGTTCGAGGTGACCACGACGGCGGCGCCGGGCGGGGTTCCGATCAGGGCCTGGGCGTTGCGCCGGTAGCCGTTGGTCGGGTTCGGCAGCGTGATGATGTCGGTGAGCTTGGGGAAGCGCCGGTGCAGCGCCTTGACCCGCTCGTTGAGCTGGGTCGGTGGCATGTACTGGCTGACGAAGTCCTTCTCGTAGCCGGGACCCTGGCGGTCGGGCCGCTCCCCGTCCGGCCACTCCTGGACCCGCGCGTCCGCCTTGCCACCGGCCGCCGACGTGACGGTGATCCACTGCGGCCGGTTCTCCGCCGGCACGGGGGTGCTGAGCTGGTGGCCCAGGTAGGCGCCCGCGTCGACGTACGGCACCATCGGCACCTGACCGCCCGAACCGCCCTTGCCCGTCCAGCTCACGCTGAGCGTGGCCGCCGCCCCCGCGCTGCTGGACGCCTCGACCGACAGGAAGTAGCCGTCGCGGCTCTTGAACCACACCGCCCGCTCGATGACCAGCTGATCCGGCACGGCGGCGCCCTTCGGCGTCGCCCGGGAGCTGGGCGGCGTGCCGGGCGCCAGGGTCGCGCCGAGCGCGGCGAGCGCCGTCAGCTCGCTCGGCGTGACGACCGCGTCGACCTGGACGCTGCCGTCCGCCTGCGGCCGTACCCGCTCGGTGAGGTCCGCCCCCGAGGCCGTCAGCCGCTCCATCGTGGCCTGGTCCGGCACGGAGAGCGTGACCAGAGAGGCCGGCTCCGGGTCGGACGGCCCGGCGACCGCCGGGACGGATTGCCCCGAGGTCAGGAACGTCGTGAGAAGAACGATCGCCAGAACGACTGCGGACGCCCGTAAGCCACGCATCGACTCCTCCTGGATCACCGGTATGGAGATCAGTGAAAGCCGACATGACAAAACTGGCAAGACCCACTCGAAAGCCGCAATACGCCAGGCGACCTACCGCAGGAGTTGTACGCGGCCCCGGCCCGCAGGGTGAAGGTTGACCGCTTTCTCCACCCGGCGGTTGACGCGGAAATTGGCACCGCTTTGTAGCTTGATGCCCGGTTTCTCACTTGGAGGAGGAAGCGATGCGAAGTTCCCCACGGTGGTTATCGCGCGCGTTGACCGGACTGCTGATGATCGCCGGAGCGGTCGTGGTCCCGGCCGGCGTGGCGCGGGCGCAGACCTGCTCGACGACCCTGCCCCACCCCGACGGCTACGGGATCACCTGCGTGAGCGTGGACCGGCACCTCCAGGGCAACGGGTCCGAACTGCGGGACATCACCATGACCTCCACGGCGATCTTCCAGGCGTCCGGCGGCACTCCGGCGATCGACCCACTGGCCCGGCCGATCACCGTACGGATCTACCTGCCCAAGGACTACGACCCGGCCAGAAGCACCCGTTACCGCTCGCTCTACCTGCTCAACGGCGGCGGGGACAACTACGACGAGTGGACGACGAAGACCGATCTGGTCTCCCTGGTGGAGCAGGCGGGGGCCTATGACGGCATCGTGGTGATGCCGACCGGGGGGATGACCGGCTGGTACAGCGACTGGGTCGGCCGCACTGACGGATATTTCGCGCCCAAGTGGGAGACGTACCATATCTCCCAGCTCATCCCCTGGATCGACGCCAACTTCAACACCATCGCCGACCGGTCCGGGCGCGGGCTGGCCGGGCTGTCGATGGGCGGCTTCGGCACGCTCAAGTACGCCGCCGCGCACCCCGACGTGTTCTCCGTCATCGGCGCCTTCTCCCCGGGCATCGACCTGCGGGGCATGCCCGCCCAGCGGACGATCTCCGACTCCATGTGGGCGTCCGGCGCGGCGATCATGCCACTGACGGACTGGGGGGCGTTCCGGGTCAACAAATACGAGAACGGCGTCCTGGTGCTCGACCAGGACAAGCAGCGGCGCTACCGGCTGGAGAGCCTGTTCGGGCCGTACACGAGCACCGTCTTCAACGGCAAAACGGTCGACGACTGGCCGTCCGTCAACCCGGCCGAGCTGGTGACACAGGGCAAGTACGCGCCCTACAGCGGCCGGTTCGGCCTGTACGCGGGCGGCTGCAAGGAGTTGCCGGGCGCTCCCGGCAATCCCCAGTACGCCGACGGCCACCATCCAGCGCCGAAGACGTGCGCCTACGACAGTAAGGCCCATGATGACGCCTTGTCGGTCGACGAGACCATCCTCGGCTCGTACGCGAGCGACTTCGACAAGACGCTGACCAGTCTGGGAGTGAACCACCGCTACTGCTACGGCACCGGCGGCCACGACTGGAACTCCTGGCCTGACGACCTGGCCGACTTCCTCCAGTACGCCTACGGCACGGCCCCGGCCTACTGCCCCAACGCGTGACCGAGCGGCCTCGCACGGTGCGCCGGTGCCTGAGCGGCGCTCAGTTGCCCGTCGCCTCGGCGAGGCCGCCGTGCGTGCCCCCGTCGAGGAGATGTGCCCCGGCGTCGTGCAAGGTGATGCCGAAGCGCGCGCTGCCGGCGGGCATACGGTCGTTGTCCGCTTTGTCGGCGCTGATCGCTTTGAAGCGGGTCTCGCGGGTCGGGCCATCGCCGACGAGGTGGCCGCGCAGGTGACCGGCGCGGTTGTACACGGCCCAGCGGCCCGCGGCCACCTGCGGCATCGAAGCCGGGTTGTCCTTGAGCCACTGCGCGTTGGCCGCGTGCTCGGCCCGCTCGTCGGCCTCGGTGGCCGGGGCGGACTCCATCGTGGTCAGGTCTTCGGATGTGCGAGGACTACTCATCTTGCGTCCCGCTCTCAGGATGTGGCTGACGTCCCCCGATACATCGGAGGAACACTCGGTGCCTGGCCCCATGCTACCGGCGTACAGCACCTGTCACCGACCTGGGACTTCAGGGGCTCCCGTACCCCACCCCCGATCCGGCGGTTCGGCGACGCGGTCACCTTCTCCAGCGACACGGGCGGAACCACCGTCCGGTTACCGGGCTGACGCCTCGCCGGGTGTCACGGCGTCGGGTCAGCGTCCTCGGCTGAGGGGGCGGGAGGGAAGGGCATGAGGCCGGGGTCGGCGGCACGGGCGACCACCTCACGCGCGAGTTCGGTCAGGTGGCGGTTGTGGTCGCGAGCGTGCCGGCGCAGCACGACGAAGGACTGCTCCATCGGCAGCGTGTAACGCTCGCTGAGCATGCCCTTGGCCTGTTCGATCACCGCCCGGCTGTTGAGCGCGTGCTGCAACTGCTCGGACAGAACCTGGCCTTCGCGGATGGTGCGCTCCTGTAGCAGCCCGATGGTGGCGATGTCGGCCAGGGCCTGGGCGAGCGCGACGGTGGGGGCCGGCATTTCGCCGGGCTCCTGGCGAAACAGGTTCATCGCGCCGATCACCTGGTTGCGCAGCCGCATGGGCAGCGCGTCGACCGCGCGAAACCCGTTGACGCCGGCCTGCTCGGCGAAGCGGGGCCAGCGCCGCATGGGCTCCGCCGTGGCCAGGTCGGCGCAGTGCACGGACTGACCGGTGGCGAAACAGTCCAGACAGGGACCCTGGTCGGTCTGGAGCTGGAACAGCTCCAGCAGCCGGCTCTGCTCACTGGAGGCGCCCACCAACCGCAACTTCTCGCCGGGGGCGGCGAACAGCAGCCCGGCGGCGTCGACGCCGAGGAGTCGCACGCACTGCTCGGCCAGGCCATGCATGAAGTCGATCACGTCGAACCCGGTTACCAGCGTGTCGGCCAGGGTGATGAACGCCTGGGCGACCTGCAACGTCGGGCCGTGGGGCGGGGGGAGGTCCACACCCGGCAGCCTACGCCCCCGCCGACCCGGCGATCCGGTTGGAACTACTGGCTACCCGATCGGCGGGCCGGCCGACTGGTCGGCGATGTGCCCACCCTCGTTCTCCCAGCCGTCCAAGGCTTTCCGGCCCGCCCGCCGGGCACCGCGGGTGGCGGGCAGGCGGGCGATGGTGAGGAGGTCGACCGGCCACAATCCGGTCGTGTCCTGAGCGCCGAGCTTGAGCGCGGCCGCAGCGGGCCCGCTCGCGGTGCCCGGTGGGATGACCAGCAGCACGATCGGCTCGGCGCCCGCGAGGATCAACGTGACCACCTGAGGGTCGGTGTTGCGGAACCAGCCGACCTTGATCTGGCGCCCGGGTGCCGGGATACGGCGCGGGATGTGGTCCCACGTCTCCTTGCGCACGCCGACCCGCAACGTGGTCTGGTCGAGCCGCTGATCGACGGCGGCGATGAGCCCTGGTAGCTCCGCGGCCGCGTCGCGGGAGTGGGGCCACCACGCCCCGTCCACCACGGATCGCCGGCTGAGCACGGGATTCAGGCTGAGCCGCACTTCGGAGTCGATGGCGGGAACCGCGGAAGCGACAGCGCGCAGCGGCTTGAGATGAGTAAGAATTGACGCCTTCATGGTCGCCTGACCTGTCCGGCCCAACATGAGGAGGCCGACAATCGCGGATCGCCGTGGGCGACGCCGACCTGAGTGTCAACGCACGAAATGTCCTCGGTACCTCAATTCTACCTCACCGGTAAAGAGCGCCCCGGACGACAGAAGGTTGATCCGATCAGGAGGGTTAGAGTAGAGCCTGCTGATGTTAATCGTTTAACATCAGCACACATGAGACCCACAGTGCGACAGGTGGCCGAGCTGGCGCAGGTGTCGGTGGCGACCGTGTCCTATGTGCTCAGCGACCGGGACCGGCCCGTCGCCGCCGAGACGAGACAGCGGGTGCTCGACGCGGCCAGGCAGCTCGGCTACACGCCCGACCAGGCCGCCAGGAGCCTGCGCAAGCGCCGGACCCAGCGGGTCTGCCTGGTTCAGGGCTCGCTCGGCGGGGTTCCCACCGACGAGCGGCTGGCCAGGGACCTGCACGAGATGGCCGACGTACACGGCTACTCCGTGATCACGCTCGCCGTCTACTCCGAGGCTCGCGCGCGGGCCGCGGCCGACGTGCTGCGGAGCGGGATCGCCGACGGCGCGCTGGTCAATCTGGCTGGCGAGCACCTCACCCACGACCTGCTGGCCGAGATCGCCGCCGGCGGTCTGCCGATGGTCGTGGTCCGCAACGAGAGCGTGCCGGACGGCTGCGACGTCGTACGGACACCGGAGACCGAGGTCAGTGCCGAGGCGGTCGAGCACCTGCTGGCAGAGGGCCGTACACGTATCGCCTTCATGGCGCACCGCCACGAGCTCTACCGAGACCACCCGACCGGCAGGTTGCTGGGCTACACGACGGCCCTCGACCGGCATGGCATCGAGCGGCTGATCATCGTCTCCGGCGCGGACGACCGCGTGGCGGCCTACCACTCCGCCACCGAGCTCCTGCGCTCCCCCGACCGGCCCGACGCGATCTTCGCGGCGTCGGACCGGGCCGCGATCAGCGTGCTCTCCGCCGCCAGGGACATCGGGCTGAGCGTGCCGGGCGACGTCGCGGTGATCGGGGTCGGCAACATCGACGAGGGGCTCATCAGCAACCCGCAGTTGAGCACTGTCGGCCCGCTCAGACACGACTACACCGACGTCGTACGCCTGCTCTTCGACCGCCTCCAGGCCGATGGGCCCCTGCCCGCCCGCGAAGTGGTCCGCCCCTGGACATTCCTGCGGCGCGGCTCTTCCTGACAGCCCTTCCCAACAGCCTCTCCCAACGGCCCTTCGACAGGAGCTCTTCCTTGCGCCCGAACGTGATCGTCGTCTTCACCGACCAGCAGCGGTGGGACACCGTGGGCCCCTTCACCCCGAACCTGGACCGGATGGCCCGGCACGGCGCGCAGGCCACGGTCGCACTGACCCCGCAACCGGTGTGCGCGCCCGCCCGCGCGGCCCTGCAGACGGGCCGCTATCCGACCACGACCGGGGTCTACCGCAACGGCCGCGCCCTGCCCACCGAGGAGCGCACGCTGGCGCACCACTTCGGCGCGGCCGGATACGCCACCGGCTACATCGGCAAGTGGCACCTGGCCGCGACCGAGCCGGTGCCCGAGGAGCTGCGCGGCGGCTACGGATCGTGGCTGGCGGCCAACGCGCTGGAGCACACCTCCGACGCCTACCGCACGATCGTGTACGACGAGGCGAACGACCCCGTCTTCCTGCCCGGTTACCGCTCCGACGCGCTGGTAGACGCGGCCGTCCGGTTCGTCGCCGACCACCACGACGAGCCGTTCTTCCTCTTCCTGTCCTTCCTGGAGCCGCACCACCAGAACGAGGTGGACAACTACCCGGCCCCCGACGGCTACGAGGAGCGCTACCAGGGCCGCTGGACGCCGCCGGACCTGACCGCGCTGGGCGGCACGGCCGCCCGGCACCTGGGCGGCTACCTGGGCCAGGTCAAGCGCCTGGACGAGGGGCTGGGCCGGCTGCTCGACGCGCTGCGGAGCATGGACCTGCTCGACGACACGATCGTCGCCTACACCTCCGACCACGGCAATCACTTCAAGACCCGCAACGGCGAGTACAAGCGGTCCTGCCACGACGCGTCGCTGCGGGTGCCACTGGCCGTGCGCGGGCCGGGGTTCGACGGGGGCGGCGCGATCTCCCGGCCGGTCAGCGTCATCGACCTGCCACCCACGCTGCTGGACGCAACCGGGCTGCCCGTACCGGAGAACATGCAGGGCCGCTCGTTCCTGCCGCTGCTCAGCGACGCCCGCGCCCCCTGGCCGGACGAGGTGTTCTTCCAGGTGAGCGAATCGGAGGTGGGGCGCGGCATCCGTACCTCGCGGTGGAAGTACTACGCCGTCGCCGAGGGCGCCGACCCGGTGGCCAGCCCCGCCTCCGCCCACTACCGCGAGCAGGCCCTGTACGACCTGGACAGCGACCCGCACGAGCTGGTCAACCTGGCGGGGCACCGGTCCCATCTGGAGGTGGCGGCCGGGCTGCGCGCGCGGCTGCTGCGGCGGATCGTGGCGGCTGGCGAGTCCGAGCCGGTCATCGAGCCGGCCGTCGAGGTCGAGGCCCGGGACCAGGCGCTGACCGACCCGGCCGTCCGGCTGCGCGGCCCGGAACCGGTCAGGTTCGGCCACCAGCCGGCGATCTCATAGCGCCACGGTCGGCGCTCTTATAGCGCTACGGTGCGGAAGCCGGCGTTGGCCATCGAGGAGTCGGGCGTGTTCGAGGACCGCGCCGCGTTGCGGTAGCGGTTGCAGTAGGAGTCGTGGCACAGGAAGGAGCCGCCGCGCAGCACCCGGGTCGTGCCACGGGCCGGGCCGCGCGGATCGGCTGACGGGGAGTAGGCGTAGTAGTCGGGGGCGTACCAGTCCGAACACCACTCCCAGACGTTGCCGACCGTCTGCCAGAGCCCGTACGCGTTCGGCTCGAACGTACGGACCGGAGCCGTGGTCAGGTAGCCGTCGGCCAGCGTGTTCCGGGTGGGGAAGACGCCCTGCCAGATGTTCACCCGCCACTCCTCCTCGTGCAGATCGTCGCCCCACGGGTAGCGGGCGCCGTCGAGGCCGCCACGGGAGGCGTACTCCCATTCGGCCTCGGTGGGCAGGCGCCGGCCGGCCCACGAGCAGTAGGCGAGGGCGTCGTTCCAGCTCACGTGGACCACGGGGTGGTCGGCCTCAGCAGACGACAGGGCGCCGCCGGGGTGCCGCCAGTCGGCGCCGTGGACGCCGACCCACCAGGGGGTGCCCGGGACGGGGTTCATCACGTCTTCCGGGCGGGCGCTCAGGGCCAGGTGGAAGACGGCGGAGAAGCCGTACTCCTCGGCCTCCGTCCGGTAGCCGGTCGCCTCCGCGAAGGCGGCGAAGTCGGCCGTCGTCACGCAGGTCGCGTCGATCGAGAACGGCGCCAGGACCACCGGATGGACGGGCGTCTCGCCGTCGCCCCGGTTGCCGTCGCCGGTCGCGTCGCCCATCCGGAACTCGCCGCCGGGCAGGTCCACCTGCTCGATCGCGTGCGTCCCCTGTGCCGCGAACCGGGTCGGCTCCAGGGGTGTGGCCGGCGTCGCGGGTGTGCAGCAGCTGCCCGACATGTCACATCCCGCCGGGGAGCGGCTGGCCGGGGAGCGGCTGGCTGGGGTGTGGCTCGTCGCCGAGTGCCGCCTGCGCCTGCCACATGCGGGCCTTCATCTCCTCGCGGACCGCGAGATAGTCCGGCTCGAAGTAGACGTTGCGCAGCTCCGCGGGGTCGGCCTCCAGGTCGTAGAGCTCCCATTCCCCGCTGTAGGTGAACGCGCCGGTGCCGGGCAGTCCCATGCCGTCGTTGTAGAAGTAGATGATCTTGTAGCGGGCCGTCCGGTACCCATAATGCGCCGGCGCCTTGTGGAAGACGTCGTCGTGCTCCCAGTAGCGGTAGTACATCCCCTCGGCGGGAGCAGGGCCGGGTTCGCCGGTCAGGTCCGCCAGGAAGCTGCGCCCCTGCATACGGGGATGGTGCGCCACCCCGGCCACGTCCAACACGGTCTGCGCGAAATCCACGTTCGTCACGATACCGGGGTGTACCTGACCAGCCGGTACGCGCCTTGGATAGCTCAGGACCAGCGGCATCCGCAGCGACTCCTCGTACATGAAGCGCTTGTCGAACCAGCCGTGATCGCCCAGGAAGAAGCCCTGGTCGGAACAGTACATCAACAGCGTGTCATCGAAGTCGCCACGGGCCCGGAGCCAGTCGACCACCCGGCCCACGTTGTCGTCGACCGAGGCGACGACGGCCAGGTAGTCCTCCATGTAGCGCTGGTACTTCCACAGCGCCAGCTCCTCGTAGGACAGCCCCTCGGGCGGATCCTGCTTGAGGTCCTCGGCGTTCAGGTGCTCGGCGATCCGCATCGCCGCCCGCCGCGCCGAGGACGAGCGCGTCGCGTGATCGTCGGTGAACGTCGCCGGCACCGGGATGGGCTCGGTGTACATCCCGGCGTGCTTCTCGTCGGGCTCCCACGGGCGGTGCGGCGCCTTGTGGTAAATCAGCAGGCACCACGGATCGTCACCGTCGAGCCCGTCGGCCCACGACAGCGCCAGGTCGGTGATGAGATCGGTGGCATAACCGGGGACGGTCCGCAGTCCCTCCTCCGAGAGGAACCGCGGATCGAAGTACTCCCCCTGCTCGATCAGCACGTCCCAGTAGTCGAACCCCTGCGGATCATGACCGGGGCCGTCCCCCATGTGCCATTTGCCGACGATGGCCGTCCGGTACCCGGCGTCCCGCAGCAGGCTCACGAACGTCGGCTGGGCGGCGTCAATGGGCGTCACGAGCGTCGAGACGCCGTTGACGTGCGAATACGTGCCGGTCAGGATGCTGGCCCGGCTCGGCGAGCAGAGCGCGTTGGTCGCGAAGCAGTTGTCGAACCGGGCCCCGGACGCCGCGATCTCGTCGATGCGCGGCGTCCGGTTGACGACCGACCCGTACGCGCCGACGGCGTGCGAGGCGTGGTCGTCGGTGAGGATCATGACGATGTTGGGCCGTCTCACCGGTAGGTCGCCTCGTCCAGCCCGCTCATCGTCGGGTCGTAGGAGACGTCGCCGACGTCGTACATCGACGTCATCCAGTGGTAGAAGTTGTCACCCCGATCCCGCAGCACCTGGTACAATCGCCGCATCAGCCGGCCGCGCACCGCCTCCATCTCGGGATGCGCGTAGACGTTGAGCAGCTCGTCCGGGTCGGTGAACAGGTCGTACAGCTCGTTCGTCGAGTCCGGGTTGACGACCAGCTTGTAGCGGTCGGTCCGGATCATCCGCTGCGGGTACGGGAAGTGGTGCCCGTGGAACTCGCAGACGATGTCCTGCTCCCAGGCCACCTCGTCGGCGGAGGCGAGCGGCACGAGGCTGCGCGAGTCGACGGCGGGAGCGGGATCGATCCCGGCCAGTTCGAGGATGGTCGCCGTGCAGTCCAGCAGGCTGACGAATTCCGACCGGACGACTCCGGGCTCCTGCCCCGGGACGCGGAGCAGGCCGGGCGTGCGGTAGATGTCCTCGTACATCGCCGGGCCCTTGTCGTGCAGCCGGTGTGCGCCGGTGAACTCACCGTGGTCGCAGGTGAAGAACACGGCTGTGTCGTCGACCAGCCCGAGGCGCCGCATGGCGTCCATGACCCGGCCGATCTGGGCGTCGATGAGCGCGACGTACCCCCAGTAGACGGCGATGAGCTTGCGCGTCACCTCCAGCGGCATGGTGTCGAACGTCCAGTGCGCGCTGTAGTTGGCCTGCACCGCGGGCTTGCCGGCGAAGGTCTCGGCGATCGACTTGGGCAGCTCGACCAGCTCGGGGTCGAACATGTCGAAGTACTCGTCCGGCACGATGTACGGCAGGTGCGGCCCGAAGAAGTTGAGCTGCAGGAAGAACGGCCGCTCGTCGGCCGCGTACCGCTCCAGCATCTCGATCGTCCGCGTCGCCAGATAGTGCTCGAACGTCGCCTCGACCGGCTGGCGCAGCCGCGCGGCGAGCAGGTTGCCCGGCCCGCCGTTGGGCAGCGTCCCTCGGATGTGGTCGTGGATCTCGTACGGCGGCAGGTCGTTGGCCGCCAGGTAGTCCAGATAGTCGGGATGGTCCACGGGGTTGTGCCACCCCGGCAGGTCCGGCCCGTCGAAGCCGAAGTCGGCCGCCCGCCGGTGGTGCCCGACGTGCCACTTGCCGATGAGCCCGCAGTTGTACCCGGCCGCGCGCAGCGCCTCGGAGAAGGAGTACTGCCCGTCGGGCAGGTCCTCCATGTAGCCGACGTTGCGCTCGTGGTTGGCCAGCAGCTTGTGCCGGAACGGCGCCTGCCCGGTGAGCAGGCTCGCCCGCGCGGGCGTGCAGATCGCGGTGGGGGTGTACCAGCGGTCGAACCGGGTTCCGGTCCTGGCCAGCTCGTCGAGGACGGGGGTGGCGGCCAGGCGGTTGCCGTACGCGCCGAGGGTGTCGACCCGGTGCTGGTCGGTCATCAGGAACAGGATGTTCACTTGGCGGCGCCCGTGAACAGGTCGGCGGTGTAGTAGGTCTTGGGGGCGACGGCGCCGGTGAGCTTGCCCGCGCCGACGAAGTAGTCGTTCATGCCGGTCAGCCACTTGTCGATCGTGCCGTCCTTGGTGTAGCCGTCCAGCTCGGACAGCGACAGCACCTTGGAGTTGGCCGCGTCGGCCTTCACCTGCTCGGCCGGCTGGTTGAGCATCTTGGCGGTCGCGGCGATGGTCTCGTCGAGGTGCTCGCTGCGGTACTGGATCGCGTCGCGGAGCACGGCGATGACCTTCTGGGTCTTGCCCTGGTCCTTGGCGACGACGTCGTTGCCGGCCACGAACGCGGTCGGGAAGGACACCGTGTCGGCGAAGTCCTCGTTCTTGGCCAGCTCGACCAGGTCCGGCACGGCCTTCTTGATCGTGGCGATGGCCGGATACCAGAAGCCGGCCGCGTCGATCTGCTTGGAGGTGAACGCCGAGACGATCGTCGCCGCGTCCATCGGGACGATCTTGACGTCGGTCTTCGCCAGCCCGGCCTTCTTCAGGGCGAGCGTGAGGATCATGTCGCCGGAGGTGCCCTCGGGCACGCCGATCGTCTTGCCCTTCAGGTCGGCCATCGAGCCCGTACCGGCCTGGGCGATGACGCGGTCGGCGTTGCCGAGCGTGTTCATCGCGACGACCTTGGCCTTGCCGGTGGCCGGCAGCCACATGGCGCCCGGCCCGATGTAGCCGAAATCGAGGTCACCGGTGCCCAGCGCCTGAATCTGCAGCGGGCCGTTGGTGAAGACGCTGGTCTTCGCGTCGACGCCGTGCTTCTTCCACAGGCCCTGCTGGTCGGCGACGGCGAGCAGGCTGGCGCCGTTGAAGTCGCCGATGTAGCCGAAGTTGACCTGGGTGCCGGCATCGCCCGACGAGCAGGCGGCCGTGCCGAGCGCCAGCATGACGGCGGCAGCGGCGATGGTTGTCTTTCTCATTGCGCGGGCTCCTTGACTTGCCGCTGGTGGTACACCGAATGCCAGACGCGGTTGCGCAGGTTCCCGAACTCGGGGCTCAGGCGCATGTCCTCGTCACGTGGATAGGGGAGGTCGACGTCGATGACGTCGGCGATGCGGCCGGGCCGCGCGGCCATGACGATCACCCGGTTGGCGAGGAACACCGCCTCGTCCACGTCATGGGTGATGAACATGACCGTCCGCCGCTCCTGGCTCCACGTCTCCAGGAGCTGCTCCTGCAGCCGCACCCGGGTCAGCGCGTCCAGCGCGCCGAAGGGCTCGTCCATGAGCAGGATCGACGGGTTCACCGCGTACGCGCGGGCGATGGCGCAGCGCTGCTTCATGCCGCCGGACAGCGTCTTGGGCAGCGCGTCCGCGAACCGCTCCAAGCCGACCAGGCCGATGAAGTGCTCGGCCCGCCGGCGCCGCTCGTCCTTGGGCACCTTGGCGGTACGCAGGCCGAACTCGACGTTCTCGCGGACGGTCAGCCACGGGAACAGCGCGTACTGCTGGAAGATCACCCCGCGTTCGGGACCGGGGCCGGAGACCGGCTTGCCGTCGACGAGCGCGGTGCCGCCGGTGGGCTGCTCCAGCCCGGCGAGGATGTTGAGAAGCGTGCTCTTGCCGCAGCCGGAGGGCCCGACGACGGTCACGAACTCGTTGTCGGCGATGTCGAGCGAGACGCCGCCGAGGGCGACGAAGTCCTCCTTGCCGACGGGGTAGATCTTCTCGATGTCGCGTACGGAGATCTTGGGGGTGGTCATCGGCTCTCCTGCCAGGCCGTCAGCTTGTTGCCGGCCAGCATGAGCAGCCGGTCCATGATCAGGCCGAGGATCCCGATCGTGATGATGCCGACGAAGATCGTCGGCAGGTCGTAGTAGAGCTGCGCGTTCTGCATCCGGTGCCCGAGCCCCGCCTGCGCGGCCAGCAGCTCGGCGGCCACGAGGGTGCCCCAGGCCGAGCCGAGCCCGACGCGCATCCCGACGAGGATGAACGGCGTCGAGGCCGGCACCACGACCCGGGCGAAGATCGTCCCGTCCCCCGCGCCGAGGACCCGCGCGGCGTTGACGAGGGTCCGGTCCACGTTCACCACGCCCTGGTAGGTCGAGATGACGCAGGCCAGGAACGCCGCCAGGAAGATGACGAAGATCTTCGGGCTCTCGCCGATGCCCATCAGGACCAGCACCAGCGGCAGCATCGCCAGCGGCGGGACGGTCCTGAAGAACTGGATCCACGGCTCGAACAGGCCGCGCGCGACCGTGTACCAGCCCATGAGGAAGCCGATCAGGACCGCCGCGACCGAGCCGAGGGCGAACCCGGCCAGCACCCGCCCGAGCGAGGCGCCGATGTCGGTGATGAGCGTGCCGTCCAGGAGCATCCGCCAGGCGGCGGCGACGACCTCGCCCGGGGTCGGGAACTGCAACCCGGCCAGGGACAGCCCCCACCAGATCGCCAGCCCGGCCACCACTGAGCCGATGTTGAGCATCAGCAGGGTACGGCTCTTGCGGGGGCGGACCTTCGTGGCCGCCGCCGCTTCCGTAGTGATCACGGCCACCTTTGGCCTCCGTCCGTTGTGACGTTCGCTTCGTATCCGGCCAGCAGCGGGGACTCGTGGAACAGGGCCGCGATGGCCCCGAGCGCGCCACCGTCGTCCGCCAGCAGGGCGGCGCGGATCACCGGCGCCGCGTCGGTCAGCCACGACAGTTCGTACGTGACCGTGGCCGCGACCTGCTGCACCAGCGTGGGCGCGATCGTGACGATCTCGCCGGCCAGCACGATCTCGCTGGGGTTGAGCGTCATCGCGGCGGTGCCGAGCACCCGGCCGACCGCCGCGCCCGCCGCGCGCAGCACCTGGTCGACGACCGGGTGCGCGATCTCCACAGCGGCCCGCAGGTCGTCGAGCGTCCGCATCGGCAGGCCCAGCTCGCGGCAGCGCCCAAGGATAGCCGGGACCGACGCCACGGTCTCCACGCAGCCGCGCTTGCCGCACCGGCACTGCGCGCCACCGGGCACGACGGTCACATGGCCGAGCTCTCCGGCGTAGCCCTTGGAGCCTCGTACGAGCTGGCCGCCCACCACGAGCCCGCCACCGACGCCGTCGGACAGGCGCAGGTAGATGAGGTCGCGTACGGAGTCCGACTGGGCGTGCAGCGCCTCGGCCAGCCCCGCGAAGCGCACGTTGTTGTCGACGATCACGGCGGTGTGGAAACGCTCGGCGAACAGCTCCGCCACCCCGTCGGCGCGCGAGCGGTCGCCCCAGCCCGGCACGCCGATCCCGATGGCCTGGAGTGCGCCGTAGTGGACACCGGTGTCGGCGCTGATCCGGTCGATCAGCGCCAGCCCGGCCTCGACCCGCTCGGGCCACTGCGCCGATTCCTCGTAGCGCGAGGTGCCGGACGCGATGATGTCGTGCGCCGCGTCGGCCACCAGGACGTTCACCCGCCGGTGGCCGAAGTCGACGCCCATGTACTGCCCCGAACCCGGGTCCAGCGCGAGCCGCTCGGCCGGCCGGCCGCTGCCGACGCGCTCGACGGCGTCGGTGTCGACGACCTGGATCGCGCCGCGGCCGATCAGGTCACTGGTGATCTCGGAGACCGTGGTGCGCGACAGACCGACGCGCGTCGCGATCTCGCTGCGGCTCTGCGCGCCATGCTGGCGTAGCAGGCGCAGCACTCGTTCCTCGTGGGACCGGCGGACGAGTGCGTGCGCTCCAGGGGGCATTGACACGCTGGAAACTTATGGTTTGTCCATTTTTTCCGTCAACCTTCCGGCAGAAAGAATCCGGAAATCTGTCGCGGGACCGACGAAACCGTCTGACCAGCCCTTTCTCCCCCGGTAGCGGCCCTTGGCCGCGATGGTGATGCATAGTCACCCGAAACAACACCCAAGCGGTATCATGCGAACACCGAACCGGGCAGCTGGCCGTACCAGCAGCACCAGCGGGCAGGACTTCTCCGTCAGGGGGCGTGGCCGTACCACGCCCACCAGCGGTTTTCCACGTACCTCACGTCGATGGAGAACCCGATCGTGACCTCTGCCGTCCCTCGCGCCTTCCACTGCGAGCACACCCGCGCCAAGAGCAGGGTGTACGCCCTCGTCGAGCGCTCCCGCCAGCCCGCGACCCTGCATGCCGTACTGACCTGCACCGATCCCGCCCTCGCTCAGCACGCCGCCTACCTTCTCTCCTCGGTGCTGGAGAACGGCCTGGGCCCCGCCGCCCGCGCCGAGTCGGAGCGGATCGCGGCGGCTCTGCCCGACGCGCCCGCCGCCTCCTTCCGTCGTACGCTGGCCGATGTCGTGAACGGGACCTGGGCCGACGCCCCCGAGCTGGCCGCCACGTGGGAGTCCCTGCGGCGGGGCCGCGGCGACTCGGCCGGCCTCGGTGGCGACCTTGAGAGCCGCACGCCGGGTGATGCCCGCCTCGACGCCTTCCCCGGGCCGGTCGTACGCACGATCAGCCTGCTGGAGATGCACGTCCACGACCCGGCTCGCCTGCTCGCGGCGGCCACCGCGACGGGCTGGAGGCCGTTCGACGCCGAGGACCTCGACGAGGACGACAGACAGGACGTCGTCGGGGCCGTCATGCACTTCGTCAACGGCCCGGAGTTCCTGCCCGGCGCCGACCTGTTGATGGAAGCCATGCAGGCGCGGCTGCTGCGCGTCGACAGGGGCGATGAGGTGAGCGACTGGAGCGCGGCGCCCGTGACGGCGAGGTTCGACACGGGAACGAGGTCCGACCCCGACGACCGGGCCGATTGATCGCTGCTTCACAAGCACGTCGGCGACGTTCGGCCGGTTCAGGGGAGCTTATCGTCACCGAGCCCCTTCACGGTCAGGAAGATCGGGCGAGGCCGACGTACGGTACCGGCCGGGCGCCACGCCGAAGGTTCGGGAGAACGCCCGGGAGAATGCGAACTCCGAGGTGTAGCCGACCTGCCTGGCGATGGCGGCCAGCGGCTCCCCGCCCTCCCGCAGCCGGCGTGCGGCCAGTTCCATGCGCCGCCGTCGCAGGTAGCCCAGCGGCGGTTCACCCATCACACGGGCGAACCGCCGCATGAGCGATGCTCGCGACAGCCCCGACAGGCGTGCCAGGTCCTCCAGCGTCCATGACTGGGCGAGATCCTCGTGCATGGCGTGGACCGCCGCGGTGACCGCGAGGTCACTCCACGGTTTGTCCGAGGAGGCCGCGCTGCCAGAGGGCAGCCAGAGCCGCACAGCCTGGACCCACAGGATGTCGGCGAGCCGGTCGACGATGGTGCGCGAGCCCGGTAGGTCTTGGGCGGTCTCGGTCATCAGCAGCCGCAAGGTGCCCGACAGGCCCGCCAGCCGCCGAGCAGGTCCGTGTCGAGGATGAGAGGGCCCCGCGGATGGCTGGACAGGGCATGCCCGGCGCCGTCCGGCAGGAGCACGAAGTCACCGCTCGCCAGCCGCAGCGGCTGCTCTCCCGGTACGCGCAGCCAGCAGTCACCCTGCGTCACCAGGTGAAGGCCCATGGAAGAAACCGGCGCCCGCCGAACGCCCCAGGGAGCGGCGGCGGTCAGTGTGACCGTTCGCACCTCGCCCGCCCGCGTTGGCGGCAACATGTCGATCACGTTCATACGCGAGCGTATCAATCGGATGCATCGCTCACGATCCTGCACACCGTGGGCGACGTGATCCGCCTCATCGACGAACTCGGCGAGAACCATGCCGTGCTGGTCGGGCATGACTGGGGCGGGTCGGTCGCGTGGAATGCCGCCCTGATGCGGCCTGACAGGGTGCGCGCGGTCGCGTCCTTGAGCGCTCCCTACCAGCCGCGTCCCGACCGTCCGCCGATGGGCACACTCCGAGCGAGCGCCGGTGACAACTATTACTCCGTCTACGTTCAGGAGCCAGACGTCGCCGACGAGGAACTCGCTCGTGACCCACGCGCGACCGTACGTTGCGCCCTGTACGGCGCCTCCGCCGACGGCTACCCGTGGAACCCTGTCATCCCCGACGGCGGCCGGCTGCTCGACATCTGGCCCGAGCCGGCCAAACTGCCTGGCTGGCTCACCGAGGAACATATCAACACCTGCGCCACCGACTTCGAACGCACCGGTTTCACCGCCGCCCTGAACTGGTTCCGCAACTACGACCGCAACTGGGCCCTCACCAACCCCTGGCACGACGCCGTCGTCCAGCAGCCCGCCCTCTACATCACCGGCGATCAAGACCTGGGCGGCATGGGACAGGGCGCCGCGGCACTGATCGCCGGACGGCCGCGGTGCCTGATCTGCGTGAGGCGATCGTGCTGCCGGGTTGCGGCCACTGGATCCAGCAGGAGCAACCCGAGCAGGTCAACGCGGCATTGATCGCTTTCCTACGATCTCTGTGAGGCCTGACAGGTACTCAGACGCCCGCTCCGGCAGCCCCCTTGCGACCGCAGCCTGACCAAGCGCCGCAGCGGAAAACGTCAGGACCTCGCGCTACGGGCGATGCGGTACAGCACGTTCGGACGCAGCGGCCCTTCGGGCACGGTGGGGTCGTCGAAGTCGTCTGCCGGGTCCCGGGTCATGCCGATCCGGCGCATCACCGCCTGGGAGCGGAGGTTGGTGGCCGTTGTCACAGCGAGGATCTCGGGAAGTTCAAGGGTGTCGAAGCCGTGGGCCAGGACTGTCAGTGCGGCCTCGGTAGCGTAGCCCTGACCCCAGGCCGAGCGGGCGAGCCGCCAGCCGATCTCCACTCCGGTGAACGGCATGCCGTCGTCCACCTGATCCAAGCCCGCGAAGCCGATGAACTCACCGGTAGTCCGCACCTCAACCGCCCACCACCCGTAGCCTCGCTGATCGAACTCGGCCTGGAACCGAGCCACGGAAGCATCACTCTGTTCGCGGGTCAGCAGGTCGCCCAGGTGCTGCCGGACCTCGGGATCGGCGTTCATCGCCGCCCACGGTTCAAGGTCAGAGTCGCGCCATCGACGCAGGGTGAGGCGATCGGTACGCAGTTCAGCCATGCGGTCCAGCCAACCTAAGCTATGTGTCCGAGGCAATTCCTTTTCTTTGGGTGACACCGCCACGCAGAAGGCACCTGCACGGCTCGCTCCCAGGCTGATGAAGCGACCACCGACCCGGCGAACCTATGCGGTCACAGCACTAGGCGGCGGGGATCATCATGGCTGCGTGCCGGGCCACCGTGGCGGCGCCCGTGCCGGCCAGGACGAAGAGCGCGGCCAGGCCGACCCAGCCCGCGGTGCCGTGTTCGACGGCGGTGGTGGCGAGGATCGGGGAGAACATGGCGGCGACCGCGTAGCCGGTCTGACTGAGGCCTTGGTAGGCGCCGGCGCTGCGCTGGTCGGCCAGTTCGAAGGCCATGCCCCAGCCACCTGCCTCGCCCAGGATCTCACCCATGGTGTGGGCGAACGCGGCCAGGACGAACAGGACGCAGGCGACGATCACGTTTCCGTAGCCGGCCAGGGCGTACAGACCGCATGCCATCGCGAGCAGCCACGACGCGCGCCTGACCGTGCGCCCGGCCTTGCGCACGTCGTCGGTGCCGCGCGAGGCGCGCACCTGGAGTGCGGCCACGACCACGGTGTTGAGGACGAGTAGCACGGAGACGATGGCGGTGGGCGCGTCGGTGGTGGCCACCCAGAGCGGCATGCCGACGGTCAGCAGGCCGAACTGCGTGGCCACCACGGTGTTGCACGCCACGCTCGCGATGTACGTACGGTCCCTGAGCGGCGAAGGCCCGGTGGACGCGGTGCGCGCCCTGACGGCGGTCATCCTGGCGGTGAGCTCTGGCACCTGACGCCCGAGCCCGGCCAGCGGCACGGTGGCCGCCAGCAGCAGGACGCCGGCGACGATCATCGCCACACGGTACGCCGACGCGGTGCCGATCAGGAGCGCCGCCGCGGCGGACACCGTGCCCAGGCCGATGAAGACGTTCGTGACCACGCGCATCCGGGCCCGGACCTCGACCCGCTCCGGGCCGGTGTACCACCGCGCCAGCATCGCCTGCTTCGCCGAGGAGCCCACCGAACGCGTGATCACGGCCAAGCAGGCGATCAGGGCGAACACGACGGCGTCGGAGGCGAACGTGTAGGCGAGCAGCGCGACCCCGTTGAGCCCCGTCGCCACCGTCTGGACGCGGTGCGCGCCGACCCGGTCGGCCAGCCACCCTCCCGCGTACGAGGCCAGCACCCCGGTGCCGCCCGCGATGCCCAGCCCGAGACCCACCGTCGTCGCGCTGAGCCCGATGACGAGCGTGAAGTACAGCGTGCTGACGGTGTAGAAGACGCCACTGGAGAGCGCGAACGCCATCGTGCTGACGGTCAGCGAGCGGGCGACGCGGTCCTGAGGGAAGAAGGTCTGGATCACGGGGGCCTTTATCCCGCGATAGGGCCTTTGTCACCAATTGATGTAGCGTATGGCTTCATGGCCGGGCTGATCGAGTACGAGCTCGCGGGGATGGACGTGGCCGACGTCCGCTTCGCCATCTCGCCGCTCAACGAGCTCACGTTGTCGTTACGCACCTTCCGCGACCCTGGGCGCTATCCCGTGCACCTGCCCTGGCTGCGCCGCACGGAGCAGGCCCGATCCACGCTGGACGTACCCCTGCTGAAAGCGCTCACCAACGACGACATGTCGACACCGGACTACCTGTCACCCCGCCCCCACGCCCCGCTCACCCGCATCGACGACGAACTCGCCACAGTCGCCCGCGTCCCGGTGGACCGGGTGCTCGACGACCTGCGCGCCATCCACCCCCGGCTCCCCGAGCCGCTGCGCGGCGACCCGTCGGCCCGCATCCTGGACGCGCTGCGGGACTACTGGCGTACCTGCTTCGCCCCCTGGTGGCCCAGGATGCGCGCGGTCCTGCAGGCCGACGTGGTCCACCGCGGCCAGGTCATCTCGGCCCACGGCCTGGCCGCGATGTTCGCCGACCTCAGCGAGCGCGTTCAGCTGAAGGACGGCGTCGTACGCATGCGACTGATCAGCGACAACCGCTACCGGCGCTCCACCAGCGGCGAGGGCCTCACCCTGGTCCCGACCCTCTTCAGCCGGGCCGCCACCGTCCCCATCTCCCCGTCCGAGCCCCCTTTGATCATGTACGGCACTCGGGGCGTCGGCACGCTATGGCAACCGGAGCCCCGTCACTCCCCAGGGGTGCTCACCGACCTGCTGGGCGCCACCCGCGCAGGGCTGCTCACCATGCTCGAGACCCCCGCCTCATCGACCGAACTCTCCGGCCGCCTGGGCGTCACCCCTTCGGCCGTCAACCAGCACCTGCGCACCCTCCGTGCCGCCGGCCTCCTCGCCAGCGCCCGCCACGGCCGCTCGGTCCTGTATCTACGCTCGGAACTCGGCGACGCCCTCGTCACCGGATCAGCACTTCGGGCCGCCGGTGTCGACCGCGAAGCAGAAGACGCTGCCCACCCCGGCCCCCGCCAGTAGGTTCAGCCGGTGACCCGGGCCAGGAACTGGCCCTTGGCGTGCTCGTCGGTCTCCCGGGTGCCTAAGCCGGTGGCCCACAGGCCGCCGCCCGGCACAGCGCCGAGTTGCTTGATCCGGTAGTCGTCGAGCAGCGGCGGTTTCGGTGCCTGCTGCCAGGCGGTGCCGTTCCAGCGCAGCAGCACACCGACGCTGCGCGCGGTGTCGTCGTCCTGCCCGCTGCCTCCGGCCCACACCTCGGTGCCGTTCCAGGCCAGCGAGGTGATGGAGGATCCGTACCAGCCGGTGATCGCTGGCGTCGGCGTCACCGTCCACGCGCTACCGTTCCAACGCATGGCGAACGCCTCGCGCTTCTTGACCGAAATGCCGTTGGCCTCGTAGGTGGTCCGCTGACCGGCCGCCCACACCTCGCCGGACCGCGCGAACACCGCGTCCAGGGCGGTCTCGACCAGCGCTTCCTTCGGCGGATCCGGCAGCCGGGTCCAGGTGCGGCCGTCCCAGTGCAGCACTAGGGTGTGCGCGTCGGTGCTCGGCCCGTAGCGGTTGGTGGTGCCGACCGCCCAGACGTCGTCCGGTGCCAGAGCATGCACCGCGCTCAGGTCGGTGTTGCCCGCGAGCGGCGGGAGGCTCATCTTCTGCCAGGCGGTGCCGTCCCAGCGGATCACGCCGGCCGTGGAAACCTCACCGCTCGGCTGGTAGGACCTGCCGACCGCGAAGGCGGTGCCGCCCACGGCGGCGACATCATCAAGGTAGAAAGGGTTGTTCTGGTCGGTCGGGTACGGAGTGAGGGTCCAGGCCGTACCGTTCCAGTGGTAGGCGATGGTCGAACCGGTGGCCCACACGTCGTTCGCCGCGGCGGCCGACACCGAGGTCAGCGCGCCCCGGCAGTTGTTATCCGGCCGGTCGTTCACCCAGGTCTGACCGTTCCAGCGGAACAGGTCGGGGCAGACCACACCCGGCGGCGGGTACGGCCAGCCCTCCATCCGCACCTGCCCCACAGCCCAAGCTTGGGTGCCGCTCAGCGCGGCGACATCGTTGAGTTCCTTGAGTTGCTTCTCGGATTCGACATATCCATAGGGAAAGGACAGCTGGTCCCAGACCGGCGCGAGTGTCGCGCCCGCCGGGGTCGCGGTCGCCAGGCTCGCGGTCGTCAGACCCGCGATGAGCGCGACCGCGCCGAGAATTCTGCTGGATTTCAGGGATAATATTTTTCGCTTGGTCACGAACGATTTCGTACCATCGCCGGTCAGCGGCGCCCATGGCCTAGGGAATGCATAGGGGGCCCTGGAGAAACCATAGGGGTCCTAGGGGGTACCTCACTGGCGCGTCCATTATCGATAGGCATTTGGCCAATGACGTTTTCTTGCTGAATTTCAGCTGATCTACCGGTGTTCGAAATGGACGAGAACGAACGTAGCGCGGACCAGATCGCTGACTCTGCTGGGGGCTGAGCGTTCCTGACGTATTGGCGGGGTCAGCAGGGGCGGTCCGCCAACGGTTCCCACCACGAGCGGAACTCCATGTCCGTCCACAGGTCGCTGGCACTTCTTATCTAGGATGACTCGTCACCGACGTCAGAGATGCGACGTGTTAGCCTCGATGTTTCGTGAGGGTGGTTGGGTCGCGTACTGACTTGGGCCACCTGCGTGTTTTCAGCGGTGGGTCAGCCAGGCGGCCCGGCTATCG
>NZ_JBFANB010000011.1:0-57259 GCF_040659625.1 Nonomuraea sp. NPDC049750
CGGGCCAACGCCCACTGATCATGGGAAGCCTTCGTGATCGCCCCCGCCCACCGCGACGACGACTCCGACGTCAGCTCCCGCTTACGGTCCGCCCACGCCTGAGCCGAATGCCCCAGCCCCGCACGACAACGCACCGCCAGATCCCGCGAAGCCAGCACACCCAGATGCGCCCCCACCCGGCGCAACACCTGCTCATCGCGCGCCGTCAAACCCTTGAGCCGATCACGGACAGCCACCCCGGACGGCCCGGCAGCCACGAACGACGCCGCGATCGGCCGCAACGCTTCAGCCATGCCCTGCCCCTAGCGCCATATGGGCCCCCTGCACCACGCGGGCCGACAAACCCACCGGCCAGCGACCACAACGGTGGGCGGACCACGAGATCGGCAAATCCACGCCATCACCCCACCGACGCATCCGGATCATCCGCCACCCACCCCAGATCTTCACCGAAAGTGACCGCTAGATTACCAGAAGTTGACCTGCCGGGTCGAACATGTGAGCGATGCGCAGTCGACACCTCGACGCACACGACCCCATCCACATCCACAAGCGCGCACTTGCCATACGACCGAGTTCGCGGCCTCCGAATCCGACCCCCGACCGTCGACAGCGATAAGTAAGCTACCCATTGCTAATAGTGACTGTATGGCGCACGGGCAAAGCTTGTTCAAGGTTCGCGAGGTAATCTTCGAAGATCAGCTCTACGGGGGAGGGGTTGGGGCCGGTGCCGTTCACGCCCAGTCACATTGCGGCGGTGCTTCCCCTGGTGTCGTCGCCCCGGTTCCGGCGGCTGGCCAACCCATGGGCGCTGGCGATCGGCGCGATGGTCCCCGACCTGCCGATCTTCCTGCCGTTCCTGCCCGACTACACCGACTGGCACTCCTGGCGCGGCGTCGTCACCATCGACCTGGCCGCCGTACTCATCCTGCTGGCCCTGTTCCACCTCTTCTTCCGCGAGCCGCTGATCTCCCTGCTCCCACCCGCTCTCGCCGGCCGCGCCGCGACCCTGCTCCCGCCGCGTCTCCGCGACCTGCCGGCCATCCTGGCCGGCGCCCTGATCGGCGCCGCCTCCCACGTCTTGTGGGACTCCTTCACCCACTCCACCGGCCCCGGCGAGTGGGGCCCCTGGCTGGGGGTGTCGGTGTTCGGGGTGATCAGGCTGTTCCGCCTGCTCCAGTACACTTCCTCGGTGGTGGGCCTGGCCATCGTCGTGTGGTGGGCCTGGCGCGGCCTCACCCGGATGGGCGCCGCGACCGTCCCCGACCGGCTGCGGCTCCACACGGGCGTACGACGGGCGGTCCTTGCCCTGTGCATGGCCGGCACCGTCGCGGGCGCCTTCCTGTGGCCCATGATCGACGAGCCCATCCCCGAACTCGGCATTGCCAGCGTCATCACCAAGGTGGGCGCGGGCACGCTCGTGGGCCTCTGCCTGGTGCTCAGCTGCTATGCGGCGGTCTGGCAGGTCATGCGCCTCGTGGCAGTATCTGAAGGTGCCTGACTACGTAACGGACCCCGCCGACCCACGCCTGACCGACTACACCCGGCTCAGGGACGTGGACCTGCGCAAGAGCCTGGAGGCGGAGCGCGGCCTGTTCGTGGCCGAGGGCGAGAAGGTGATCAGACGCGCGATCGGCGCCGGCTACCCGATCAGATCGGTCCTGACGACCGCGCGCTGGCTGGAACCGCTGGCGGACGTGCTCGGGGACGCGACGGTGTATGTGGTGAGCGACGAGACCATGCTGGGCGTCGCCGGGTTCCAGGTGCACCGGGGGGCGCTGGCGTCGATGGAGCGCCTGCCGCTGCCGTCGGTGGAGCGGGTGCTGGCGGGCACGTCGCGCACGGTGGTCCTGGAGGATCTCGTGGACCACTCGAACGTCGGCGCGATCTTCAGGTGCGCCGCCGCGCTGGGGGTGGACGGGATCGTCCTGTCCCCTCGGTGCGCTGATCCGCTATATCGGCGGTCGGTGAAGGTCTCGATGGGCGCGGTGTTCTCCATCCCGTACGCGCGGATGGACAACTGGTACAACGGGCTGGAGCAGATGCGTGACGCGGGCTATCAGCTGCTCGCGTTGACCCCTGATCAGAGCGCCACGCCGCTGGACGCGGTCAAGATGACGGATCGGGTGGCGCTGCTGCTGGGCTCGGAAGGCGACGGCCTCTCGTCGCGGTGGTCGCAGGAGGCCGATGAGCCCGTGTGCATTCCCATGAGCCCGGCGGCCATGGCGGCCGGTGTGGATTCGCTCAACGTGGTGGCGGCGGCTGCGATCGCTTGCCACGGCCTCATGCGGGGCCGTCCCTCTCGAATGCTCTGACCAGGGCTGATCGAAAGATCGGTATGGCTACCGATGAACATACGTATTGGCACGCCTGATCGCAGCGCTTAGCGTCTGGCGGCAGCAAGGTCAACGGTTCGTCCGCTCAACCCGCTCCCTCACCCACCCCCCTTTCCCGGTCGGTTCCGCGGCCCAGGCGATCCCTGAGGCGGCGTGGTCGGCGTGCGCGCGCACGCCGCGGCGTCCGGGAAACGCCGAAAGGAGCACCACGCGTGAAACGCACTGCCTTAGCCGCCGCGGCCGTGGGAATCGCCACTGCCGCGTCGATGGCTCTCGCCGTCCCCACCGCGTACGCCGCCCCACCCGGAGCCGGCAAGCCGGACTCCGGCGCGCAGGCACGAGCGGCGGCCGACCCGGCCTCCCTCGCGGCGGCGGTCGCCGACAAGGCCGTCTCCAGCGGGCTCGACAAGCTGGCCAGGGGATCTGACGAGGCGTACAGCCGCGTGTCGGTCACCCGCGGCACCAGCGACATGTACTTCGTCGGCTACGAGCGCACCTACAAGGGGCTGCCGGTGGTCGGCGGGGACGCGGTCGTCGTCACCGACTCGGCGGGGCACGTCCGCGACACCGTCGCGGCCGGGCCGAGCGCCCAGGACGTGCGGACCACGGCCACGATCAGCGCGGAGCGGGCCACCGAGGTGGCGAAGACCCGGCTCTCGCGCGTCGACGACTCCGCCGCCCCGCGCCTGGTGGTGCTCACCTGGAGCGGCACACCCACGCTGAGCTGGGAGGCCGTCGTCAGCGGCCTGGTCAAGGGCCGGCCGAGCATCCAGCACGTGTTCGTGGACGCCCGCACCGGCAAGATCGCCGACTCCTACGACCTCGTACGTGAGGGCAGCGGCAACGGCTACTACTACGGCCAGGTCACCATCAACACGAGCGGTTCCGGCAGCTCGTACTCGATGACCGACACGACCAGGCCCGGCATCCAGTGCGGCGGGCAGGGCGGCACCGCCTACACCGGCACCGACGACGCGTGGGGCAACGGCAGCGGCACCAACCTGGAGACCGGCTGCGTCGACGCGCTCTACTCCGTCCAGCGCGAGTGGGACATGCTGCGTGACTGGCTCGGCCGCAACGGCATCAACGGCAGCGGCAGGGGCTTCCCCGCCCGCGTCGGCCTGGCCGACGTCAACGCCTACTGGAACGGCAGCTACACCAACTTCGGCCACAGCCAGGACAACGCCCGGCAGGCCACCAACATCGACGTGGTGGCGCACGAGTTCGGGCACGCCATCTTCCAGACCACGCCCGGCGGGGCCGGTTCCGGAAACGAGAACGGCGGCATCAACGAGGGCACCGGTGACATCTTCGGCGCCCTGACCGAGCACTACGCCAACAACCCCAACGACCCGCCGGACTACCTGGTCGGCGAAGAGGTGGACCTCGTCGGCGACGGGCCGATCCGCAACATGTACAACCCGAGCGCGCTCGGCGACCCGAACTGCTACTCCTCCTCGATCCCCAGCACCGAGGTGCACGCGGCGGCCGGTCCGCTGAACCACTGGTTCTACCTGCTGGCCGAGGGCAACAACCCCGGCGGCGGCAAGCCGTCCAGCCCGATCTGCTCCGGTGGTCCGTCATCGGTGACCGGCGTCGGCGTGCAGAAGGCCGGCCAGATCTACCTGGGCGCCCTGAACCGCAAGACCTCCAGCTGGCGCTACACCAACGCCCGCGCGGCCTCCGTCGCGGCGGCGATCGAGCTGTTCGGCGCCAACAGCGCCGAGTGCAACACCACCAAGGCGGCGTGGAGCGCGGTGAGCGTGGCGGCGGCGTCGGGCGAGCCCGCCTGCGGCACCCCCGGCAACGACTTCTCGCTCTCGCTCAACCCGTCGACCGGTAGCGCGCAGCCCGGCCAGCAGGTGACCACCACGGTCAACACGCAGACCACATCCGGCAGCGCCCAGACGGTCACCCTGACCGCGTCCGGACAGCCCACCGGTGTCACGGCGAGCTTCAGCCCGTCGTCGGTCACCTCCGGCAACTCCTCGACGCTGACCCTGTCCGTCGGCTCCTCGGTAGCGCAGGGCTCCTACCCGATCACCGTCACCGGTGCGGGTTCGGCCACGCACACCGCCGTCTACACCCTCCAGGTCGGCACCGCGACCCGCGACTTCTCGATGTCGGCCAACCCGACGTCCGGCACGGTGCAGGCCGGCTCCGCGGCCACGACCACCATCGGCACCACCACGACGGCGGGCACCGCGCAGACCGTGAACCTGGCCGCGACCAGCGGTCTTCCCACGGGCGCCACGGCCGCCTTCAACCCGGCCTCGGTGACCTCGGGCGGCTCGTCCACCCTGACGATCTCGACCGCGCCGACCACGCCCGCCGGCTCGTACACGGTGACCGTGACCGGCACCGGCGTGACGGCGACGCACACCACGACCTACGCGCTCACGGTGCAGAGCACCTCGGGCGGCAGGACGTTCACCAACGGCACCGACTACACCATCAACGACTTCAGCACCATACAGAGCCCGATCACCTCCACGGCGACGGGTACGGCGGTCTCGCCGGTCAAGCTGTCGGTCACCATCGCGCACACCTGCGCGGAGGATCTCGAGATCCGGCTCCGCGGGCCGAACGGCACGTGGTACTCGGTCGACAGTTCCGGCGGCACCAGCTGCACCTCGTACGGCACCAGGACGTACTCGGTCCCGGTGAGCCAGCAGGCGGCGGGCACCTGGGTGCTCGAAGTCTCCGACGACTACTTCCTTGACACCGGGCGCCTGGACACCTGGAGCATCACTCTCTGACACCCGACACCCTCTGACACACGACACCGAAGCCCTGGCCGGTCATCCGGCCAGGGCTTCGGCTCATGGAGGGAGAGCCACTTCGTTACGCGTGCGGACGCCGAGTTTCTGCAGCACCCGCGCCACATGGGTGTCGACCGTGCGGCGCGACAGGAACAGCACCTCGGCGATCTCCCTGTTGGTCCGGCCGAGCACGACCAGCCTGGCCACCTCGCTCTCCCTGGGCGAAAGCACCCCGCCGGCCGGCTTCCGACCCCGGCGCGGCCGGCCGCCCGCGCCGATCTCCCGCAGCAGATGGCGGCAGCGTGCCGCGTCGTGGGTGGCGCCGAGCGCGGTGTAGCGCTCGTCCGCGTGAGTGAGGATCTCCGCGGCGGCCGCCCGGTCGCCGAGCGCGAGCCGCGCGCCCGCCTCGGCCTCCGCCGCCCGAGCCGCCCCGTACGGCCTGGGCATCGCCTCGTAGGCGGCCCGCGCCCGGCCGTAGTAGCGGGCGGCCTCCTCGAACCGGCCGCCCGCTCCGGCCAGCGCGCCGCGCGCCGACTCCAGCGCCGCCTCGGCCGCCGGCGCGGTCGTGCCCGCGACGCCCGCCGCGAACTCGGCCACCAGCTCGGCGGCCTGGGCGCGGTGCTCGGCCCTGAGCAGCGCGGTGACGGCCGCCGGCACCACCTGTTCGCCCCACACCCACACGCCCTTGCGCCGCAGCCTGCTCACCGCGCTGTCGGCCGCCGACAGCGCGTCCTCCACCGAGTCGCGGGTCAGGTGCAGCTCGACCAGCCCGCCGGAGGCGGCCGCCGCGACCGGGAGGAAGGCCGAGTCCGGCTCACGCGGGCCGGCCGCCTCCAGGTGCTCGCCGGCCTCCTGCCACTCGCCCCTGGCCAGCGCCAGCATGCCCAGGACCAGCCGGGCGTCCACGCTGAGCAACGGCGTCTCGGGGGTCATCTCGACCGCCGCGAGCGCCCGCTCCCGCAGGCCGTCCCAGTGTCCGGTCAGCCAGTCGAGCTTGATCGACGACACCTCCACCAGGTAGGCGGGGTACAGGGCGCCGGTCTCCCCCGCGATCCGCCTGCCCTCGCGCGCGAACCGGCCGGCCGGGCCGTAGTGGCCGAGCGCGGTCGCCGCGTCACACAGGTTGGAGTAGCCGCGCGCGGCCTGCCTGCGTATCGCCGCCGACGGATCGCTCACGGGCAGCGTGTCGGCCAGCTCGAAGGCGTCGGGCGCGCCCACGAGCATGGCGAAGGTGACCTTGTTGACGTACACGGTCGCCGTCAGCTCGGGGTCCTCGTCGGCGACGGCGACGAGGAGGCTCTCGGCCTGGTCCATCCACTTCTTGTGGGTGGCGATCGGCTCGCCGCCCCAGGCGGGCATCGCCAGCAGGGCCAGTCCTCTGGCGGCGATGCCGGGCCGGCCGGTCAGGTCGGGGAGCGCGGCGAGGACCTCCTGGCGTCCCGCCGCGATGTCGCCCGCCTGGTTGGCCAGCAGTACGCCCAGGTTCAGCCTGGCCTCGCCGCGGACGTCCCCGGTCAGGAAGTCGTCCGACAGCATGCGGCGGAGCATCCGTACGGCGCGCCGATGGGAGAGCCCGATCGTCGCGAGCCGGCTGAGCTGGAGGGCCAGCGGGCCGCGGGCCTCGCGCGGCAGTTTGGGGTCGGCCAGCATGCCCTCCAGCAGCTCGACCACGAGCGGGACGTCGCCCAGCGCCGCCGCCTGGTCCGCGGCGGCGACGCCGTGCCTGCGCCACGCCTCGTACTCGCCCGCGCGCCTGGCGTGGTAGGCCAGTTGTACGAGCGGCGGGGGGTCCAGCGCGGCCAGTGCCGCCATGGCCCGTCTGTGGGTGAGCTGCCTGTCGGGGCCGGGGATCGCGTCGTAGACGGCCTGCTGGGCGAGGGCGTGGCGGAAGCCGTACTGGCCGTCGGGGTGCTCCAGCAGGACGCCGGCCTTGAGCGCCTCGCGCAGGGCGGCCCCGGCGGGCGCGATCGTCGGTTCTTCGGCGGTGCCTGAGACGGCGCTGCTTGAGATGGCGCTGCTTGAGATGGGGGTGCTTGAGACGGCGGCTATCAGCGGTTCGTCGGCGGGGAGCTTGAGCACGGCGGCGGCGTGCACCGCGCGCAGCGCGGGCGGCGACAGGTCCGCGAGCCGCTCCGCCATCGCCTCGCGGAGCAGCAGCGGCACCGCGACGCGGTCGAGCGCCTCCGGCTCCTCCACGCCGCCGGGGAACTGGCCGTCGCCGTCGAGCAGCGAGCGGACGACCTCCTCGATGAGGAACGGTACGCCGGCGGTCCGTTCGCGCAGCCTGGCGGCGAAGCAGGCCGTCACCTGGGGGCGGCCGAGCAGCGTGCTGGTCAGGGTCCTGACGGCCTCGACGTCCAGCGGCTTGAGCGAGATCACCACACTGTTGGCGCCCGGCGGATGCCGGTAGGCGTGGCCCAGCGGCAGTCCGGTCACGGGCAGGTCCTCCCGCCGGAAGGTCACCACCAGCGCCAGGCCCTCGGGCGGTTGCTGGGTGAGGAACCGCAGCAGGTCCCGGGTGCCATCGTCGGCCCAGTGCAGGTCCTCCACCACCAGGACGACCGGCGCCGCGGCGTCCAGCAGCGCGTGGACCGCGCGGAACAGGCGGTGCCGATCGGCTCGCGGGTCGTCGACCGGCGGGAGCGAGGGCGGCAGGTGCCCGGCCAACTCGGGGAGGTAGCCGCGCAGTGCCCCGGTCACCGGGTTGAGCGCCTCGGTCCCGGGCAGGGCGGCGGCGACGTGGCGCAGCGCGTCGAACACCGGGCCGTACGGGAAGGGCTCCCTGAGCTGGTGGCAGTGGCCGAGCAGCACGGTGCGCCCGCCGTCGCGCAGGACGTCGATGGCCGCCCGCGCCAGCCGAGTCTTGCCGATCCCCGCCTCGCCCTCCACCAAGGCCACGGCGGGCGGTCGGGTGATCGCGCCGAGGAGTGCTCGCAACGGCGCTTCGCGTCCGACCATCGCGGGACTGGCGACACTCGTCATCGGCGTCTCCGAGGGTCCGGGTTTGGTGCCCGTGCCGGAATACCGTTATCTACTACCAGTCATCTACGGTCAACCCTCGCTTTACTGACATATCATCCTTTAACGCTATAAAGCGGACGGGTTGGCGGGCACCGACGCTCGGCTCGGACGGCACGCTGAGGAGGCTGGGCGGGTCCCGATGAGCCGGGCCGCTGATCGCTCTGTCGGCCGAACCGCGCCGAAGCGGCGATCCAAGGATGTGTCCCAAGCTTCGGCCGCTGTCCCGGGCCGTTCGGGTGGCCGATAAAGGGCGCCAGGCGATCTCAGCGACATGGAGTGCTTGATGGCTGCATTTCTCTTCCGCGCAATGCTTCATCATTCAGCGCCAACTCGAATTATAGCGCCAGGCGTGATGTCGCGGCCACCCCCAAGTCTGGGTATAGGGGCTCGGTCGAATCCCTCCTAACTTTAAGGAGTCAGGAGCTCGTCACCCTAAAAAGGGGAACAGAAATGCGCGGTAAAGTCACCACCAGGCGCGGGATGCGCAGGCTCGGCAGTGCCCTCATCGCCACGGGACTGTTGTCGGCCGGCCTGATCGCATCCGCGGCCGGAGCGAGTGCGAGCGCCGCCTCCGCTCGCTCGTTCATCAGCTTCGAGGTCTTCCTGAGCAACAACACAGGTTGCGACCTGGTACTCGTCACGGCACGGCTCGACCACGGCGAGTGGAGCCGGCGGCCGCCGGGCCGGATCAAGTCAGGCAGGCTCGTCAGCTGGGAATCCGAGTCGAACGGGGTCGGCACTGGAACCGAAGGAGAGGCCGACTACATCACCGAGAACTGCGATCCCTCGAGCAACAACACCAAGAGGATCCATGCGCACTGGGACAACCCGTTCTCTGGTGGCAATTCCGGCGACGCCGCCGGAACGGATCCCGCCTTCCGTACCAATGTCGTGATCGGCGGCGGTAACCACGCGGGCGGGCAGTTCACCTACTTCCTGCCGGAGTAATCCAGCCCGGCCGCTGAAGTACCAGCGGACTCACCGAGCGGTGGGCGCGGGGTTCCCGCGCCCACCGCCTGCCACCGATGAGCCCACCACCGATGAGCTGGAGAGAGTCATGACCAGGAAGACGCTCGGCCGCGGGGTTCTCGCCGCCTGTTTCTCGGCGTTGACGATGACGGTGGGCCTGCCGGCTGTGGCCGTCGCGACCTCGACGACGGTCGTGGGGCCGGCGGGTGCCGTGACGACGGCCGTACAGTCGGCGGGCATCTCGACAACGGCCATACGGTCGGCGGGCGCCGCGACGGCGGTCCTAGAGTTGGCGGGCACCGCGATAGGGCGCGTGTCCGTCGAAGTCAAGCTGGCGAACGATCGGTCGAGCCTCTGCGACCTCAAACTCATGCGGATTCGTCTCGACCACGGCCTGTGGGTGTCCACTCCTCCCGACCTGATTCCGAAGGGTGTCACCGGAGTATGGCAATCCGAATCCAGCGATATTTTCGTGGGGACGGATGGGTCTGCCGAATACCTGACCCGCGACTGCCTGGACGGACGCCTGAACTCACGAAATGTGCGCGTTAACTGGTTCACCTCGTTCCTCGCCGCCACTTCCTATGACGCCGACGGCACCGATCCGGCCTTCCGGGTCGATATCAACGGCGATTCAGAAGAGCACGCGACCGTGCGGTTCACGCTGCGGACGGCATAGCTTCAGATCGGCAAGTTATTCGAAAACGATGGTCAAGATACGCCCTTGACGGCTTCCTGAGCCGAAGTTACTTTGTGCGCATGATCAAGAGGAAAAAACGGAAGCGTACGTTATGAGAGGGCCGTTCCGCAGTTGGCGGCACGTGCTCACCACCCTCTTACTCGTGGCGGCGACCCTGGCCATAGGCCAGGGCGCCGCGTACGCCGACTACCCCGGCAAGCTGTGCGACGAGGCGGCGCAGGACGACATCGTCACTGTCAGCGGCGAGACCTGGGAATGCGCCTACGACGGGGACATCGACGACTACATCTGGAAGCCCACGTTCGAGGAGTTGGGACCGCCCGACTACTGGATCTTCAGCTACGGCTGGGCCACGTCCACCACGGGCGGCTATGAGCACGGCACCCGGTCACGGGTGGAGTTCCTGCCGGATGGCGTTCACACCGGGGCCGACGGCTTCTCCTATCGCGACGGCAGCCGGTGGCGCACCACGCAGGTCAGTGAGAGCCTCCTCTACTACTGGGACGGTGGCGCCTGGGCGCAGTGCGGCGGCACCGGGCAGGTGTCGGGCTCGTCCTCCTTCACCTTCGCCCCGACCTGGGGCTGGGGCGGTGCCTGCGGCGAGGACCGCTACTACGCGACAACCGCCTGGTCGTGGCAGTGGACCGGCTCGGCGTGGAACGGCTCCTCGGCCTGGTCGGGCTTCCTCTGGGCGCCGTGCCGGGGCTGCCTGGCGGCGACGGACCCGCCACCGCCACCTACGGGACGGCCCGCGGCCGACCCGCCCGCACCGCCGATCGGGCCACCTGGCCGCCTGAAGCTGCGCCCATCGACGGGCACGACCCCGAAATCGATCCGGATGTGAGACCCGCTATGCAGAACGCCGCCACCCGGCGGGTGGCGGCGACCTCTTGGGCGAACCGGGCTCTGGCCTTCGCCCTTTCCATCCGGTCGAGCCTGAGCGGCTTGCCGGCCGCCCCGGGCGCCGTCCTTTTCGAAGACCTCGCAGACGGCTTCCTGTCCGCCGGAGCCGAGCCGTCCGCAGAGCCGGTGATCGCCCACCTGCCGGTCAGCTCCTCGGGCGAATGGTGCTTGAACCATCGAGCCCCCCGCTTTCGATGGAGGAAGCCACCACGCGCGCCTCGGGCCGCAGGTGGGATCCAGCGTAGATCGGGTGACGAGCCGGGCACCCCAGGGCCCGGCCAGGGGATAACCCTAGGACGGATCTTCGGGACGGTCCTTCGGGCACAGGCGGTCGAGCTGGTGGCGGAGCGCCGCCAGCGCATCGTCGGCCGAGCGCTGGCCCGCCAGCACGCCAGAGCTCAGCCCGGCCGACATGGCGAGCAGCGCGACCGCCTCCAACCGGGGTTCGGCGACGCCGGCCTTGCCGAGCTGCGTGGCGATGAACTCCTCCATCGCGTCGGGCGCCGTCAGGAACGGCAGGGCGGCCAGCGCCGGGTCCGTCATGGCGAGCACCGCGTAGGAGGTGTAGATCAGGTGGAACGTCCGGCTCTGCGCATCTGTCGGCAGCGCCTCCACCAGAACGGCCTCGACCACCTCGCGCGGAGTGGGGCTGATGGCCGCGAAGCGCTCCTTGAGCCGGTCGGCCATCCGGGCGACCAGTTGCTCCAGGGCGAAGGCCATCAGCTGCTCCTTGGTCGCGAAGTAGTGCTGCACGAGGTGCAGTGAGACCCCGGCCTCCGCGGCGACCGCACGCATCGTGGCCGCGTGCAACCCTCCTGTCCCGGCCACCCGAAGGAGGGCGTCCGCGATCTCACGCCGACGCTGCTCGCGGTCATCCTTGCGGGCCATCTCGGAACTCCTTCTAGACTTGGTACGACTGTACCCGATACGGTTGTACCAGGAGGCGTGAATGGCCGAAGGTGGTAGCCGCGGGCAGGTAGGCCGGTTCATCGACGCGGGGATCAGGGACGCGTTCCTGATCGCATACGAGGAAGCGATGGCCCTGTGGCCCGCCGAACGAGAACCTCTCGACGTGGAGACCCGGTTCGGCGCCGTCCGGGTCTACCGCCACGGCACCGGCTCCGGCGCGCCGATCGTCCTGCTCCACGGTCACGGGGCCAACGCCTCCACCTGGTACGGCCTGGTCGCGCGGCTCGGCGTACGGCATCCGGTCTACGCGATCGACATCATCGACGATCCGGGGGGCAGCGTGCAGCGGGTCCCGATCACGGGGGCTCGCGACGGCGCCGCGTGCCTTGAGGAGGTATTGGCCGGGCTCGGGCTGGAGCGGGTCCATCTGGTCGGGCAGTCGTACGGGGGCTGGCTGGCGCTCGGCCCGGCCGTGTACGGGTCGAGCAGGACGGGCGCGCTCACCCTGCTCGACCCGGGTGGCCTGGAGAAGGTGCCGCTTCGGTTCTTCCTCGCGCTGGTCGCGGCGCTGTTCGCGATGCGGGCGCCGAGATCCTGGAAGCCATGGCTGGCCCGGTTGCTGGCCGACCACGCGCTCGTCGAACGAGCCGAGATCATGGCTCCGGTCCTGCTCGGCGTCCGTGGCTTCCGCCCGCATCGCAGCCCCGCGGGGCCGTACACCGACGAGGAACTGCGGCGGATCACCGTGCCCACGCAGCTCATCCTGGGAGGTCGCAGCAGGCTGCTACGGCCGCGCCGCGCGCTCGCGCGGGCCCGGCGGCTGATCGCCACGCTCCGTCATGCGGAGATCGTGCCGGGTGTCGGGCACGGCGTGCCACAGGAGGTTCCCGAGCTGGTCGTCGAACGGATTCTGCGGTTTCACGGACGGGAGGGATCGCGTTGACGAGTAGAGCACTGGTTCTCGGCGGCGGCGCCGTCGTCGGGATCGCCTGGGAGGTGGGGGTCCTGGCGGGCCTCGCCGCCAAGGGCGTCGACCTGCGTGACGCCGATCTCGTTGTCGGTACGTCGGGCGGGTCTCTCGTCGGCGCGCAACTCGCCGGCGGGATGGGTGTCGAGGACATGTACGGCAGGCAGATCGCCCCTCCGGCGGGCGAGCCGATCCCGAAGGTGTCACCGTTCGGGGTGTTCCGCCTGGTGTGGCAGCTGAGCAGGGCCAAGAACGCCAAGGACTTCGGCGCCCGGATGGGCCGCATCGCGCTGGCGGCCAGGACCGGGTCTGAAGAGGAACGCCGGTCGCAGATCGCCAGGTGGCTCGGCGACGTGCCCGACTGGCCGCGGACCCGGCTGGTGATCACCGCAGTCGACGCCGAGTCGGGAGAGCCCGTCGACTTCGACGGGGGCAGCGGCGTGGACCTCGTATCGGCCGTCTCGGCGAGCACCGCGGCTCCGGGTGTGCGGCCTCCCGCGACCATCGGCGGGCACCGCTACATCGACGGCGGGTTGCGTTCGGCGGCCAACGTCGACCTGGCCACGGGGTACGACCGGGTCGTGGTCATCGCGCCGATGACCCGGGGCGGCGGTCGCGTCATGAAAGGCGTGACGGAGCAGATCGCCGGACTTGGCCGGCGGTCGCGCGTCACGTTGGTCGAGCCCGATCCGAAGACCTGGCGCTCGATCATCGGCCGCTCGGTCGGCAATCTGCTGGATCCGGCGCGTCGCGCCCCGGCCGCCCGGGCCGGCCGGGAGCGGGGCGTCGAGCTCGCCGCCGAGGTCGCGGCGGTGTGGAACGACTGACCGTCCGGCGTGGCGAGCCCGGTTGATCGGCAACCGCTGTGCTCCCTCGTACGGGCCGTGTTCTTCTAGAGGGGAGGTCCATCTCGATCGCCGATGGAGGCGCGATGCCCGCAGGATCGACCGACCACGACGTGATCATCATTGGTGGCGGATTCGCCGGCCTGTACATGCTCCACCGCCTGCGCGGCCTGGGCATGGCCGCCCGCGTCCTGGAGGCGGGCAGTGGCGTCGGCGGCACCTGGTACTGGAACCGCTACCCCGGAGCCCGCTGCGACGTCGAGAGCCTGCAGTACTCCTACTCCTTCGCCGAGGACCTTCAGCGCGAATGGACCTGGACCGAGCGGTACGCCGCCCAGCCCGAGATCCTCCGCTACCTCGATTACGTCGCCGACCGCTTCGACCTGCGCCCCGACATCCAGCTGGACACCCGCGTCACGGCCGCGTCCTGGGAGGCGCCCGGCGTCTGGAGCGTCGAGACCGGCGGTGGCGAGCGTCTGTCGGCCCGCTATCTCGTCACGGCGGTCGGCTGCCTGTCGGTGACCAACCTGCCCGCTCTGCCCGGTTCCTTCCGAGGGCCGAGCTATCACACGGGACGGTGGCCGGCCGAGGGCGTGGACCTGTCCGGGCGGCGGGTGGCGGTGATCGGCACCGGCTCGTCGGCCATTCAGTCCATTCCGGTCATCGCGGAGAGCGCCGAGCACGTGACGGTGTTCCAGCGAACGCCCAACTTCAGCGTCCCCGCGCACAACGGGCCGCTGTCGCCGGAGTACGACCAGTGGTTCAAGGCCAACCACCAGGACCTCCGCCGTCAGCTGCGTACCTCCCACAGCGGTCTCCTGGCCGGCCCGAACCCCGACTCCGCCCTGGCGGTGACGGACGAGGCGCGGAGGCAGGAGTTCGAGGCGCGCTGGGAGCGGGGAGGCCTGGGCTTCCTCGGCTCGTTCTCCGACCTGCTGACCAACGAGGAGGCGAACAGGACGGCCGCCGGCTTCGTCCACGGCAAGATCCGGGCCACGGTCCAGGACCCGGCCGTGGCCGAGCTGCTCCTTCCCGGCGGCCACCCCATAGGAAGCAAGCGGCTCTGCGTCGACACGGGCTACTACGCCACGTACAACCGCCCGAACGTCACCCTCGCCGACATCAGGACCGCGCCCATCCAGGAGCTCACCCCTGGCGGCGTGCGTACAGCTGAGCGTGAGCATCCGGTGGACGTGATCGTGTACGCGACGGGATTCGACGCGATGACCGGGCCGCTGCTGGCCATCGACATCCGGGGCGAGGGCGGGCTGTCGCTGCGGGACAAATGGCGGGCGGGGCCCCGGAGCTATCTCGGGCTGATGAGCGCCGGATTCCCCAACCTGTTCACGATCACCGGGCCGGGGAGTCCGTCGGTGCTGAGCAACATGATCATCTCGATCGAGCAGCACGTGGAGTGGATCGCCGAGTGCCTGGAGCGGCTGGACGGGCAGGTCATCGACGCGGATCCGCAGGCCGAGGACGCGTGGGTGGGGCAGGTGAACGAGATCGCGGCGCTGACGCTGTTTCCGCGGGCGAACTCCTGGTACATGGGGGCGAACATCCCCGGTAAGCCTCGGGTCTTCATGCCTTACGTCGGCGGTGTCGGCGTATATCGGGATAAATGCAGTGAGGTGGCTGACAAGGACTACCAGGGGTTCCTCCGCGGCTGAGGCGCCGCCCCACGGCCCCGCGGTCCCGGCCGCCTCGCCGCTCTCGTCGCTCTCGTCGCCTCGCCGCTCTCGTCGCCTCGCCGAGAGCGGGGCCGCCCGGTCGTACGCGAGGCCGGGTCAGACAGCGGGCGCGGCGGTCGAGCCGCGGACGATCAGCTCGTGCGCGAACAGCAATCGCCCGTCCTCGGCGAGTGGTGGCGGTTGCCCGTGTCCGGTGCCGGCCAGCAGCAGGTGGCCGACCGCCGCGCCCATCTCCTGCTGCGGCTGCCTGATCGTGGTAAGACCGGCCTGCTCGGCGGCGCTGTCGGAGAACCCGACGACCGACAGGTCGCGCGGCACGTCGAGCCCGAGGTCGGCCGCCGCGTCGAGGACGCCGAGCGCCAGCACGTCGGTGTTGGTCAGGACGGCGGTGGGCCGCGGGTCCCGGCCGAGCAGCGCGTGGCCCGCCTTCCTGCCCGCCTCCCGGGAGTTGCGGGCCAGTTCGTAGAACGGCACCCCGGCCCAGTCGATGCCCGCCTCCTCGCACGCCGCCTGGTAGCCGCATCGCCGCCCGCGCATGGCCTCGAACACCGCGCTCCGCTGCCTGGTGACGTCGGCCCAGCCGGTGTAGCCGTCGTCGTGCAGCCCGACCATGACCACGCCGACGCGCCGGTGCCCCAGGCCGAGCACGTGGCGGGCGGCCTGCGCCCCCGCCGCGGGCTCGTCGATCCCGACGAACGGATGGCCGCGCACATAGGGCTCGTCGACCACCACGACGGGCAGCTTCCTGCCCAGTACCTCGGCCAGCGCGGGATGCCCGTCGGGCAGCGAGACCACGCAGAACGCGTCGACCACGGCGTCGCGTACGGTCTCCGTCCGCCTGTCGCCGTGCGGCAGCGGCAGGATGAGCAGCCCCACGCCCGCGTCCTCCGCCGCAGTGGCCAGCCCTTGGAAGAAGCCGATGGCGTAGGGGTCGGCGAAGGCGTACGCGAGGGTCTCGCTGAACAGCAGACCCAGCGCCCCGGCCCGGCCCAGCCGCAGTGACCGTGCGGTCGGATTGGGCCCCGCGTAGCCGAGCTCGTCGGCCACCTCCATGATCCGCTGCCGTAGCCCGTCGCTGAGCTGGTCAGGCCGGGAGAAGGCGTAGGAGACGGTGGCCCGGGACACGCCCAGCCTGTCGGCGATCGTCTGCAGCGTGACTCTGGCCATCTGCCAACCGTATCGCCCGGCCTTGCCTGGCCCTTCTTAATCAATTAAGCTCTTAATCGATTAAGGAGGAAGTCATGGATGCCATGCAAGTCCTCGCGCACCAGACCGCGATGGGTCATGGACACACTCTGGAAGAGGCGCTCCCCGGAGCGCCGGTCAAACGGTCGCCCGACAGGGCCGGGGTCCGGCTACGGCTGGCGCACACCCTGCGCTGGACCGCCGATCGCCTCGATCCCGGCACCTGCCCCCGAGCGGTCGCGGCCCGGCGATGACCTGGCAGGTCGCCGCCGGGCCGGAGGATCAGGCGCCGGGCGGTGGGATCAGGCGCCGGGCCGTGGGATCAGCTGCCGGCGATCTGCTCGCCCGCGTAGTCGAGCAGCTTCTCGGCCGTGCTGAAGCGGCGCGCGTCCTGGTCACCGAGGAGCACGCCCACCACCTGCCTGCCGCCGCGCTCCGCCGCGAACAGCAGGCAGTAGCCCGCCGCGTTCGTGTAGCCGGTCTTGACCCCCAGCACGCCGTCAGCCTGCGTGAGCAGTTTGTTTGAGTTGCGCCAGGTGTGCGCCCGGTGCGCGGATGTCTTGGCCACCTTGTGCACCTCGCGCCCGACGACCGTCTTGAACGTCGTGTCGCGGAGCGCCGCCTGCGCCAGCTTGGTCTGGTCGACGGCCGTGGAGTAACCGCCGTTGCTGGGCACGGGCAGGCCGTCGGCGTTGGTGTAGCGGGTGTCGGCCAGGCGCAGCGTCTTGGCCGCGGCGTTCATCTTGGCGACGAATGCCGCGTTGCCCGGCCCGTACGTCCTGGCCAGCGCGTTGGCGGCGTCGGCCCCCGACGGGAGCATGAGCCCGTACAGCAGGTCCCTGACCGTGAGCCGCTCGCCCTTCTTCAGCGAGGCGGTGGTGCCGCCGTACTTGGTCGCGTGCTTGACGTCAGCCGCGGTGATGGTGATGGTGTCGCCCAGTTTGGCCTCGCGGAGCACCACGTACGCCGTCATCACCTTGACGAGGCTGGCGACCGGGACGCGGCTCGTCTCCCGCTTGTTGAAGTGGATCGTTCCCGCTGAATCGACCACATACGCTGATTTTGCCGCCACAACGGGCGGGTCCGCCGCCTGCGCGGCCGCTGCGGGCGACGAGATCCCCACGACCACGGCGAGTGCGGCGCCGCCGATGAAACCCCCAATATGCATGCCGACATGGTCGCAGGTGATCACTGTTTAATATGCCGAACTCTGTCCCAAGTTGACGACACTCAGGCGGCCAGCACCTTGTCCGCCCGCTTCTTCCGGCGCCACACGACGAACCCGACCACTCCGCCGACGAACAGCACCGCCAGGACCGCCGCCGTGATCGGCGACCGCGCGGCGACCTGGAGCCAGGCCCAGATCAGCGCGCTCAGGCCGAACCACCAGACGGGCGGCCAGGTCAGGCAGCCCAGCGCGCTGGCCACGAGGTACCAGGGATAGGAGACGCGTAGGGCTCCGGCGACCCAGGGCAGCGTGTGCCGGAGCATAGGCACCCAGAAGCACCCGTAGACCGCGAACGCGCCCCACTTCTCCACGACCCGCTCGACCTTCGCGATCCGCTCGCGGCCGAGGCGGACGCCGATGCGCGAGTCGTAGAGCTTCTCGCCGAGCCTGCGGCCGATCCAGTAGTACGCCTGGAACGCGCCGAACAGGGCGATGATCAGCACGATCAGCAGCCAGATCGGCCCCACGGGTTCGATGGTGGACGCCAGCTGTCGCATCAGGACCCCACACCCCCGTCGCGTGCTTTAGGTCAGCCTTACCTTAGTTGAAGGGGCAAGTCGTCGCCACAGCAGGGTGCAACTCATCGACAACCAGGGTTCAACCACCTTCGCGTACCACTGTAGGTAAGCAAGAAGGAGTGTTGATCATGGCAACGAGAAGCACCGCGGTTCTGGCCTCCGGCACGGCCAGCACGGCCAAGCTCTTCGTGGCGGCCCTCGCCTTCACCGGAGCCTATGTCGGTTTCTCGGCCTACGACACCGCCAACTCCGCGCCGCACCCGGCGCAGACGGTCACCCTGTCGGCCCGCGAGCTGCCCATCACCTCCCCGACCACCGCCCGGAGGCCCGAAGCCGCCAAGCCGGGCAAGATCAGCGTCAGCGCGCTGCCGGGCGAGGCCGGGTGCGTCAAGACGTTCGTGGCCCGCAGCGTGGTGGTCAACCCCGAGCCCGACCACACCGTGTTGTACGGCTGGGAGCTGTCCCGCTGGAGCCCCGGCAGCAACACCTGGCACTCCTACTTCGTCGACTACGACGGCTTCGCCGGCAACACGAAGACCGTCCGCTGGAACCCCAGCATCACGAACAACCCTGGCTGGTATCGCATCGAGCTCACCGTCGAGGGCGCCAAGACCATCAAGAGCGACCGCTTCCAGGTGAGTTGCTGACCGACCGCCGCGCCGCCTCCACCCAGCGCGGCACGCCGACCCGCTCGGCCACCTCCAGCGCCTTCTCGTAGTGGGCCCGCGACGCGTCCGGCTGACCCAGCCGAACCGCCAGGTCGCCGAGCGTCAGGGCCACCGGCCAGAGCGCCACGACCCCGGTGCCGGCGCCCGCGACGCGGTCGGCGAACGGCTTGAGCTTGTCGTAGCAGTCGATCATCCGTTCGCGGTCGTCGAGCAGCATCCCGGCCAGCGCCCGCCAGGTCATCGCCAGCTCGTACAGGAAGTCGGGCCGCACCGGCGGGCGTACGGCGGCCACGGCCTTGGCGTCGGCCACCCGACCCGCGGAGGCGAGCGCCAGCGCGTAGGCGTCGAGGGTCCACTTCGCGCCCCGCTGATGGGCCGCGGCGAGCAGCTCGACCGTCTCGGCCGCCCGGCCGTCGACCAGGTGCAGGCAGAACGTGGTGATCAGCGGCAGGTCCTGGCGGCCCTCCAGCATGCCCGCCCGCTCGGTCATCCTGGCCGCGTCGGCGTAGGCCCGCTCGGCGCCGCGGTAGTCGCCGGTGATCATCAGCCGCTGACCGGAATACCAGGCGCAGACGGCCGCCGGCGCCGACAGGTCGTACTGTCTGGCCAGCCGGTCGGCCGCGGCGGCGTGCTCGTCGGCGATGGCGAACTCGCCGCGGGCCGCCGCGCATTCGAGCAGCACCAGGTGGGCCAGCGCCTGCGTGGCCATCTGCCCGGAGCGCTGGGCGACCTCCAGCAGCTCGCGGCCGATGCTCTCGCGGGTGTCGACCGCCGGGATGTCGTAGGACTGCCGCAGCCGCCCGCTGAGGGCCGCCGCGAGCAGCGTCGGGTCGCCGCTCTGCCTGGCCAGCTCCAGCGCCTCCAGCGACGCCTGCCGCCCCCGCTCGGGCGAGGAGGAGCCCTCCAGCTCCAGCGCCAGCGTGGTGAGCAGGCTCGCGCGCAGCGTCTGCTCCCCTTCGGGGAGCTCCATCAGCGCCTTCTCGGTGACGTCGACGATCTCCCACGCGGTGCGGGTGAAGTCGCGGGCCATCCCCTTGTGCGGGACGGCGAGCGAGGCCGCCACCCGCGCGGTGATCTCCAGATCGCCCAGCGGCAGCGCGGAGTCCATGGCCTGGCGGCGCAGCAGCCGCGCCGCGGTCATGTCGCCGCACAGCGCCAGGGCCCTGATCTGGCGGAGCATGAGCTGCAACCGGTCCTTGGTGTCGCCGCCGGTGCGGTCGAACGCCGCGATGGCCTGCTCCCACAGCGTGGCCGCCTCGCGGTGGGCGAACCTGCGCTCGGCCTGCTCGGCGGCCAGCCCGGCGTAGTGGACGGCCTTCTCGGCGGCGTCGGCCAGGAAGTAGTGGTGTGCCAGCGCCGCCACGTCGGACGGCGTGCGCCGCTCGATGACCGCCGCGACCGCCGCGTGCAGCCGGGTGCGGCGCAGCCGGGAGGCGTCGGAGTAGATCGTGTCGCGCACCAGGTCGTGATCGAACCTGAGCAGCCCGGGCCCCGGCTCGGTCACCAGCCCGGCCAGCAGCGCCGCCTCGACCGCCTCCACCACGGCGTCCTCGTCGCCCGCCACGTCGACCAGCACGTCGACGTCGACGTCGCGGCCGATCACCGCCGCCTGCAGCAGGATCTGCTGGGCTCCGGCGGGCAGCCGGGAGATGCGCCGCCGCAGCACGTCGCGCACCCCGGAGGGCACCCGCGACAGCACCTCGATCGCGCTGGCCCGGTCGGCCGCCGCCTCGGAGTCGAGCAGGCGTACGGTCTCGCGCACGAAGAACGGGTTGCCGCCGGTGCGCTCGACGATGGACTCGACCGCGTCCTCGTCGATCTCGCGCACGCAGGTGGCCCTGACCAGCTCGCCCACGGCCTTGGGGTCGAGGCCGGACAGCCCGACCCGCACCGGGCCGAGCCGAGCCAGCGCGGCCAGCACGTCGGACTGGCGGTCGTCGAGCTCGCTCTCCCTGCAGGTGACCACGAGCAGCACCCGGCTGGTGGCCAGCAGGCTGGGCAGTGCGCGCAGCAGCGCCAGCGTCTGGTCGTCGGCCCAGTGGAGGTCTTCGAGCGTGAGCAGCACCGGCGCGCGCCGCGCCACTCCCGCGAGGTAGCCGCCGACCGCCCGGTGCAGCCGGAAGCCACCGGACGCCTCGTCGTCGTCGGGATCGGGGTCGGCGTCGTCGAGCAGCGGCGCCAGCAACTGGGCGTATTCGCCCGCGCCGGTCATCCCCACCAGCGCGCGCAGGATCTCCACCCACGCCCAGCCCGGCGGTGTCGCGCTGGAGTCGGGGCAGGCGCCGGAGGCGGTGATCCAGCCGTCCCCGGTGAGCTTGCCGTCGAGCTGGCGCAGCAGCGTGGTCTTGCCCGCGCCCGCGACGCCCGCGACGATCGCCACCTGGAACCTGCCGGTGCGGGCGGCGGCCGTGGTGAGTCTGGCCAGCTCGGCGTCGCGGCCGACGAACGGCTCGGGCTCCAGCGGCGGCGGCTCGATCGGGGCGGCGGGCCGGGGCGGCCAGGTGTCGGTGGGCCCCTGCACGGGCCTGGACGGCCGCGGTGCGACGCTCAGCTCCAGCTCGGGCGCCTGGGCCAGGATGTCGGACTCCAGCTTGCGCAGCGCCGGCCCCGGGTCGATGCCCAGCTCGTCGGCCAGGATGCCCCTGGCCCGGCGCAGCGCCGCCAGCGCGTCGCCCTGCCGGCCGCAGCGGTAGAGGCCGAGGCCGAGGAGCCGCCAGCCCTCCTCGCGCAGCGGGTGCTCGGTGGTGAGCGCCTCCAGGTCGGGCACGGTCTCGGCGGGCAGGCCGAGGCGCAGCCCGGTGTCGGCGTGCCGCTCGCGCGCCACCAGCCGCATCTCGGTCAGCCTGTTGACTTCCGCCTCCGCCCACTGCTGGTCGGCGAAGTCGGAATAGGGAGTGCCCCGCCACAGGCCGAGCGCCTTCTCCAGGCGGGCGCGCGCGGACTGCGGATCGCCCTCCTCGAGGTGCTCGCCCGCCGCCCTGACCAACTGCTCGAACTTGAGCGCGTCGACCTGGTCGGGCGCCACCCGCAGCGCGTAGCCGGAGGCGACGGTCACCAGCAGGCGGTTGGGCCCGCCCCGCGGACGGCCCGGCTCCAGCACCCGGCGCAGCCGGGAGATGTAAACCTGGAGCCCCGACTGGGCTCCCTTGGCCGTATCGTCATCCCACAAGTCGTAAAGGAGCGTGTCAACCGGCACGACCTGACCTCTGGCCACGAGAAGTCGGGCGAGGACGGCCCGCTGCCGCAACCCGCCGAGGTCGAGTTCGTCGTCGTGTTCGTACGCCTCGACTGGCCCCAGAACTCGGAACGCCACCATGTCAGCCGCCACGCTATGCGGGCTTCCGAATCAGGCACAAGGGCCGTGATTGATTAACGCCTGTTCGGTTTGGGATTGTCACTAGGGGGCCTTCGAGATCGCGGACGGGGGCTCCGCGTCGGCGTTCCTGGCGTTGCGCCTGCGCAGTAGCGCCCACGCGCCTAGAGCGAGGCCGCCGAACGGGATCTCGATAGTGTAAGTCCAGAAGCCGAAAAGCAGTGCGGTCGCCGTCGCCGGGGCGGGTGCCACGCCGAAGGCGTAGAGCAGCGCGGCCACGCCGCTCTCCATGATCCCCGCGCCGCTCGGCGTGACCAGCGCGCTGGTCAGCACGCGGGACAGGGCGAAGACGGCGATCGACTGGGCCAGCCCCGGATAGGCGCCGGTGGCGTGCATGCAGACGACCATGATCGCCCACTGGAAGCCTAGGAAGAAGATCATGGCCAGCGACAGGCCGATCGAGCGCGACCTCACGATCTCGGCGGTGTCCTTGCGCAGCCGCTCGAGCGCCTCGGAGGCGTGGAACTTCAGCCTGAGCAGGCGTACGAGGAAGTCGAGGCCCTTGCCCAGGAGGGCGGCGGCGCGGTCCCAGTAGAGGGCAGCGGCCACCACCAGGCAGAGCGCCAGGATCGACACCGCGCCCACCCAGCCGGCCTTGGCCACCGTCGGGTTGGGTGCCTTGCCGGCCGCCAGCAGCGCGATGATGCCGACGGCGGGCAGGATGAATCTGAACAGCGTGTTCCAGATGCCGCTGACCAGGGTCATCACCACGATCGAGCGGTTGGCGAAGCCCCAGCCCCTGGTCATCGCGAACGTCAGCGCCACCCCGGCCGCGCCGCCGAACGGCAGCAGGTTGCTCACCGCGCTGCCCGCCGCGTTGAGCGAGAGCGCCTGCAGGTTGTTGAGACCCGGCAGTGAGTTGGTGAGCACGAAGGTGTAGGCCAGCAGGCTCAGCAGCCAGGCCGCGGTCATCAGGGCGATGGTGCCGAAGCTGAGGCTGTGGAAGAGCGCGCCGATCTCGCGCCAGGACACGGGCTTGCCGGTCAGCGAGTGGACGATCTGCGGCAGGTAGACCACGAGGGCCAGGGCCAGCGCCAGGGAGAGCGCCGACAGCGTGATCTGGAGCCATCTGTTCTTCATCGCGGTACAGTCTGCCGCTCGCGGGGGCGGCTCGGATCATACTGGGGACTTATTTCGGCCATTGGTCCAGAGGATGATTGAGGCGGGTGCCGGGTGGGAGATCACGTCGTACGTACCACTCGGTGCCGAAGACGAGCCGGTAGAGCGGGCCGGGCACCTTGAGCATCACGGCCAGTGTGCGGTCGCTGTCGCCGCCGGTCGCCTGGGAGGCGTGCGCCGACATGGACGCCCGCTTCTGTTTCGCATATTTCCGGACATTTACCCGGTGGGTGATCGTCTCACTCGACGAGTAGGCGCTCTCGAAGGTCCGTACGTCGAACTCGGGCGGGAACCGGTAGAGCTTCCCCGCCAGCTTCAGCAGCCTGACCAGCGGGTCGCGGTTGACCGTCGCCTCCAGCACGACCGCCGTGCCGGCGATCTCCGCCGCCCGCCGCCCCACCCGGTGCACCTGGACATGGTCGGGATGGCCGTAGCCGCCCGCCGGATCGTAGATCGACAGCAGGTCGGCCCGCTCCTCCTCCAGGATGGCGGCCAGCTTTCCGGCGGCCTTCTCGGAGTCGGCGTCGATGAAGGCGTCGTCGGGCCGCTCCTCGGCGCTGCCGCCCTGCGGGCTCAGACCCGAGTCGCCGTAGCCGAGGCACTCGACGCGGGCGCAGCCGAGCAGGGCCGCCGACTCGTACAGCTCCTTCAGCCGGGTCGCGCGCAACTCCTCGCCCGGCCCCATCTCGGCCAGGCCGCGCTCGCCGGCGGTCGCCACCACGAGGACCACGCGGTGTCCCTCGGCCGCGAGCATCGCCATCGTGCCTGCCGTCAGCAGGGCCTCGTCGTCGGGATGGGCGTGGAAGAACACAGCGGTACGTGGAGGCACAACGCCCAGATTAGTCTGGGAGGGGTGCGGATCTTTCACGTGAGTGACTGTTACCTGCCGCGACTCGGGGGGATCGAGGTTCAGGTCGCCGACCTCGTGCGTACGCAGCGCGAGGCCGGCCACGCCGTCGAGGTGGCGACCGCGACCAAAGGAGAGGCGCTGCCCGGCGTGCACCGGATCGTCGCCAGGATGCCCTTCGACCTGCCGGTTCACCCGTTCGGAGTGGGACATCTCACGCGGCGGCTGACCTCCACGCGGCCCGACGTGGTGCACGTCCACATGGGCGCGGTCTCGCCGTTCGCCTGGATGGGGGTGCGGGCCGCGAAACGGGCCGCGATTCCCTGCGTCGTGACCGTGCACAGCATGTGGGATCCCGTCACGCGCGGCGTCTACCGGTTGCTGCGGCTGGTCTACGGCTGGCAGGACTGGGGGCTGGTGGCCACCACGGTCAGCAACGCGGCGGCGGCCCCGATCCGGTCGGTCGCGGGGGAGGGGGTGCCCGTGCACGTGGTGTCCAACGGCCTCGACCTGTCGGGCTGGCGGCTGTTCTCCGGGTCGCCGCCGGAGCCGCGCGAGGAGGTGCACGTCGTGGCCGTGGGCCGTCTGGCGCCGCGCAAGCAGCCGGTCCGGCTGCTCAAGCTGCTCGACATGGTGCGCTCCCGGGTCCCCGCGGGCATTCCGCTGCGCGCCACGGTGATCGGCGACGGCCCGGCGCGCGCCCAGATGGAGCGTTACCTGGCCCGGCACGGCATGACGGGCTGGGTCTCGCTGCCGGGACGCTACACCCGCGAGCAGATCGCCAAGGTGCTGGAGTCGGCCGATGTGTTCGTGGCGCCGGCGCCACGCGAGTCGTTCGGGATCGCCGCGCTGGAGGCCCGCGCCGCCGGGCTTCCCGTGGTGGCGCGGGCGCAGAGCGGGGTGGCCGACTTCGTCCGGCACGGCACGGAGGGGCTGCTCGGCCGCAGCCTTGGCGACCTGGCCGCCGCCGTGGCCCGCCTGGCCACGGATCCCGAGCTGCGGCAGCGCATGATCGCCCACAACCGCGCCGTCCCGCCGTCGGCGGGCACCTGGCCGACCGTCCTGGCGGGCTTCGACCGGGCGTACGCGGAGGCCATCGGATAAACCACCTGAGGCAGGGGGTCCGTCCTGCGCTGTCTTCGGATGTATATTGTTACCATGGTAACAGTTGATCGCACGCAGACCGGGTTGCGGCTCGAGCGCAACCTGCTCAAGGTGCTCAAGGGCTTGGCCGAATATCTGGACATGTCGCTGGGCGATCTGGTGGAGGGGATCGCCTTGCACGCCTTCGAGGGGCAGGCGCCCTTCACGCCCGAGACGCTGGGCAAGATCGAGCAGCTCAAGGCCGTCTACGGCCTCACGCTGACCGCGGCCGACGCGCACCGGATGGTGGAGAAGTGAGCGGGGCCCAGGTCCGGCTCAGCGGGCAGCTCGCGGTGGCGCTGCCGCCTGCCGAGGCGTTCCGGTTGTTCACGCCCCGAGGGGAGGAGGAGTGGGTGGCCGGTTGGCTGCCCCGCTTCCCCGTGCCCACCGCCGACGACAGCGAGCCGGGCACCGTGTTCGAGACCGACGCCCACGGCGAGCGGACCACCTGGGTGGTGCTCGGCAGGGAGAGCGGGCGGCACGTCTCGTACGCGCGGGTGACGCCGGGTTCGCGGGCCGGGACCGTCAGCGTGGCCGTGGGCGAGGGTCGCGGCGGCGGGAGCGCTGTGCGGGTCACGTACGAGCTGACCGCGCTCTCGCCGGAAGGGGAGCGGGAACTGCGGGAGTTCGCCGACGGCTATCCGGCCTTCCTCGCGTCATGGGAACGCGATATCGCCGCCCGCTTCGGACCGAGCGACACGTCACGTACGACGTAGCACCACATAACCATCGCGGTCGAACACCTTCGTATACCCCTCGGTCACCAGCCGGTCCACCTGGGCGCGCTGATCGTCGGGGGAGCCGAACGGGAACTGCCAGCGGGCCGTGTCGGCCGCCACCCACGCGGCGCCGCGCGGCTGCCCGGTCCAGAGCAGGACGGTGGTGCGGGAGGTCAGGGCCGGGCCGAGCGAGTTGGCGGCCTCCACGGTGACGCCCGTGGGCACCGCGGCCACCGCCGCGGCGGCCGATTCGGTCCTGATCTCCTCCGCCTTGTAGAAGGCCGGATGGTAGAGCTGGTCGAGGGCGAACTTCGGCACCAGGGTGAGCGCGACCACGAGCGCGCCCGCCGACCAGGCCAGCTTGAGCGAGCGGTCGTCGGCGCGCTTGATCCGGCGCAGCAGCCTGGACAGCCCGTCGACGCCCGCGAGGAGCAGGATCACCACCGTGAAGGCGTTGTACTGGAAGTCCGCCCGCCACCACGGTTCGCGGTCCGACAGCATGCGTTCGAGCACGTGCGGCAGCGCGACCAGCGACAGCGGCGACAGCAGGCAGAGCAGCAGCGTCGGCCAGGCCAGCAGGAACAGCGTGTCGACCTTGGTCTCCTCGCTGAACGGCAGCAGCAGCGCGTTCAGCGGGTCGCGCAGCAGCGTCAGGATCGCGCTCGGCGCGTCGGGCCCCAGGTGGCCGTAGGCCCAGAAGTCCTGGCTCTGGCCGCCGAGCAGCGAGATGAGCGCGCCCCGGGTGAGCATGACCCCGCCGAGGCCGATCGCGGCGCAGCACATCCCGCGGAACCTGTCGCCGGTGAGGAAGAGGTAGAGGCCGAAGCCGATCACAGTGAGGCCCATGTCCTCCTTGACCAGGAGGAGCGCGCCCATCGCCGCGAACGCGGGCAGCAGCCGCCCCGCGTGGTAGCGCTCGATCATGATCGCGGTGAGCAGCGGGACGAACATCACCTCGTGCGCGTCGAACGCGATCGCCTGCGCGACGGGCCACGACAGCGCGTAGGCCACGGCGACCAGGTAGGCCGGGGCAGTGCCCAGCATCCGCCTGGTGAACAGCCAGATGAACGGGATCGCGGCGGCGAACAGCAGCGCCTGGGCCACGATCAGCGAACCCGGGCCGTCATGGATCCAGTAGAAGGGCGCCAGCAGCGCGTAGATGGGCGAGAAGTGGTCGGCGAGCTGGAGGTAGTCCAGCCCCCGGTCGTGGAAGGCGCCGACCATCGGGATGTACGGCGGCCGGAAGTGCGCGTAGTTGCGCACGGCCTGGTCCACGATCACCAGATCGAACGTGCTGGCGCGAAAGGTGGCCAGCTTGACCAGGCCGAGCACGGCATAGACGGCGGCCGAGACCACGACGATCAGCCCGACGCGCAGGCGGTTCGGCGTGATCCGGGCCGTCCAACGGGCAGCGCCTGCTGCCAGAGCTTCCCCCGTCACGGGCAGCAAGCGTAGACCGATTCCCCCTGATCGCGTTCGCGGAAAGTTCCCCCTGGACCGCGTACGCGACAAGGCCGCCGCGCCGAGCCGCCCCCCGCGGCCGGTGCGGCATGCCGGCAGAAGCGTCAGGTGCAGGCGCTCTGGATCTTCGTTACGAAGCTCTGCAACTTCTGGACAGAGTCCATCGAGCCGGTGGGGTCCTTGGCATCGATCTTGATGCCGTCGAGCCCGGTGGCAAGGTCATTGAGCGCGGCGGCGAGGTCGCCGTCGTACTTGCCGGCCAGCGTCTTCACCTTGGCGGCGGCCTCATCGCCGGCCTTCTCGAAGGCCTTGGGATCGGTCGCGGCCGAGGTCATGCTGCCGTTGAAGTCAGTCATGATCTTCGTGACTTCGCTGCCCATCTGGTTGCAGTCGACAGCGTTGCCGATGGCACCACAGGCGGTGGTGAGGCCGGCAAGAGAAAGCGTCGCGATCGCGATGGCGATGCGACGACGAGGGGGTGTCATTTCCGTGCCCTTCGTTGCGTTTAGCGACGAAGCGACATTATGGAGTAAACCTTGACAGGTGCTTGCACCCCACTAGCACCATCAGTATCAAGTCGTTGTAAAGCGGACTGCGAGCGGACCCAGCCCGGTATGTCGTCACGCGCCTACCGGGCGGGCGGGGTCCTGGTGCCGAGCGAGCACCACATCTCGATCTTCCATCAGTGGGTGAACCAGCGCTTACGCGGATAACGGATCACCAGACTCCCGTACTTCGCCTGGCCGCTGACCACCACATAGAGGGCTCCCGGCTGAGGTCGGCCCGGCACCTCCGACGTCACGGTGTTGCCCCACTCCGTGCGGAACCTGTCGATGTCGGCCGCGGCGCCGTCCGGCAGCACGATCTTGGCCGAACCGTACTTGAGGTCGAGGTCGATCTCGACGACCGGATGGGAGATGACCGCCTCCGACAGGTCGAGTTCGATGCCGCCGTACTTGGAGGCGACCCTGAGCCGGCGGGGGACCGCCCAGTCGCCTGATCGCTTGATGGCGCCGTTCTTGGACTCCAGTTCCACCACCTCGTCGGCCACGGGCCCGTCCACCGCGGGCCCGTCAGCCGGCAGGTCGGCGGTCAGGCCAGCCAGATCGCCGTATGTTCGTGCCGTGAGGGCCAGTTCGAGCCGGTCCTCCAGCTCCAGCTGGGTGAGACGGCCTTCCATGAACGCTTCCTGCAGCTTGCGCGCGCCACGCTCACGGTCGGCATCTGAGACGCGCATCTGTAAATCCGACATGTTCCGAGCATAGGTTCGCCCGCTTCAGAACGGGAGGCGTCGGCCGGAGGGCGTACGCAGATCGAGAGGGAGCGGCCGGGGGGAGGGCTTCGTCGGCCGGACGATCTGGAGTCTCTTCATAACACATGGATACCCAACGGATTGCCGTAAAGACCTCATGGCGGGGTAGCTTGAAGTGTGATGGCGGCAGACCCCTTCGTACACCCGGCCCTCTTCTACCGAGGCGACCGGGAATATGTGGCGGCTACCACGGCTTTCGTCCGCGAAGGGCTAGATTCGGGAGAGCCCGTCGCCGTCGCGGTTCCGCCCCGGAATCTCGCCCTGATCGAGGCCGGTCTGGGGCGCGACGCCGACGAGGTGCTCCTGCTCGACATGACCAGCGCCGGGCGCAATCCAGGACGCATCATCCCCGCCGTGCTCCGCGAGTTCGCCGACCGCCACCCTGTCGGTCACGTACGGATCATCGGCGAGCCCATCTGGCCGGGCCGCACGGTGACGGAATATCCCGCCTGCGCCCAGCACGAGGCCCTGATCAACTACGCCTTCACCGGGCGCCACGTCACGATCCTGTGCCCGTACGACCTCGACGGGCTCGACCCCGAGGTCATTCGTGAGGCCGAGCAGACCCATCCCGTGCTGCGCGACGGCTCCGGCGAGTGGCACAGCGGCGACTACGCGCCCCAGAAGGTCGTCGACGGGCACAACCAGCCGCTGGACGAGCCCGCCGACTTCCTCTCGCTCCGCTTCGACCACACCAACCTGGCCGCCGCGCGCGGGCTGGCCGCCGGGCGGGCCGCCGAGCTCGGGTTCAGCCGGGCCAGGCTCGACGACATCCGCCTGACGATCGCCGAGCTGGGCGCCAACAGCCTCGATCACGGCGGCGGCGCCGGGCTGATCAGGGTCTGGGCCGAAGCCGACCGGCTGGTGTGCGAGGTCAGCGACTCGGGCCACATCATCGACCCGCTGGCCGGGCGGACGCCGGTCGATCCGCGCACTCCCGGTTCGCGCGGCCTGCTGATCGTCAATCTGCTCAGCGACCTGGTCCGCGTGCACACGCGAGCGGGCGCCACCGTGATCAGGGTCTACTTCGACCTCCCCGCGGTGGTATAGCTGGCCCTACCTACCCTGAGGCGGCGGGCTAGACCCAGGGGTGGGTTCCCGCAGGTCAGCGGGCCGGTATCCGAAGTGCTACGACCTAGGTATTAAGGGGCGCTTCAGGGCCTGTTCGGGTCGATCTCCGATACTCCGGAAGCCCGTATTCCACGACCTTTGAAGCATGAAGGCATTGCTTGTCAGTGGATTCGCGGCCATCGGAACCGGCGCCGGCGCCATGCTCACCTTGCACGCGGAATCGGGGCTGGACCCCATGCACAGCGTGATCAGTGAGTACGCCTTTCAGCCCTTGGGATGGCTGCTGCCGACCTCGCTGACGCTGTTCGCGGTCGGCTCGGCACTGATCGCCGAGTCGCTGCGCCGGGCGGGCGCGAGCGTCTGGGTCGTGCTGCTGCTGCTGGCGTGGGGCGGGAGCATGTTCCTGATCGGTGCCTTCCCCACGGACCGTCCGGGGGTGCCGCTTTCGCTGTCGGGCGGCATTCACAGATATGCCGCCTTCGCCGCCTTCCTGGTGATGCCGGCCGCGGGGATGCTGCTGGCCAACGCGCGAGTGCGGTACGCCAGGGCCGTCCGGGTCCTGAGCGCGGTGGCGCTGGGCGCGCTGTTGCTCGTCGTGGTCCCGTACGTCGTGCGGATGTTCGGCATCGAGTTGTCCAACGACGACATCCCCGCCGGGCTCACCCAGCGGGTCGTGGTCCTCACCGAGATCGGGGTGCTGGCCCTGGCCGGGATGTCGCTGCTCAAGCCTTCGGTTCAGCGCTCCCAGGGTGGCGTGTCGCCCATCTTGGCGTAGTACTTGGCCAGGTTCTTCTTGACCCTCTCGATGTCGCCCTGCGGGATCTTGACCCCGCCCCTGGCACCGTCCACGACCGCGGCGGCGGCGATCACGGCCCGTGGGACGACTTTCAGCTCACCACCGACGACGTCGGCGATCGGCAGCTTGTAGGCGCCGAACTCGTCGGCGTCGTCGCTGTCGTACCAGAGGAAGGCCTGGCGGTACTTCTCGTCGGGCTTCTTCTCGGCGTCCGCCCACTTACGCACCCGCTTGTCGGCCGCCGCCGCGTCCCATTCGCGGTCACGGTCGGCGAGAGGCAGGTCCCGGAACTGTGTGACAGTCATACCCGCTGGCTACCCGGCTCCAGGGCGTGAAACGGGCTGATCTGGAAAGAGCTCGCCTATGGAAGCAACTGAGCAGACCATTCTGATCGCGTACGACGGCTCCGACGACGCCAAGGCGGCGATCGCCTTCGCGGGCACGCTGATGCCCGGCGCGCGCGCCGTCGTACTGACCGTGTGGGAACGCCTGGCGCTGGCCTCGGCGCGGGCGTCGGCCGGGCTGATGATGACCATCGACGATTCGCCCGTCGAGGACGAGGCCGTCGGGCAGGCCATGCGGGAGCTGGCATCGCAGGGCGCGGAGCTGGCCAGACAGGCGGGGTTCGACGCTTCGCCGCGGTGTGAGCCGGACGCGCTGTCCGTGTGGTCGTCCATCGTGGACGTGGCGAACGAGATCGGGGCCACGTTGATCGTCACCGGGACGCGGGGGCAGGGCGGGGTGAAGTCACTGCTGCTCGGGAGTACGTCCGACCGCGTGCTGCACCACGCGCGCCGGCCGGTGCTGGTGGTGCCCACGCCGGAGTAGCTGTGGCGGCGGCGTGGTGCCCAGATTTCCGGATGCGCCGGTTGCATCCGGAACACTACGATGAGCGCATGACGTCGCGACTGGTGATGATGGCCCCGTAGGGGGCTTCCACCGACGACTTCTTGTTCGAGGCCCTGCTAGCGGGGCCTCGCATCGTGTCCGGGGCCCTCGGGAGACACACGATGTACATCACGACCACCATCCCGTACGTCAACGCCCGCCCGCATCTGGGGCACGCGCTGGAGTTCGTGCAGGGCGACGTGCTGGCCCGGCACTACCGGTCGCGCGGCGAGCCCGTACGCTTCCAGACCGGCACCGACGACAACTCACTGAAGAACGTGCTGGCCGCCGAGGCGGAAGGCGTCCCGGTGCGCGAGCTGGTCGATCGCAACGCGGCCGCCTTCGAGGGGCTGCGTGAATCGTACGACCTGTCCTTCGACTCCTTCATCCGGACGAGTCACCATCCGGGGCATCGCCCGGGAGTCGAGCGGATCTGGCGGGCGATCGACGGCGATCTCTACCAGCGGCACTACGAGGGGCTCTACTGCGTCGGCTGCGAGCAGTTCTACAACGAGGGGTCCTGCCCCGAGCACGAGGCGCCATTGCAGCACATCTCTGAGCGGAACTGGTTCTTCCGCCTCTCGCGCTACCAGGACGCGCTGCTGGACCTGATCCGCGGTGGGCGCCTCAGGATCGAGCCGGCCGCGCGGCGCAACGAGGTGCTGGCGTTCATCGAGGCGGGTCTGGCCGACATCAGCGTCTCGCGCGCCGCGGATCGGGCCCGCGGCTGGGGCATACCCGTGCCGGACGATCCCTCGCAGGTGGTGTACGTGTGGTGGGACGCCCTGGCCAACTACGTCACCGCGCTGGACGGCGGCGACTACGACCGCTGGTGGGTCGCGGAGCCGCGCAAGGTCCATCTGATGGGCAAGGGCGTGATCCGCTTCCACGCGGTGTACTGGCCCGCGATGCTGCTCGCGGCGGGCCTGCCCCTGCCCGCTGAGATCTTCGTGCACGACTACCTGACCGTCGGCGGCCGCAAGATCAGCAAGTCGGCCGGAACGCCCGCCGACGCCGAGGCGATCGCGCGGGCCTACGGCGCCGACGCGGTGCGGTGGTGGCTGCTGCGCGAGGTGCCGCGGGTCGGCGACGCCGACTTCACCGTGGAACGGCTGGTCGCCAGGGCCGACGAGGATCTGGCCAACGGCGTCGGCAACCTGGTCAACCGGGTCGTCACCATGGTGCACCGCTTCCAGGACGGCGTGGTGCCCACTGTCGCCGTCGACGGGGAGGCCGGACGTGGGCTCGTCGACGCCTGCGAGAGCGCGCCGGGGCGGGTGCACGAGGCGCTGGAGGATTTCGACTTCCGCCGCGCCGCCGCCGCGGTCTGGACGATCGTCGAGGAGGCCAACAAGTACGTCGAACGCGTACAGCCGTGGCGTCAGGAGCCCGGTGACAGGGAGACCTCGCTGGCGACGCTCGTCCACGCGTGCCGGGCGCTGGCCGGACAGCTGGCGCCTTTTCTGCCCACCGGGGCGGCGCGGGTGGCGGCGGCGGTGAGCGGGGAACGGCTGCCCAGGCCCCAGCCGCTGTTCCCGAGGCTGGCTGGTTGTTGACGGGGGGTAGGGGGCGGCCTAGGTTGGCGGCACCGACCAGCCGGTATGGAGGCGCTCATGCCCACCGTCAACACCGTTCGCGGCCCCGTCGATGTCGATGAGCTCGGTCAGACCCTGATGCACGAGCACATTTTCGTTCTCTCTACCGAGTTTCTCGACAACTACGGCAAAGGCGCTTGGTGGGACGAGGAGTTCCGGGTCACGGACGCCATCGGCAAGCTCAAGGCGGTGGCGGCGAAGGGTGTGCGGACGATCGTGGACCCGACGGTGTGGGGCCTCGGACGGTACATCCCCCGCATCCAGCGCATCGCCGCCGAAGTGCCGGATCTGCACATCATCGCCGCGACCGGCATCTACAGCTTCGAAGAGCTGCCCCACCAGTACGACTACCGCGGCCCCGGCCTGCTCCTGGACATGCCCGATCCGATGGTCGACGACTTCGTCCGCGACCTCACCGAGGGCATCGCCGACACCGGGGTCAAGGCGGCGTTCCTCAAGTGCGTGGTCGAGCAGAAGGGCCTGACGCCCGGGGTCGAGCGGATCGGCCGGGCCGTCGCGCGGGCGCACGCGCGTACCGGCGCGCCGATCACCGTCCACACGAACTCCTTCACCCAGAGCGGGCTGACCGCGCTCGACCTCTTCGCCAAGGAGGGCGTGGACCTGACGAAGGTCGTCGTCGGGCACGCGGGCGACACCAACGATCTCGACTACCTGATGCGCCTGGCCGACACGGGCGCCACGCTGGGGATGGATAGATTCGGGTTGGATGTCTACAATGCGACGTCCGACCGGGTGGCCACCATCGCTGCCCTCTGCCAGCGGGGATACGCTGATCGGATGGTCCTCAGCCACGACACCGCCTGCTTTATGGACTACTTTGTGGAGTCTTGGGATGACGCACTACGCACGATGGCGCCCAACTGGCGCTACGATCACATCCACGATGAGGTCTTGGCCGCACTGCTGGACTCGGGTGTGACCGGCGATCAGATCGAGCAGATGCTGGTGTCCAACCCAAGACGCTACTTCTCGTAAAGTGGTGACATCGGGCGAGCAATGCGGGTAGGTGGAACTGGGTGACTTCGGAGCAGGCCTTGTCGATCAGCCTCGGCCTCCAGGGACCGTGTGTCATCGCCAGGCTCACGGGAGACTTCGACTTCGGGTCCGCGGCCGAGGTGCGTGATCGCGTCACCAAGGCGCTCGACCTGACTCAACCACCCTTACTGGTCATCGACATGCAGGCGGTCAGCGTCTGCGATTCTTCCGGGCTTTCCGTGCTCGTTTATCTGCACAAGGCGGTGACCGCCTCCGGCGGCCGGCTGTTGCTTTCCGGGCTGAATGGCAGGTGTAAGCACCTTTTCGCGATCACCGCCCTCGACAAGTTCTTCGACATCCGCACCACCGCCGAACTCGCCATCGCGGAACTCAATGAACCGGGGAGTTCGCCGCCGTTTACCGGGTAGTCGCATTGGTATGTCGGCCGAAGAGCCCGACCTGCTCGGCATGTATCTGGAGCAGATCGGAAAGACACCATTGCTCTGCGCCGCGGACGAGGTGGACCTGGCACGACGGATCGAGGCGGGGCTCTACTCGGGCTACCTGATCAGCCGTGGCGAGGGCACACCGGAGCTCGAACACGTCCGCCGCGACGGGCAGCGTGCTAAGGACCTGCTCATCAGGTCCAATCTCCGGCTGGTGGTGGCCGCCGCCAGACGCTACGCCTTTCGTGGGCTCCCACTCCTCGACGTCATCCAGGAGGGCAATCTCGGGTTGATCAGGGCCGTGGAGAAGTTCGACTACAAACGTGGCTACAAGTTCTCCACCTACGGGATGTGGTGGATCCGCCAGGCCATCGAACGCGGCATCCACGACAAGAGCCGCACCATACGGCTGCCCACGCATGTCGCCGAAGAGCTGGCGCGACTGAGCAGAATCGCCCGGCAACTGGCCGCCGACCTGGGGCGCGAACCCCGGGAGGCGGAGCTCGCCAAGGCCGCCGAGCGCTCGCTCCGCCACGTCGCCGTGCTCCGGCGGCTCGCCCAGGAGACGGTCAGCCTGGACGTGCCGGTCGGCGAGAACGGCGAGGGGAACATCGGCGACATGATCCCCGACGAGGACGGTCTCCAGGTGCAGGAGTTCACCGAGCGCCGCGCGTTCAACGCCGAACTGCACCAGGTGCTCACCTCACTCCCGCCGCGAGAGGCATTCGTCCTCAGGCTCAGGTACGGCCTGGCGGGCAATGAAGCCCGCAGCTATACCGAAATCGCGGATCGTCTCGGGCTCACCAGAGAGCGCATCAGGCAACTGGAGAAACAGGCGTTGAAACGCCTGCGACAGCTGCGTCCATTGCTCGCCTGGGCTTCGTAAATGCCCGGAAATGCCGACTAGTGGGGTAATAAGTATGTAGTGCGAACAACGATTGACCATGCCGTTTTTCTGATGGTTAATCGGGGGCCTGATGTCGCTTTCAACAGGGGGAAGCGGCAGTACGTCGTTGCTATGGGGGCAACATGGTCAAGGGTCTCGTCGGCGCGCTCTTACTGGCCACTTCGGTCGTGGCGGTGTCCGCGGCGCCGTCCGCCGCGTCTCCCGCGGTGGTGGCCACGAACACGACAGCCACCCTCTCCGGCACCGCGAAACCGCACCTGATCAAGTACAAGATCTACTGGGGCTGGTGCAAGGACACCTGCCGCATCAAGGTGCGGATCACCAACATCTCCCGCCAAACCCTCTACTCCGTCAGCCTGAACGCCCGGCTCAAGATCAACGGAAAGAGGGCTGGGTCGTGCTTCGACTATGTCGGCACCATTCGGGCCAAGCACTCCCGCTGGGGAGGGTGCACCGTCAGGTCTCGCACCCTCTCGACCCTGTGGAACCGGTGGCTCGACGGCGACATCCGCTACGACCGTGACGTCAGCACGGTCGTGCACTACGAGTATTACCGCTGACCGGGGCGCCAGGGGCCGCACCCGGTCCGGCCCCCGGCTGTCAGGAGGTGACCATCAGGGCGAGGCCGATGAGGACCACGACCGGGACGAGCCAGACCACGGCCTCTGCGGCGAACTCCTTATACATTACGTTGATCTCCCTTGAGACGCCCGTGCGGGGGCGGCGGTAAAACGTCCAGTGCGCAGCATAGCCGCCCGTACCTACTACTCCAGTTGTAGATCGTGATGTTCGTGGTCACTGCTGCGACTTGCCGCTGGTAGCGGACTTGCTCGGGGTGCCCGTTCCGTCTCGCCCTCTGAGAAGGGCGTGGCCGCCTGTGGTTACCGGTCGTTCTGGGCCACCTCGGGCCGCAGGTCCGATACGCGCACGATCAGGGCTCTGGCGAGGGTGTATTCCAGCGTGTGGCGGTCGGTCAGTGGGACGTCGTGGAGAGTCGGTGGCCCGGAGGGGGAGATGCATCGTGCCACTGGGCGCCCCGCTGAAGGTCCCGCCCGGAGTCGGCTTCTGGATCTACGACGATCGCCAAGTGGTCACCGAGACATGGCATGCCGAACTGTGGCTCGACGATGCGAGCAGCGTCGAGGCCTACCGGCGCACCTGGAAGACGCTTCAGGAGTCCGCGGTGTACGGCGCCGACGCCCACAGCGTGATCAATGCAGCGCGACGGGCGCTCGCCTCACGCTGAGGCTGCCTGGTTCTCCGTGTATTGACGGGCCATCCAGCTAAGCCTGGACGGTGAAAAGCGGCCAAATGATGAGCCCAGGCCGTAGCCCCGCGTCATCGTTGGCTTTGGGCAATGCGTTTGCGGAGGCCCGCCAGCGACTCGTCCGCCATCAGCGCGGGCAGGCGCGGCGCGTCGGCCTCGATCTGCTGGAGCACCTCCGGCTCAGCTCCGTGGAAGCGGCTCCAGGCGCGGACCACCTCGGGCATGGCCGAGACGGCCGCCTCGGTCAGGATCGCCTCGCGGGGCAACCACGAGGTGAGGAACCGTGAGACCCGGGCCGGACTCCACCACAGGGGCCGATCACCCACGAACTCGACCAGCTTCTCGAACGCCTCCTGCGCCCCTGGCAGGTCCGGCAGATCCAGGAACCGGGACAAGGTGTCATCGGGCGCCTGCCGTACCGGATCGGGGACGGTCCGCGCGCGGGCGAGCGCCAGCGGGCGGACGGCGGGCAGGCTCTCGGCGATCGGGGCGCCCATCACCATGTCCGTCATCTCGAACGCGTCCAGCACCCGCCCCGCCACCACCGCCGGATCCGCCGGCCGCAGGTCCAGGTCGTCGAGGAACTTCGGCTCCTCGACCGTAGCATCGACCGCCAGCCCGCCGTTGACCTGGTCGATGCCTACGATCAGGACGTGCGGCTCCTTGTCGTCGGGGTAGCGGAAGCGCAGGGCGGCCAGGGTCTGCTCGCCGTAGCGGTCGGCCTTGCCGTACCACGCCTGCTCGCACTCCACCTGCCCCATCCGCCCGACCCACTCGGGCAGCTCCCGCGCGGCCTGCCTTCCGGCCTCCCGCAGAGTCTCCCGAAGCGTCTTGTCTCCTCCCGGTTCCTGCCCGGCCGGCCGCTCCGTCTCGCCGCCCAGAAGTGCGGTCTCGACGTCGCCTGGAACTGCGGTCTCCTCGCCGTCCTGGGTTGCGGTCTCGACGTCGTCCAGGGCGGTCTCTGCGGCTTCCAGAGCTGCGGGCTCCACGGTGGCCAGGGCGGCGAGGGTGAGACGGGCCTCCGGGCTGCCGTCTTCGGTGAGCTGTCGTACGAGTGGCTGGACCTCCGCCGGGCTCAGTGTGGCCGTGAGCCGGGCCGCCCAGAGCTCGGTGCGCAGTGGTGAGCGCCACCTGAGCAGGTCGCGGGCCTGGGTGATCGCCGTGGTGTACGCAGTTGTGCTCACCCTTCGACCGTATCGCCCCAGCGGGCCTGGCCGACTCGCCGAAGTTCCGCCAGCAGCGGATCACCTGACAGCGGGAGTCAGCCGCCGTCTCCGGTCGATCCTGACAACGGCCATCCGAAAAGCCGGATAAGTTCCGAATGCCTTAGTAAGATCGCCCGCATGAAAAAGACGATCATGACCCTGATGATGGCCGCGACCGTCGCGACGGTCATACCCCTCGCGCCGAGCCCTGCCCTGGCCGAGCCGCCGCCCACCGGCTGCCACAGCGGCATTTACTACCAGAACTACAAGACCTGGGCCAGCTGCGACAGGGGCTCAGGGTACGTACGGGCCGTGGCCACGTGTCCCACCGGCAAGGTGCGCGGCACGTGGAAGGTCGTCAGTTCGGCCATTGAGGGGCAGTCTGTCGCCACCTGCCCCGGCAAGCGCAAGGCCACCGGCCACGACTGGGAGATCAAGATGTACTGACAGACCCTCGTGAGGTGCGGCCACTGGGCGGACCCAGCGGTCCAGTGCCGTGTATTCCTCCGCTACCGGCAGCGGACCACCTCGACGGCGGGTGGCCCTTGGCCCGGTGTGCGGCGAGGCCGTGCTGCTCGTCCACGACCCAGGCCTAAGGAGCGGGCACGGTGGGCGGTGAGGTCGTGCTGTCCGTCCACGGCCCAGGCCTAAGGAGCGGGCACGGTGGGCGGTGAGGTCGTGCTGTCCGTCCACGGCCCAACCAAGAGGGCGGGCACGGCGTGTGGTGGCGCCGTGCCCGCTGCCCGAGGCGCAGGTCGAGGGCGGGAGTTACTGGTCGTCTCCGGTCAGGCCGGCCTTGCGGAGGGCTTCGGCCATGGCGCCTGAGGGAGCCGGGCGGCGTGCGCCGCCGCGACCGCCGTCCCCACGACCCCGCTGGCCGCCGTCACCGCGCTGACCGCTGTCGCCCCGCCCGCGCTGACCGCCATCTCCGCGACCGCTGCCACCTCGTGCGCCGTCACCGCGTCCGCCATCCCCACGTGTGCCGTCCCCACGACCACCGGGCCCGTCACCGCGTCCGCCGTCACCCCGCGAGCCGCCTCGGGGTCCGCCGTCGCCACGACCGGCCGTCGCTCCACGTCCGCCGTCTCCGGCGGCCCCACGGCCCGCCGCGCCGCGCCCGCCGTTTCCGCCCGACGCGCCGCCACGGGCACCGCCCGCGCCGCGGCCGCCGTCTCCTGCCGAGCCCCGGCCCGAGTCTCCGGCTGAGCCCCGGCCGCCGTCTCCTGCCGCGCCACGGCCCGCGCCGCCCTGGCCGCGGGAAGTGCGGCCCTCGGAGGTGGTCTCGTCGTCCAGGCGCAAGGTCAGGGAGATGCGCTTGCGGGGGATGTCGACCTCGAGGACCTTGACGCGGACGATGTCGCCGGGCTTCACGACCTCTCGGGGATCTTTCACGTAATTTCGGGACATGGCGGAGACGTGGACCAGGCCGTCCTGGTGTACGCCGACGTCCACGAACGCGCCGAAGGCGGCCACGTTCGTCACCACGCCCTCCAGGATCATCCCGGGCAGCAGGTCGGAGATCTTCTCCACGCCCTCCTTGAAGGTCGCGGTCTTGAACGCCGGCCGCGGGTCACGGCCGGGCTTCTCCAGCTCGCGCAGGATGTCGGTGACCGTGGGCAGGCCGAACGTGTCGTCCGTGAACTCCTGTGGCTTGATCGCCCGCAGCGTCGCCGTGTTGCCGATCAGCGACTTGAGGTCGGTCTGGACCGAGCTGAGGATGCGCCGGACCACCGGGTAGGCCTCGGGGTGCACGCTGGAGGCGTCGAGCGGGTCGTCGCCGCCCGCGATGCGCAGGAAGCCCGCGCACTGCTCGAACGCCTTGGGCCCGAGCCGGGCCACGTCCTTCAGGGCCGCGCGGGTCTTGAAGGGGCCGTTGGAATCGCGGTGGCGCACGATGCTCTCGGCCAGGGTGGCGCCGATGCCCGACACGCGGGTGAGCAGCGGCGGCGACGCTGTGTTGACATCGACGCCCACGGCGTTGACGCAGTCTTCGACCACCGCGTCGAGCGAGCGGGACAGCTTGGTCTCGGCGAGGTCGTGCTGGTATTGGCCGACGCCGATCGACTTGGGATCGATCTTGACCAGCTCGGCCAGCGGGTCCTGGAGGCGGCGCGCGATGGAGACCGCGCCACGGATCGACACGTCGAGGTCGGGCAGTTCCGCGGAGGCGTAGGCCGAGGCGGAGTAGACGGACGCGCCCGCCTCCGATACGACGATCTTGGTCACCGACGGCATGTGCTTGACCAGCTCGCCGGCCAGCTTGTCCGTCTCGCGGGAGGCGGTGCCGTTGCCGATGGCGATCAGCTCGACGCCGTGCTTCTGCGCCAGCGCGCCCAGGACGGCCAGCGACTGGTCCCACTGCCGCTTCGGCTCGTGCGGGTAGATGGTGGCGGTGTCGACGACCTTGCCGGTCGCGTCGACCACCGCCACCTTCACGCCGGTGCGCAGGCCCGGGTCGAGGCCCATGGTCGTGCGGGTGCCGGCGGGGGCGGCCAGCAGCAGGTCGCGCAGGTTGGTGGCGAACACCCGCACCGCCTCGTCCTCGGCCGCCTGCCACAGCCGCATCCGGATGTCGATGCCCAGGTGCACGAGGATGCGGGTGCGCCAGGCCCAGCGTACGGTCTCGTTGAGCCAGCGGTCGGCCGGGCGGCCCTGGTCGGAGACGCCGAAGCGGGAGGCGATGCGCATCTCGTATTCGGGGCTGTCGTCGGGCTCCAGCGTGACGGAGAGGATCTCCTCCTTCTCGCCCCGGAACATGGCCAGGATCCGATGCGAGGGCAGCTTGGTGAACGGCTCCCCGAACTCGAAGTAGTCGGAGAACTTCGCCCCCGCCTCCTCCTTGCCCTCACGGACCGTGGAGATCAGCCGGCCGCGGCCCCAGAGCTGCTCGCGCAGGCCGCCGATGAGGTCGGCGTCCTCGGCGAAGCGCTCGATGAGGATCGCCCGCGCGCCTTCCAGCGCGGCGGCTCCGTCGGCGACGCCATCGTTGGCGCCATTGGTGACGAACGTCTCGGCCAGCGCGGCCGGGTCGAGGGAGGGATCGGCGAGCAGCTGGTCGGCCAGCGGCTCCAGGCCCAGCTCGCGGGCGATCTGCGCCTTGGTGCGCCGCTTGGGCTTGTAAGGGAGGTAGATGTCCTCGAGTCGGGCCTTGGTGTCGGCCGCCATGATCTGGGCGCGCAGCTCGTCGTCGAGCTTGCCCTGAGACTCGATGGACTCCAGGATCGCCGTCCTGCGCTCCTCCAGCTCGCGCAGGTAGCGCAGCCGCTCTTCGAGCGTGCGCAGCTGGGCGTCGTCGAGGGCGCCGGTGACCTCCTTGCGGTAGCGGGCGATGAACGGCACCGTCGCGCCGCCGTCGAGCAGCTCGACGGCCGACAGAACCTGCCCGTCGCGTACGCCGAGCTCTTCCGCGATCCGCTGGTGAATAGAGAGCACTTGCCTGCCTTTCGATGGTCCCGCCGGTCAATTGTGCAGGACGGTGCCGTCTTTCATGACCAGAGTGCGCGCCGGGTGCGTGATCACGGCCTCGGCCGCGCCGCTCGCGGGGACGACGACTAGGTCGGCCCGGTCGCCGGGAGCCAGCCCGTAGGCGTCGAGGCCGAGCACCCGCGCGCCACCGTAGGTGGCCGCCTCCAGGGCGAGCTCGATGTCCTCGTCCCTGCGGAACGTGCTGCGGTAGGCCAGGTGCATGGCGCGCTCGAGCATGTCGCCGCTGCCATAGGGGCCCCACAGGTCGCGGATACCGTCATGACCGCACGCCACCGTGACGCCTGCGGCCCGGAGCTTCTTGATCGGCGGCACCGGGAAGCTGTAGACGGCGGCCGTCGCCAGCGCCACCCCGGCCTCGGCGAAGCCCTGGGCCAGGCGGTCCTGGTAGGCCTCGTCGACCTGGCCGAGCGCGTAGGCGTGGCTGACCGTCACCCTGCCCGCCAGCCCGAGCACCCTGGTGCGCTCGGTGATGAGCTCCAGCTCCCAGGCACCGAGCGAGCCGCCGTCGTGGAGGTGGATGTCGAGCCGCGCGCCGTAGCGCTCCGCCAGCCCGAACACGATGTCGAGGTGGCGCACCGGGTCGCGGTCGATGCCCGCCGGGTCGAGCCCGCCGACCGCCTCGACGCCGCTCTTGAGCGCCCCTTCGAGCAGCTCGGCCGTGCCGGGGTTGGTGAGCACGCCGTGCTGCGGGAAGGCGACCTGGCGTACGTCGATGGGCGAGCCCGCCGCCGCCTCCCGCACGGCCTCCACGCCGCGCAGGCCGACCAGCGGGTCGATGTCGGTGTGGGTACGGACGTGAGTGGTGCCGTAGGCGCTCATCCGCGCCAGCAGCGCGGCGACGCGTTCGACGCTCGGCACGCCCAGCTCGGCGCGGCGGCCCAGGTCGTTGCCGATGCGACCGGCCAGCGTGTCGGCGGCCGAGTGGGGCACCCAGGGCCCTCCGTAGAGGGTCTTGTCGAGATGGCAGTGAGCCTCGACGAGGCCGGGCAGCACGAGGCCGCCGGTGATGTCGAACGAGCGCGCGGCGGGCGCGTCGATCCCGGCCGCGACCCGCTCGATACGGCCGTCACGGACGAGGATGTCGGCAGGCGCCTCGTGACCCCACGGCCGCCCGCCGTGGAGGAGCACATCCGTCATGCCCAGCACCCTAAAGGGCGGCACCGACGTTTCCGCGATTCCGCCCAAGGTCATTTCCCGTACGGCGGGGCGTTGTCAGATTGTGTCGAGGTGGGAGACGTTCGCCTGGTCCGTGGCGTCCGTGCTCGGTACACCGGCCAGCCAGGCGTCGAGGATCTCGTCGAGCACCACCTCGGAGGTCAGCCGCAGGCTCAGCGCCAGCACGTTGGCGTCGTTCCACTTGCGGGCCCCGCCGGCCGTGTAGGCGTCGACGCAGAGCGCCGCCCGTACGCCCGGCACCTTGTTCGCCGCGATCGAGGCGCCCGTGCCGGTCCAGCAGCACACGACGGCCTGGTCGGCGCGTCCCTCGCTCACGTCGCGGGCTGCGAGCTCGGACGCCCATGCCCAGTCGTCGCGTTCCTCCGGGTTGAGCGCGCCGTGCGTGACCACCTCGTGCCCGCGTGTACGCAGCAGCTTCACGACGCGCTCGGCCACGCCGTCCAGGCTGTCGGTCGCCACCGAAATCCGCATGCTCGCTCACCTTTCCGGATATGTCGGGACGGCACCCATACCGCCGCCACCGCAGGTATGCCCGCCATGAGCTTCGCCGCGCGGAGCCGGATCGCGCAATCGGATCACGCACTCGGTTTGCCGGTTCACAGACCCGAGTTGGTCCTCGTAACGCCGACCTGACTGGCGCAATGAGTGGCTATGTGCTTGGTTGTGTCGCCATATGACCATCGACATCAGTGACATTCCCGCCCTCGCCCGGGGATGCGCCGTGCTGGGCACCGGAGGCGGCGGGGACGTGCGTACCGGGTCGCTGGCGGCCATCCGGGCGATCCAGACGTACGGGCCGGTGCCGCTCATCGAGCTCGCGGACCTGCCGGCGGACGCGCTGGTCGTGCCGCTGTCCGGCATCGGGGCGCCGACCGTCAGCCACGAGATGATCCACGGCGAGGACGAGCCCAAGCGGATCGCGGAGGAGATCGAGCGGATCTTCGGCCGTCCGCCGGCGGCGGTCATGTCGTCGGAGATCGGCGGGGCGAACGGCGTCGCGCCCGTCGCCTGGGCCGCCCAGCTCGGCCTGCCGCTGCTCGACGCCGACGGCATGGGGCGGGCGTTCCCCGAGGTGCAGATGGTGTCGATGTACGTGGCGGGGCTGCCGGCCGACCTCGTCATCATGTCCGACATCGTGGGGAACATCGTGACGATCCGCCCCATCGACGGCCTCTGGTCCGAGCGTCTGGCGCGCGCCGTCTGCGTGGCGGCGGGCTCGCACGCGCTGATGGCCGACTACGTGCTCACCGCCGCACAGGCGCGCGGCGCGGTCATCGAGGGTACGGTCACCCGCGCGCTGGCCGTCGGCCGGGCCACCGAGGGCGCGGCGGAGCCGCTGCGCGCCCTGGCGGCTCGGCTCGGCGCGGCCCGGTTGATCACCGGCAAGCTGACGGACGTCGAACGGCGCACCACCGGCGGGTTCGTCAGGGGTACGGCCACGATCGAGGGCACCGGTGACGACCGGGGTCGCACGCTCACGCTGGAGCTCCAGAACGAGAACCTCGTCGCCCTCGAGAACGGCCGTCCCAGGGCCATGGTGCCCGACCTGATCACCGTGGTCGACACCGAGACGGCCGCCGCCGTACAGACCGAAAGTCTGCGCTACGGCCAGCGCGTCACGGTGCTCGCCTGGCCGTGCGACCCGCTCTGGCGGACGCCCAAGGGGCTGGAGACGGCGGGGCCGCGCGCGTTCGGTTACGACCTGGAGTACGTGCCGATCGAGGAGCTGGCGAAGGGGGAGCCGCGTGACTGAGGGCGCGCTGCGGATCGGGATCGACGTCGGCGGCACGAACACCGACGCCGTCGTGCTGGACGCCGCCGACCGAGTGGTGGCGAAGGCCAAACGGCCGACGACGCCGGACGTGACCGAGGGCTTACGGGCGGCCCTGGACGCGGTGCTGGCCGACGTGGCCGCGTGGGAGCGGATCACCCGGGTCATGCTGGGCACCACGCACGCGACCAACGCGATCCTGGAGCGTAGGAACCTCGGCCGGGTGGCCGTGCTCCGGCTCGGCGCCCCCGCGACCACCGCCGTGCCGCCGCTCTCCGACTGGCCGGACGACCTGCGCAAGACCGTGTCCGCCGGTGAGGTCATCGTGCCGGGCGGACACTATGTCGACGGCCGCGAGATCGGCCCGCTCGACCTCGGCGCGATCCGCCGGTTCCTGGACGGCGTACGGGCCGACGCCGTGGCGGTGACCGGGGTGTTCAGCCCGGCCAGCGCCGACCACGAGCGGGCGGTCGAGGAGCTGGTCCGGAACGAGTACGGGCTGCCCGTCTCGGTGAGCCATGAGATCGGCTCCCTCGGGCTGCTGGAGCGGGAGAACGCGACCGTGCTCAACGCCGCCCTGTACGGCGTGGCGGCGCATGTGACCGAGGCCCTGGTGACGGCGCTGGCCGAACGAGGGCTGGGAGCGCGGCCGTACCTCGCCCAGAACGACGGCACGCTCATGACGGTGGCGCACGCCGCCCGGCTGCCGGTGTCCACGATCGGCTCCGGACCGGCGAACTCGCTGCGCGGGGCGGCGTTCCTGTCGGGGGTACGTGACGCGATCGTGGCCGATGTGGGCGGCACCTCCACGGACCTGGGCGTGCTCGTCGGCGGCTTCCCGAGGGAGTCGGCGGCGGCGGTGGAGATCGGCGGGGTGCTGACGAACTTCCGGATGCCGGACATCCTGGCCATCGCGCTCGGCGGCGGAACCGTGGTCCGGCCGGGTGGGGCCGGTGTGCGGGTGGGGCCGGATTCGGTGGGGTACCGGATCGCGGAGGAGGCGCTGGTCTTCGGCGGCGCCACGACGACGGTCACCGACGCCGCCGTGGCGGGCGGCCGCGTCCCGGCGAACGCGGCCGACTGGCGCGACCGGCTCGAAGCCGCCGCCCACGCCGCCACAGCCGCGAAGCCCACGGGAACGGCGGCGTACGGCGCGGGCGACATGTCGGAAACTTTCCGCGACACTCTGCAAAGCGCGCTGGCCGTCGCCGACGCCATGGTGATCGACGCCGTGGACCGGATGGCACTCGGCCGGGCCGACCGTCCGCTGGTGGCGGTGGGTGGCGGGGCCTTCCTGCTGCCAGCCGAGATCCCCGGCGTGAGCGGCGTCATCCGGCCCGAGCACGCCGAGGTGGCCAACGCCGTCGGTGCGGCCATCGCCCTCGCGAGTGGCAGAGTCGATACGATCTTGCCTGCGGGCGAAAGCCGGGCAAAAGCGATCGAAAGAGTCAAAGAGGAGGCGGCGGCTCGTGCCGTGGCGGCGGGTGCGGACCCGGCCAGGGTGGAGATCGTCGATCTGCTCGAGGTGCCGCTGAGCTATCTCTCAGAACCCGCGGTGCGGGTACACGTCAAAGCCGCCGGACCTCTGTCCCGGTGACAGATCGAAAGGACTCCCCACCCATGCGCTGGCACAAGCGTTTGCTCGTCGCCGGGGTCACCGGGGCCGTGGCCATGACCGCAACCGCGTGCGCGGGCGGCCAGGTACGCGGTGCGGACCGGACACCGAAGCTGAGCGCCACGACGAGCGAGTCCGCCGTCGCCGCCACCAAGGCCAACGACGCCACCTTCGTCTACGCGCCCAACCTCGACGTGGTCACCGACTGGGACCCGGCGACCTCGTACTCCAACGAGATCATCGCCATGTCCAACATCTACGAGGGCCTGACCAGGTACAACACCCAGTCGCAGAAGCCCGAGCCGCGGCTGGCCACCGAGTGGACGTCGGCGGACGGCGGCAAGCAGTGGACGTTCAAGCTGCGCCAGGGCGTGAAGTTCCACACCGGCGCCCCCATGGACGCCGAGGCGGCCAAGAAGGCCATCGAGCGCACGATCAAGATGAACGCGGGCGCCGCCTACATCTGGGGCTCGGTCAAGACGATCGAGACGCCCGACCCGGCGACGCTGACGTTCAAGCTCAAGTACGCGGCTCCGCTCGACCTGATCGCCTCCTCCGGCTACGCCGCCTACATCTATGACACCGCCGCCGCCGACAAGCTCAAGGACGGCAAGACCGACGCCGGCACCGGCCCGTACACCATCGACACTTGGCAGAAGGGCAAGGAGACCGAGCTCACACTGAAGGCGTACGAGGACTACTGGGGCGGCTGGAAGCCCGAGCAGTACAAGAAGATCGCCTTCCGGGTCACCCCCGAGATCACCACCGCCTGGCAGCTGGTGCGGAAGGGCGAGGTGAACTTCGTTGAGCGCCTCAACCCGCAGCTCTTCGAGCAGGCGAGCGCGACCCAGGGCGTACAGACCTCGCAGACGCCGTCCTTCCAGAACCTCCTGCTGCTGTTCAACACCGCCACCGGCCCGATGAAGGACGTCAAGATCCGGCAGGCGCTCCAGCTCGCGCTCGACTACGACGGCCTCGTGGCGGCGCTGAAGGGCGCGGGCAAGAAGAGCACCGGCCTGGTGCCGCAGGGCCTCATCGGCTACACCGCCAACATGGAGCCCAAGCAGGACCTGCCCAAGGCGCAGGCGCTGCTGGCCGAGGCGGGTTACGGCCCCGACTTCCCCGAGCTGAAGCTGAAGATGACCTACGCCCAGGGCGACGAGGACCAGAAGCTCCTGGTGACGCTGCTCAGCTCGGCGCTGAAGCAGCTCAACGTGAGCCTGGAGGCCAAGCCGATGGCCTGGAACGCGCAGTGGGACCAGGGCAAGAAGCAGGGCCAGGACATCTTCGTCATGTACTGGTATCCGGACTACGCCGACGCCTACTCGTGGTTCCTCAACGTGTTCAGGAGCGCGGACAAGCCGCAGTTCAACCTCTCCTACCTGAAGAACGCCGAGATCGACAAGGAGATCGACGCGCTGCCGCAGCTCACGGCCACCGACAAGTTCGCCGCCGAGCAGTCGTACGCGACCATCCAGAAGCAGATCATCCAGGACCAGGCCGCGGTGGCGGTGCCGTACGTGCAGACCTACCAGCGCGCGCTGACGGCGGACGTGCAGGGGTACGTCGACAACCCGGCCTATCCCAACGTGGTCTTCTTCTACGATCTCAAGCCCGCAAGCTGAGCCGTGCCGCGCTATCTGGCCCGTCGCCTCGGCCAGGCCGTCCTGGTCGTGGCCGGGGTGGTCGTGCTGACGTTCGCCATCATGCGGCTGGTGCCCGGCGATCCGGCGGTCGCGTTCGCCGGGCCGAAGGCGACGCCCGAGGAGCTCGCCGCGGCCCGGCTGCGGTTCGGGCTGGACGACGCGATCCCGGTGCAGCTCTGGAACTACGTCAGGGACCTGGTCACGGGCGACTGGGGCACCAGCCTGCGGACGCGGCAGCCGGTCCGTGACGACCTGCTGCTCGCGTTCCCCGCCTCTCTGGAACTGGTCGGTACGGCGCTGCTCATCGCGATCGCGGTGGGCATTCCGGTCGGCGTGCTCGCAGCCCGCTATAAGACGAAATTTCCGGACTTTGGGGTGCGGGTCGTCAGCATGCTGGCCGTCTCGGTCCCGGTGTTCTGGCTGGCCCTGACGCTGCAGACGGTGTTCGCCAGCAACCTCGGCTGGTTCCCGGTCGCCGGAGAGTACGACTCCACGCTCGACACCACCAGCCCGCTGACGCTCTGGACCAACATCACCATCGTCGACGCGCTCATCACCGGCAACTGGTCGATCTTCACCAGCACGCTCGAACACCTGGTGCTCCCCGCGCTGGTCGTGGCGGCCTACCCGGCGGGCGTGATCGCGCAGATGACCAGGGCGGCGCTCATCGAGGAGTCTGGGCAGGACCACGCCCGGCTGGAGCGGGCGCTCGGCTTCGGGGAGACGTCGATCCTGACCAGATTCGCGCTGCGGCCCGCGCTGAACCCGGTACTGTCCCTGATCGCCCTGGTGTTCGCGTACGCGATCGTGAACGGGTTCCTGGTCGAGGCGGTGTTCAACTGGCCGGGGCTGGGCCGCTACGCCGTCGAGTCGATCCACAGCCTCGACACCCCGGCCATCGCGGGCGTCACGCTGCTGGTCGCGATGGTCTATGTGCTGGCCAACCTGGTCGTGGACCTCCTCCAAGGCGTGGTGGACCCGAGAGCGAGGGCCCGATGAGCATGGGTCCGACGAGCCAGGAGGACCGCTTGGAGCCGCGCCCCGAGGACGCTCCGGAGCCGGTGCGGCTGCGTCGTACGCTGCCGAAGATCACCGACCGGTTCGCCGCCGCCGGGGCGGTGCTCATCGTGCTCATCCTGCTGGCCACGATCCTGGCGCCGTGGCTCGCGCCGTACCCCGTGGACCGGCTCGCGCCCGTCGACGCGCTGCTCCCGCCGAGCGGCGCGCACTGGTTCGGGACCGACAAGGTCGGGCGGGACGTGCTCACGCGGGTCCTGTACGGCGGGCGGACCTCCCTGACCATCGCCGTGGCCGTCCTGGCGGTGTCGGCGGTCGTGGGCGTCACGCTGGGCGTGGTGGCGGGCTACGCCGGCGGCTGGGTGCGGGACGTCATCATGCGCGTCACCGACGTCTTCCTGGCCTTCCCCGCGCTGCTGCTGTCACTGGCCCTGGCCGTGGTGCTGCAGCCCAGCGTGACGACCGCGATCGTAGCCATCGCGGCGACCTGGTGGCCCTGGTACGCCCGGCTGTCCGCCTCCGTGGCGGCCTCCATCTCGACGCGTGGGTACGTGGACGCGGCCCGCTGCCTGGGCGTGCCCGCGCCCATGATCGTCCTGAGACACGTCCTGCCGAACTCCCTCACCCCCGTCCTGGTCCAGATCTCCCTCGACGCGGGCGGGGTGATCCTGACCGCCGCCGCGCTGTCGTACCTGGGGCTCGGCGCGCAGGAGCCGACGGCGGAGTGGGGGCTGATGGTGGAGCAGGGACAGACGCTGTTCACCACGAACTGGTGGGTCGTGACCTTTCCCGGGCTGGCGATTCTGGTGACGGCGTTCGCCTTCAACGTGCTGGGGGAAGGGCTGCGCAACGCCCTGGACCCGCGAAGGGTCGTGAAGTGATCGAGGTCAGGGATCTTCAGGTGCGGTACGGCGAGCGTCTGGTCGCCCACGTGCCGGAGTTGGACGTGCGCGCGGGAGAGTGCGTGGCGATCGTAGGGGAGAGCGGATCGGGCAAGTCGACCACGCTGCTGTCGCTCCTGGGTCTCACCGAGGGCGCCCACGTCTCCGGAAATATCCGGGTCTGTGGGGTCGAGGTGCTCCAGGCTCCGGAACGGCGGCTCCGCGAGATCAGGGGCGCCAGGGTGGCGCTCGTGATGCAGTCACCCCAGGCCGCGCTCAGCCCCACGACCCGCCTGGGCACCTTGATGCGCCGCGCGCTGAAGCTGCACGGCCGCGGCGGCGACCAGGGGGCCGAGCAGGAGGCGGGGCGGGAGGTCAGGCAGGGGAAGGTGCGGCGGATCATGGTGGAGGCCGTCGAAGCGGTCATGCTCGATCCGGGCATCCTGCGTCGCTATCCGCACGAGATCTCCGGCGGTCAGGCGCAGCGGTTCGCGATCGCGCTGGCCATCGCGCTCGGCGCCGAGGTGATCCTGGCCGACGAGCCCACCAGCGCGCTCGACGTCACCGTGCAGGCCGAGGTCGTCGGCGTACTGCGGCGACTGCGCACCGAACGCGGCCTGGCCCTGCTGCTCGTCTCCCACGACCTGGCCCTGGTCTCCACGATCGCCGACCGGGTGCTGGTCATGAAGGACGGCGCGGTCGTGGAGAGCGGCCCGGCCACCGAGGTGCTCGCCGAGCCGTCCCATCCGTACACCCGTGAGCTGCTGGAGGCGCTGCCGTGACGATGCTCAGGGCGGAGGGGGTGACGCTGGGGTACGGCAAGACGCCGGTCGTGCACGACGTCACGCTCGACCTCACTGATGGCGGCGTCGGCCTGATCGGGGAGAGCGGCTCGGGCAAGACCACGCTGGCGCGGGCCTTCCTGGGTCTGCTAACCCCCACATCCGGAAATATCTGGTACGGCCAGAAAACCCTGAAAAAAGCGGACATGAGGGCGTTTCGCAGAGACGTCCAACCGGTCTTCCAAGCCGAAGCCCTCGACCCCAGGATGCGCGTCGGCGCCTCCATAGCCGAAGCCCTCCCCAGGAACGCCAGGCACCGCGTCCCCGAGCTCCTGGACCAGGTCGGCCTCTCCCCGGACCTGGCCACCAGGCGCCCGCACCAGCTCTCGGGCGGCCAGCGCCAGCGCGTGGTCATCGCCAGGGCGCTCGCGGTCGGCCCACGGCTGCTCATCCTCGACGAGCCCACCAGCGCGCTCGACGTGACCGTCCAGGCCAGGATCCTCGACCTGCTGGCCGGCCTCGACACGGAACATCTGCTCATCACGCACAACCTGGCCGTGGTCGGCCGGCTCTGCCGCACCTCGCACGTGCTGTTCGCGGGGCGCGTCGTGGAGTCGGGGCCGACGGCCGACATTCTGGCCAGGCCCGCGCATCCGTACACACTGGCGCTGCGTGACGCCGTACCGAAGCTCGGCGGAGAGCCGCCCGTGGCCAGGGGCAGGACGGAGGCGCGGCCCGCCGAGACGGGCTGCCCGTTCCAGCTGCGCTGCCCACTGGCCGTGAAGGAGTGTGAAACGGCGCCCGCGCTCAGGGAGGTCGAGGGCCGCCAGGTGGCCTGCCACCGCGCTGAGGACGTGCTGGGCTGAGGGCGCTTACCTGAGGGAACTGCCCGCCAAGCGGCTCTGCAGGTGTACGCACAGGTCGTCGGACAGTTTCGACAGCAGCCGTCCCAGATCGGCCCGCTCCGCCTCGGGCCAGTCGGAGATCGCGGCGCCGAACCACTCGACGGTGACGCGCCGGCACCTCGCGGCCGCGTCGGCGCCCTCCTCCGTGAGCGCGATCTGCCAGGCGCGGCCGTCGTCGGGGTCCTTGACCCGGGTCAGCAACCCCCGCCGCTCCAGCGACGCGACGTGCCGGGTCACGTGCGGGCTCTCCACCTGCAAACCCTCGGCGATCGCGCCGACCCGGCGCGGACCGCCCGCGTCGAGCAGGTGGACAAGGATCTGCACGTCGGGCCGGTCGAGCTGGACACCTGCCGCCTCGGTCAGCATGCCGTGGGTCTTGGCGCGGTTGATCGTGGTCACCAACTGCCTAAAGGCCGCCACGGTCTTGCTGAGATCTTCGTCCATCTGTTTGCTTACCTAACTTAGGTATGTATCATCGTCACTTGGTTACTTACCCAAGTTATCTAAAGGAGCCGTCATGGCGACAGTTGTCGCTCCTCCAACGCGCGAGACGCCGGTCAGGAGCCCGTGGCCCGCGGTGGTCGCGCTCGCGTTCGCGGCCTCCATCGCCGCCTTGCAGAACACGGCCGTGGTCCCCTTGCTTCCCGTGCTTCAGCGCGAGCTGCACACCTCGCTTTCCGCCGTGAGCTGGACGCTCACGCTGAGCCTGCTGGTCGGCGCGGTGTCCACGCCGTTGCTGTCCAGGTTCGGCGACATGTACGGCAGGCGGCCGATGATCCTCGGCGCGCTGGCCCTCCTGGTGATCGGCTCTGTCATCGGGGGACTGGCCACCTCGTTGCCGTGGCTGCTGCTGGGCCGGGTCTTGCAGGGATTCGTGGCGGCGCTGGTGCCACTGGCGATCGGGGTGGTCCGCGACCTGCTGCCCAGGCAGCAGCTGGCCACCGGCATCGGGGTGCTCAGCGCCACCATGGGGTTCGGCAGCGGGGGCGGGATGATCCTCGCGGGGCTCGCCTCGGGTGACTACCACGCCGTGTTCTGGATCACCGGCGCGATCACGGTGGTCGCCGCGGTGATCGTCGCCTTCCTGGTGCGCGACCGGGCTCCGGGCCGCGGCGGGCGGCCGGACCTGGCCGGGGCGTTCCTGCTGACCGTGTGGCTGGTCGCGCTGCTGCTGGCCATCAGCGAGGGCGGATCGTGGGGCTGGGGCTCGCCGGGGGTGCTCGGGCTGTTCGCGGTCGCGGTGGTGGTCGCGGTGGTGTGGGTGGCCGTCGAGCGGCGGGTGGCCGAGCCGCTGGTGCAGATGTCGATGCTGGTGCAGCGCGGCACGATCGGCGCGACGGTCGCCTCGATGCTGCTCGGGTTCGCCTTCTTCACCGTCATGACGGGCATCTCGGGGTTCACCCAGGCGCCGGCCTCGGGGCTGGGGGCCTCCACCTTGCAGGTGGGGTTCTACCTGCTGCCCAGCACGCTGTTCATGCTGGTGATCTCGCTGTTCGCCGGGCGGTTCATGCGCAGGTTCTCGGCCTCGTCGATGGTGGCGGCCGGCGCCGGGGTCGTCGCGCTCGCGGCGATCTGGCTGGTCTTCGCGCACCGCACCGGGGGCGACATCTACGTGGCGACGTCCCTGCTGGGCATCGGGCTCGGGGTGGGCTACGCGGCTCTCGGCACCATGGCGGTCGAGCACGTCGCCCCGGACAAGACGGCGCTGGCCGCCGGGGTCAACGCGCTGGTACGCATCGTGGGTGGCAGCACCGCGGGCGCGGTCATCGCCGCCGTCCTGGCCGCTCAGCCGGGCGTACTCGGATATCAGTGGGTCTTCGGGGTGGCCGCCGTCGCGGGCGGGGTGGCGGCGGCCTTCGCCGCCGTGTTCGGCCTGCTCAACCGCCGTGTGACAGTCGTGGCAGCCTGAACACGACAGCCCGTGCGGCCTGAGGGCGCTCTCAGAGCGCCTTCAGGCCGTTGATCACCTCCAGCAGCACCGTGGCGTCGGGCGCGGGGCGCGGCGGCTCGACCTGGACGAGCTGCTGCGCGTGCAGGTCGCCGACGAGCACCCGGACCACACCGATGGGCAGGTTCAGCTCGGCGGCCACGTCCACGAGCCGGGTCGGTTTCGTGCACTTCTGCATGATGATCAGATGCTCGGGGCCGAGACCGGCGGGCGGCGTCAGGCCGCCGGCCGTGATGATCACCGCGATGAGGTCGATGGCCTTGCTCGCGGGGACGGTCCGGCCCCTGGTCAGTAAGTAGGCGGGGACGATAGGACCAGCGTCCTCGTCCAGCCACCGCTCGTCATTCACTGGGCACCACCCGCATGGGCCGGGCGGCGGGCTCCTTGGCGCGGCTCTCCGGCTCGGCCGGCGGGTCGCTCACGTGTTCTGCCGGGATCAACACGATCGCGGTGGTCCCTCCATATGGTGAACCGCGTAACGTGACGCGGATGTCATGCCTGGCGGCCAGGCGGGAGACGACGAAAAGGCCGAGCTCGTCACTGTCGGCCAGGTCGAACTCCGGTGGGCTGGCCAGGCGCTCGTTGCACTCGGCCAGCTTCTCTTCGCTCATCCCGAGACCGCGGTCCTCAACCTCGAAGACGAAGCCGCGGGCCGCCGCCTCCCCGCGCACGACGACCGTGGTGTGCGGAGGGGAACTGACGGTGGCGTTCTCGATGAGCTCGGCGATCAAGTGAATCACATCTCCGACGACCGGACCGGCCAAGCGCTGCCCGGGCATCGGCTCGACGGTGACGCGCTGGTAGTCCTCGACCTCGGCCGCCGCGCCGCGCGCCACGTCCAGCAGCGGCACGGGCTTGCTCCAGCCGCGGCCGGGGGTGGCGCCCGACAGGATGATCAGGCCCTCGGCGTGCCGGCGCATGCGGGTGGTCAGGTGGTCGAGGCGGAACAGGTCGTCGAGGGCGTGCGGATCCGTCGTACGGTGCTGCATTCCCTCAAGCTGGATCCGCTGCCGGTGCAGCAGCGTCTGGCTGCGCCTGGCCAGGTTGCGGAAGACGTGGCCGACACCGTCGCGCAGCTGCGACTGCCCGACCGCGGCCTCCACGGCCGTCTGCTGGACGGTGGAGAACGCCTGGCCGACGTCGGCGATCTCGACGGTCGTGCTCGCCACCGACAGCTCGGGCACCTCGACCTTCTCACCCTTGCGCAGCTTGGCCACCACCTGCGGCAGCCGTTCCTGGGCCACTTCGAGCGCGGCCTGCCGGAGCCCGAGCAGTTCCTTGGACAGCCGCGTACCCATCCGCAGCGAGAAGGCGATCGACACGATCACCAGGACGAAACACGTCCCCGCCAGCACGAACGACTGATAGAGCACCGAGTCCGCCACCGGCTCCGCCCGCGCGGAGAGCATCGTGCTCGCCTGCATCTGGGCTTCCTGGAACGACTTGGCCAGCGTGTCGGCCGTGGTCAACCAGGACCTCGGGGCGCCGCCCGCGATGATCTGGTCCTCCATGAGCCGCATCCGCTGGTAGGCGGCCGAGGTGATCAGCGACACCTGGGTGTCGCGCAGGCGTGGGTCGAGCTCGCCGAGCGCCTGGTCGATGAGGAAGCGCCGGTTGCCGACCCACTGGGTGAACAGCCTGCGCTGGGCGACCGTGGTCGGCCCGACCGCGATGGCCTGCTCCCGGGTGAGCAGCTCCTTGGCGTACCCCATGTCGATGACGATGCGCGACTGCTCGTAGATGGGGATGTCGTCGATGAACGCCACCCGCCGGTGCAGGCCGAAGAGCGCGTCGGTCATCGCGTTGTAGGACTCGACCGCGCGCAGGCGGTCGGACAGGCCCGCGTCGATCTCGGCCCTGACCGCGTCCAGCCGGTCCATCTGCGTGAGCACGGAGTCGACCTGGGTCCGGATCGTCTCCGAGGAGTTCATGGACAGGCTGGAGAGCTTCTTGAAGTCCGCGTCGGCCACGTCGGTCTTGGTGCGCTGCGCCGCGGTGGCCGACCGGTCGGCCGAACTCCCCGTACGCAGCAGCTTCACCGAGGCCAGGCGCTCGCGCTGGATCTCGTTGATGAGCTTGTACGCGGGCAGCCGCAGGTTGGTCCAGAGCGTCTTGTACTGGCGCAGTTCCAAGCTCTGGCTCGCGCTGACGGCGGTGATGACACCCCACAGCACCACCATCGAGGCAAGCGGAACCAGCAGTAGGCCGATGATCTTCATGCGGATCGTTCGGCTACGACCCATGGCACCTCATTCCGGTCGGTCCCCTGCTGGCAACCCCGGACGGGACAAGCCCAGAGGATAGCAATTCGATCTCTGGATTGGCTAATTTTTCGGGACTTTTGGACTTTTGGCGGGCATCGTGCAGTAGGTTTCGGCGTACATCCGTCACAGAGGGAGATGCGTTGCGCCGTCGTCTCGCAGCGGTCGCCGCGCTGGTGCTCTCCATCGCCGCGTGTTCGACTCCTACAGAGGTACGGCAGGCACCGGCCGGAGAGTCGCCGTTCGTGTACGTCCAGAATCTGGACGTGATCACCGACTGGGACCCCAGCCGCTCGTACTCCAACGAGATCATCGCCCTGCAGAACGTCTACGAGACGCTGACCGTCTGGAACCCGGTGACCAAGAAGTCCAGCCCCCGGCTGGCCACCGCGTGGCGCTCGTCGCCGGACGGCAAGACGTGGACGTTCACGCTGCGTTCGGGAGTCACCTTCCACACCGGCCGGCCCCTGGACGCCGCGGCGGTGAAGGCGTCGATCGAGCGGACCATGAAGGGTGCGACCGGGGCGTCCTACATCTGGGACGCGGTGTCCGGCATCCGGGCCGACGACGCGGAGACCGTGACGTTCACCCTCAAGTACCCGGTCCCGCTGGACCTGGTCGCCTCCTCCGGCTACGCCGCCTACATCTACGACACCCAGGCCGCGCCCGATCTCGGCAAGTGGTTCCAGGAGGGCCGGGACGCGGGCTCGGGCCCGTACACGGTCGCGAGCTGGCGCAAGGGCAAGGAGAAGGAGCTCACGCTCAAGTCGTACGACGGCTACTGGGGCGGCTGGAGCCAGCCCCACTACCGCACGGTCGAGTTCCGCGTCATCCCCGACCCCGAGCGGGCCTGGAAGATGCTGCTCCGCGGCGACGTGAGCTTCGTGGACCGGCTCAACCCGCGCCTGTTCGCCAGGGCGTTGGTCACGCCGGGCCTGCGCACGTCCGAGCGGGCCTCGTTCCAGACGATGATGCTGCTGTTCAACACGGCCGCGGGCCCCATGGCCGACGTACGGGTACGGCGCGCGGTGCAGAAGGCCGTCGACTACCAGGGCATCATCCAGGCGCTCAAGGGCGCCGCCTCACCGACCAGCGGCATCGTGCCGGAAGGGCTGCCCGGCCACACCCCGGGACGAGCGCCGAAGCAGGACCTCGTGGAGGCCGCGCGGCAGCTCCAGCTGGCGGGCTACGGCCCCACCGGCCGGCCTCTGCGGCTGCGGCTCACCTACGCCGAGGGCGACAACGACGAGCGACTGCTCGTGACCAGGCTGCAGGCCACGCTCAAGACGCTCAACGTCACGCTGGACGCGCGGGCGATGCCATGGAACGCCCAATGGGAGCAGGGCAAGAAGCGCGGCCAGGACATCTTCGTCATGTACTGGTGGCCGGACTACGCCGACGGCTACTCGTGGTTCGGCAACGTCTTCCACAGCGCCGAGCCGCCCGTCTTCAACCTGGCCTATCTGAAGGACAAGAAGACGGACGCCCTGCTCGACACGCTGCCCGAGCTCACGGTGACCGACAAGGCCGCCGCCCAGCGAGGCTTCGCGCAGGCCACGAGCCGCATATTGGACCAGCAGGTCGCCGGGGCGCTGCCTTGGGTGGTCAACTACCAGCGGGCGTATCTTGGCGGCATCCAGAACTATGACGACAACCCGGCTTATCCGGACGTGGTGTTCGTCTACGACCTGCGCCCGGCCGGTTGAGCTGTGCTTATGGCCTCACTTCGTGAGGCGGTCTCGGTCGCCTGATGCCGCCGTCTTCCCCCGTCGCTCTGGTCGCTACGCTCCCGGCGCTCCTCCTCCAGACGACGGCGCTCCCTCGTGTTTATGGCCTCACTTCGTGAGGCGGTCTCGGTCGCCTGATGCCGCCGTCTTCCCCCGTCGCTCTGGTCGCTACGCTCCCGGCGCTCCTCCTCCAGACG
>NZ_JBFANB010000011.1:57355-102618 GCF_040659625.1 Nonomuraea sp. NPDC049750
GACGACGGCGCTCCCTCGACTCGGTCGCGCAGTCGTTGCTTGATCTCTTCGGGGGTGTAGGCGCGGCGGCGTCGTTCGGCCCGCGCGATCGCCACCCCGGTGGCCGCGACTCCCGCGACCCCGGCCAATCCGAGTACCTTCCACCAGCGCATGTGCCTAGGCTAGCGGTGTGCTGACTCTCGACGAGGCCGTGAGCCTGACCAGGACCGGTGATCTGTGGGTCTTCCGCGGACGCTCGGTGCCGGACCGCGCCATCCAGACGATGACCAACAGCCCGATCAACCACGTCGGCATGGCGATCGTCGTCGAGGACCTGCCGCCCATGATGTGGCACGCCGAGCTCGGCAGGTCGCTGCCCGACCTCTGGTCGGGCAGCCACCAGCGTGGGGTGCAGCTGCACGACCTGCGCGACGCGGTCACCGTCTGGGCCAACAGGTACGGCCAGCGCGCCTGGCTCCGCCAGCTCGAACCCGAGGCGACCCCGGAGATGGAGGACGCGGCCCTGCGCGCGGTGGCCCGGCTCGACGGCACCCCGTTTCCCTCCACCGCGAGATTGGCGGCCCGCTGGGCCAGGGGGCGGGTCCCGCAGCTGCGGCGCCGGCTGGGGGAGAGCACGCTGGAGAGCGCCTACTGCGCCGAGATCGTCGCGATCACATACGAGGAGATGGGGCTGCTGCCCGGCGGGCGCCGGCCCAACTGGTACGACCCGGGCAGGTTCTGGAGCGGCGACTCGCTCGACCTCGTGGGCGAGCACAAACTGGGCAACGAGATCACGGTGGGCGTCGAGCGGACCGGCTGACCCGCGTTTAGTGGTGAGTCCTGGCGCGGGTTTGGCGCAGCGCAGCGTTCAGCCCCGCGCCGCGGTGCAGTGTCCAGTCAGTAGGCGGGCGTTGTGGCGCGGGTGCGCCGCAGGGCCAGTGGCAGGGTGGCGGCGACCAGGGCCGCGGTCACGGCGAAGCCCACGGGGTAGCCCGTGTGACCGATGAACAGGCCGAACCCCATCGCGCCCACACCCATCCCCGCGTCATAGGCGAGGTTCCACAGGGCGCTGACCGGACCGGCGGGGCCGCGTTCGAGCATCAGGGCCAGCGTGGCGTTCTGCAGCACCCCGAACCCGATGCCGAACAGCGCCATCCCGGCCACCACCGCGACCGGCTCGGCGGACCAGACCTGGAGGGCGACGCCGACGGCGGTGACGAGGACACCGGGCACCAGCAGCCGCTCCGAGCCGTGCCCGTCCCCGACCTTGCCCGCCCACCAGCGGGCCAGCGGCGTGCCGAGCGACTGGGCGAGCAGCGCGCCCGAGGCCAGCTCCGGCGACCCGGCCAGCGGCAGGAACGTCACCAGCACGCCGACGGCCAGTGTGACGGCGGCGAAGATCAGCGTGGGCCGCACCTGGCTCCGCAGCTCGAACCTCCCGGCGGGCTTGGCACCAGGCCCGCTGGTGGGCTCCGCGTCGGGCCCGGTGGGCTTTGCATCGGGCCCGGTGAGCCCGGCGGCGGGCTCTGTGGCGGGCTTGAGGGCGGGCAGCCCGAGTACCGCGACCAGTCCGGCCAGCGGGATCAGCCCGCCCACGATGAGCACCGGGGTGAAGCCGAGCACTCCGGCCGCCCACAGGCCCAGCGGCAGCCCGATGACCGACGGGACACCCACCGCCACGCCGTACAAACCAAGTCCCTCGCCACGCCGTTCGGTGGGCACCAGTTCGGCGGCCAGCGCGGTGCCCGCGACGACCAGGATGCCGAGCCCGCCGCCGCGCAGCAGGGCCACCGCGATGATCAACGGCAACCCCGCCGAGAGGGGGAGCAGCAAGGAGGGCAGGCCGAGCAGCACCAGACCGAGCGACAGCACAGCGCGGTAGCCGTACCTCGACAGCAGCCACGGGACGGCCAGCTCCAGCAGGACCGTGGACAGCATCATGGCGCCGGTCGTGAACCCCACACCGGACTCGCCCGCGCCGCCTGACGCCGCGTAGAGCGGCATGGTCGCGAACAGCAGATAGAACCCGAGCAGCCCACCGGCCGCGGCGGCCATGGTCATGAGCAGTGGGCGGGTGAGCAGCGAGCCAGATGGGGCGGGGTGGGGCAACATGCCGTAAACGGTGCCGGAGGCACGTCCTAGGCACATCCGGCATGATGCGTAGCCGCCTCTTCATAATAATGAGAGGCGTGTTTGTCGGACGTCAGAAGCAGCTCGCCGCGCTGGGGGCCGCCCTGGAGCGCACGCCGGGCGCGGTGCTCGTCGTCGGAGAGGCGGGCATTGGCAAATCGGCCCTGGTACGCGAGTTCACACGCGGCGTCGACGCGCTGGTGGCCGAGGGCGGCGCCGACCCGGGGACGGCCCTTCAGACGGCGGCCGCGCACGGGGTTCACTCGCCCGCGCACAGCGTTCAGGCGGCCGTGCACGGTGTACAGGGCGGTGTGCCGTATGCGGTGTTCGTGCCGGTGCTGCGCCGCCTGGTCCGGGAGTACGGTGCCGAGCTCGTTCCCCGCGGCGGCCGGAACGGGCTGGCTCGGCTGCTGCCCGAGCTCGGCGAGCTGGAGGAACACCCGGAGCTGGGGCGGGCCCGGCTGTTCGAGGAGGTGCTGTTGCTGGTCGAGCGGGCGGCCGAGCGGCGGCCCGTCGTCCTCGTACTGGAAGATCTGCACTGGGCCGACCAGGCCAGCCGCGACCTGCTGGTGTTCCTGCTGCGCAACCTGACGCGGCCCGGTGTGCTGGTGATCGCGACCTCGCGCGAGCCGCTACGCCTGCCCATGGCCGAGGTACTCAAGGTCCCGCCGCTGGGCCGTGACGAGGTGGCGCGCATGCTCGGCGGCAGCGATGGCGAGCAGGTCGCGTCGCTCGGGCGTACTGATGGCGAGCAGGTCGCGTCGCTCGGGCGTACCGACAGTGAGCGGGTCGCGCCGCTTGGACGTGCCGACATCGACCGGATCGTGGCGCGTAGTGAGGGCAACCCGCTGTTCGTGGAGGCGCTGGCCGACGCGGGTACCGCCACCACGCCCGCGTCGCTGCGCGAGCTGCTGCTCGCCGGAGCCGAGCGGCTCGGCCGGGCCAGTCTGGACGTGCTGCGGATCGCCGCTGTGTCATCGTCGGTGTCGCCCTCGTACGGGGGGAGCCGGACGCCGCACGAGGTGCTGCGGTCCGTGGCGGGACTGGACGACTTGGCGCTCGACGAGGCGTTGCGGCCGGTCGTCCGGGCTCGGTTGCTGCTGGTGGACGGGGACGGCTATGCGTTCAGGCACACGTTGATCCGGGACGCCGTCTACGACGACCTGCTGCCGGGGGAGCGCATCCGGCTGCACACCCGCTGCGCCGAGGCGCGGCCCGAGCTGGCCGCCGACCACTGGTACGCGGCGGGCGACCGGCGCCGCGCCTTCGAAGCGGCCTGGCGGGCGGGCCGATGGGAGCGCGTACTGGAGCTGTGGGATCAGTCCGACCTGCCCGACGGCGGTGTGGAAGCGTGGGATCGGTCCGACTCGCCCGATGGCGGTGTGGGTCGGTTCGACCCGTCCCACGGCGGTATGGATCATGCGGCGGTTCTGGAGCTGGCCGCCAAGGACGCGCTGCACGTGGGTGACGCCGAGCGGGCCGAGGAGCTCGCGAGCCGGGCGCTGGACGAGGTACGCGACCCGCTGCGGGCCGCCCACCTGCTGGAGCTGCGGGTGGCGATCCGCGACCTGCTCGGCGAGGAGGGGCTGGCGGACCTGCGGGAGGCGATCCGGCTGGCGCCGCGCGAGGCCCGGCTGATCGGCGCCCTGGCCAACACGCTGGCCTGGAACGGCCAGGACGCCGAGGCCCGTGCCCACGCCGAGGACGCGCTCGCGCTCGGCGACTCCAGGTCCCTGGTCACGCTGGCCGCGCTCACCGCGCTCGAAGGCGACCTGGCGACCGCGTCGCGACTGCACGCCGAGGCGCGGGCCGCCGCGCCCGACGACGACACGGTGCTGGCCGCGTACGCGGGCGAGGCCGACGTGCTGGAGGCGGCGGGTGAGCACGCCAAGGCGGAGGCGGTCGCGCGCCGGGGCATGGCGCAGGCCAAGCGCCTGGGCATGGCCCGCTCGCGCGGCGCCCACATCGCCGCGAACCTGGCCGAACCCCTGGCCTCCCTCGGCCGCTGGAAGGAGGCGCGCGAGGTCATCGACGCGGCCCTGGCGCTCGACCCGCCGCCGATTCACCGGGCCTGGCTGCTGATGGTGCTCGGTACGGTCGCGGTGTGGGAGGGCTCGCTGGGGGAGGCAGCCGACGTTCTGGATCGGGCCAGGCCGCTGATGCGCGGGCGCTCGCGCGGCTACGACTCGTGCCTGGAGCCCGACCTGCTCGAAGGCAGGCTCGCCGTCGCCGCCGGTGACGTGGAGCGGGCCGGGCGGCTGGCCGACCACGTGCTGTCCGCGCACGACCTGACGCTCAGCCGCCGCTACGCCTGGCCGCTGCTCGTGATCGCCGCGCGTACGGGCCGGGTGCGCGAGGCGCCGGCGGGCATGGAGACGACGGGGCGGGTCCAGGAGGCGTACCGGGCGACGTTCGAGGCCGAGTGCGGGGGCTCGTGGGCGGCCGCCGTGGCCGCCTGGCGGACGGTCGGCCAGCCGTACGCGCTGGGACAGGCCCTGGTCAGGGCGGCCGAGCAGGATCCGGAGTCGGCACGCGAGCTGCTGCGCGAGGCCGCCGCCATCGCCGAGCGGCTGGGCTCGGCGCCGTTGCGGCAGGAGGTCGAGGCGGCCGCGGCCAGCGGCCGGGTGCGCCTGACGGCCGAGCCGGGGCTGTCGGCGCGGGAGCTGGAGGTGCTGGAGCTGGTGGCCGAGGGGATGAGCAACAGGCAGATCGCCGAGCGGCTGTTCATCTCGGCCAGGACCTCGGGCGTGCATGTGTCCAACATCATGGCCAAACTCGGCGTGGCCTCCCGGGTCGAGGCGGCGGCACTGGCCCGCCGTACCGGACTCCTGTAGGGCACTGTCGTTAACGTCCGATCCTGGCTAGCCGCCGCGCTCCGGGCCACGTCACAGTGGGTCGGGTGATGGATGCGGACAATCTGTACGCGGTGCTCAGGAGCCGCGACCGGCGCTTCGACGGGCGGTTCTTCGTCGGGGTCGTCACCACGGGCGTTTACTGCCGGCCGAGCTGCCCGGCGGCCATGCCCAAGCCGGAGAACCTGCGGCTCTACCCCACGGCCGCGGCCGCTCAGCAGGAGGGCCACCGGGCCTGCAAGCGCTGCCGACCCGACGCGGCGCCCGGCTCGCCCGACTGGAACCTGCGGGCCGACGTGGCCGGCCGGGCGATGCGGCTGATCGCCGACGGGCTGGTGGACCGGGAGGGCGTCTCGGGGCTGGCCGCCCGGCTCGGCTACAGCGAACGGCAGCTGCACCGGCTCCTGCTGGCCGAGCTGGGCGCCGGGCCGCAGGCGCTGGCCAGGGCGCAGCGGGCGCAGACCGCGCGGGTCCTGCTGGAGTCGACGGGGTTGGGGGCGGGGGAGGTGGCGTTCGCGGCGGGGTTCGCGAGCATCAGGCAGTTCAACCAGACGATCAGGCAGCTGTACGGGCTGACGCCGACCGAGCTGCGGTCCCGCACTTCCGCACATCACGGAAACCGGCCGGGCTCCGCAGCAGTGACCGGTGCGGGGACCGCGGCCGGATCGGCGGTTGGCTCAGGCTCGCGGGCTGTCCGGGTCGAGGTGCGGCTGGCCTACCGGCCGCCGCTGGACGCGGAGGCGCTGTTCACCTACCTGGCAGCGCGGGCCGTGCCCGGTGTCGAGGAGGGCGGGGCCGGGTTCTACCGAAGATCGCTGCGCCTGCCGTACGGGACAGCAGTGGTGAGCGTGACGGACGGCGGCGATCACATGCGGTGCGAGCTGCTGCTGGCGGACGTCAGGGATCTCGCCGTCGCCGTGCGGCGGTGCAGGGTGCTGCTCGACCTCGACGCCGACCCGCGCGAGATCGAGGAGGTGCTCGGGGCGGATCCGGTGCTCGCCCCGCTGGTCACGGCCCGTCCGGGGCTGCGCGCGCCGGGCCACGTGGACCCGGCCGAGCTGGCCGTACGCGCCGTGTGCGGCCCGGGGGAGAAGCTGGCGGAACTGGTCGAGCGCTTCGGCGAGCCGCTCGGCAGCCCGGCCGGAGCGGTGACCCACCTGTTCCCGCCGATGGCGGCGCTGGCCGAGGTCGTCCCGATCGCCGACGCGCTGGTCACCGGGCGGCTCACGCTCGATCCGGGCGCCGATCGGGACGAGGCCGAGCGGCAGCTGCGCGCCGTACCCGGCGTGGACGAGCGGACCGCCGCCTACATTCGCATGCGCGCGCTCGCCGACCCCGACGTCTTCCTGCCCACCCAGCTGGTACGGCGGGCGCCCGCGAGCTGGCGCCCCTGGCGCTCCTACGCCCTGCACCACCTGTGGGCCGCGGCATGACGTTCATCGTTCTGGCCGCGCGGGACTTCCGCAGGCTGTGGATCGGCTCGTCCATCTCGCTGGTCGGCGACGGCATGACGCTCGTGGCCCTGTCCTGGATGGTGCTCAACGGGCCGGGCGGCGTCGGCGCGCTCAGCTTGCTGGCCGCCTGCTACACCGCTCCGGTGCTGGCCGGCGGGCTTGCGGTGGGCCCGTTGCTCGACCGCTTCGACAAGCGGCACATACTGGCCGCCGACAGCCTGATCAGGGGTGTCGCGGTGGCCACCGTGCCGCTGACGGCCGTGCTGGGCGGTGTGCCGGGGTGGCTACCGTTCGTCGTGGCGGCCCTGCACGGCCTGCTCAAGATGGTGCCCATGGCCGGTGTGCCCGCAGCCATCCCGGACCTCGTTGAGCCGGACGCGCTCGACAAGGCCAACGCGCTGGAGTCCCTGGCGTACGCCGTGTCCGGAATCGTGGGCTACGCCCTGGCCGGGACGTTGATCGACGCCATCGGCGCGGTGAATGTCCTCGCCCTCGACGCGATGAGCTATCTGTGCTTCGCCATGGCCGTGCTGCTGGTCCGCACGCCGCTGCGGCCGCACGTGACGCCGGAGACGGGCCGGCCGCGCCTCGGCCACCTGCTGCGCGATCGGGCGCTGGTGCGCACGACGCTGGCGTTCATGGCGTTCAACATCGCCGAGGGCGCCCTGGTGCTGGTCGCCGGGCCGTGGCTGGCCAAGGATGGGTTGTCCGGCGGCCCGGCCACGCTGGCGCTGCTCCTGAGCGCCCTGTCGGTGGGGGAGCTGGCGGGCGGGTTCCTGGCCGGGTCGTGGAAGCCGAACGTCAGCCGGATGCGGGCGATCGGGCTGGCGCAGCTCGTGGCGGCGGCCGGATTCCTGGCGCTGCTGGCCGTACCCGATCGGTGGGTGCTCGCGGCCGGGTTCCTGCTGATCGGGGCGGCGGGCGTGGTGATGACCGTCTGGGCCCAGTCGCTGCGTATGGAGCTGATCCCGCCCGCCCTGCGCGGCCGCGCGTTCAGCGTGCTCCGTACGCTCATGCAGGCCACACCGCCGGTCGGTGCCGCGGCCGTCGCCCCGCTTCTGGCCGGCGGGAACCTCACGCTGACCGCAGCCCTCATGGCCGCTCTGGCCGGGCTGCCCGCTCTCCTCCTGCTCCTGCCGCGCTCGGGGACCGATGTGGTGTGACCTCAGAGCCTGACGTAAGCACTCTTAGCGGCGGCGGCGCAGGCCCCAGGCGGCCAGCACCGCGATGGCGGCGGCGGTCAGGCTCACCGCGCGGGTGAGGCGCACCGCGCGCCGGACGTCCGCGGGCTCGGGCTTGGGGCCGTCGCCCATGGTCGGCCGGTGCTCGGTTCTGCCGCCGTAGACGTTCGTGCCGCCCAGCGTGACGTCGAGCGCCCCGGCGAACGCGGCCTCGCACCTGCCCGCGTTGGGGCTGGGATGGCGGTGGCCGTCCCTTCGCAGTACGGCCAGCGCCCGCGCCCGGTTCGGCGCGACGAGTACGGTGATCAACCCCGTGAGCCGGGCCGGCAGATAGTTGGCCACGTCGTCGAGCCTGGCCGCCGCCCACCCGAAACGTTCGTAGCGGGGGGAATGGTGGCCGATCATCGCGTCCAGCGTGTTGATCGCCCGGTACGCCAGCAGCCCCGGCACGCCCGCCACGGCACCCCAGAAGAGCGGGGCCACGACGGCATCGGAGGCGTTCTCGGCCAGCGACTCGACGGTGGCCCTGGCGATCTCGGGCGCCTCCAGCGCGGCGGGGTCGCGGCCGCACAGGTGAGGAAGGCGGGCGCGGGCCCTGGTCAGGTCGTCGTCCTCCAGCGCCGCGGCCAGGTAGGCGCCCTCGCGGGCCAGCGTGGTGCCGCCGAGCACCGCCCAGGTGGCGACGGCCGTCAACGCCGCACGGGCGACGGGGTTCGCCACGCGTTCGGCGAGCACGCCCACTCCGGTGGCCGCGCCCGCGCAGAGGGCGACGTGGACGACGCCGTTCGGCCTGGCGTCGCCATACAAGGCCTGCTCCAGGCGGGTGGCGGCGCGGCCGAACAGCGCGACGGGGTGGGCCACGCGCGGGTCACCGATGACGGCGTCGAGCGCCACTCCCAACGCGATGCCCACTGGCCTGGAGACGTCTTTGGCGGGGTGGGACTTAGCTGACCAGTCGTCGGTACGGTGGGACTTGACCGACCAGTCGTCAGTGCGGTGGGACTTAGCTGACCAAATGCGCATGGAGCCTATCTTCGTGCTTGTCCAGCCAGGCGGCTGCCCGGCGGATGCGCTCGCCCGCGCCGCCCGCCCACATCCTGGCCCAGTTCCCGCCCGTCGCCGCCCGGTCGCGCATGACCGTGTACGAGCGCTGGAACCGGAGCCTGGCCAGCTCCAGCAGCCGTCGCCGATCGCGCGGCGGCACCCCGTACGCGTCGCAGAACAGGCGCAGCCGCGCCCCCACGTCCAGCCCGCGCTGGAGCGGCGCCAGGTCGACCGGGTCGCCGATGGGCGCCCAGTGCCTGAGCGTCGTGACGACGTCGAACAGCCGGGTCGTCGGCCGGGCCAGATCGAAGTCGATCAGCGCCTGGGGCCTTCCGTCGCGAAATATCACGTTTTGAAGGGTTAAATCGCAGTGGCCGATGACCTCGGGGGCGGCGTCGTCGTTCGAACCGCCCTTCCATCCGCCGCGCGTCAGCGGGAAGCCCCGCGTCGCGTCGTGGAAGTCGCGCAGCAGCTCGGCCAGCCGTACCAGCGCCTCATCGGTGACCGTCACCAGGCCGAGCCCGGTCGTACCCGGAATATAGGTGAGGACTTCGCGCCCGAGCCCGTCCATGCCCACGACGCGCGGCGCGCCCTCGAACCCGGCGGCTTCCAGGTGGCGGAGCAGGGCGTGCACGGCGGGCGTCGACGGGCTCGCCGGTCTGCGGACGGTGTCACCGACCCGGACCACCCCGTCCGTCACGTCCCCGCCCTGCAAGGGGATCTCGTGCAGGAGCGTCGCGACCATGCCCAGAGAGCTTAGACCCTTTTGCACCCCTCCCGCCTGGCGTTTTAGCGTGTCGCGACTCTGTGACGCGCACGCGCCCCCTAGCCTGGAGCCTCATGCCGATCATGCTGTCGTTCGCGGCATTCCTGATGACGCTGCTCGGCGGGCTGGTCGCGCATCGGGTCAAGGAACGCCGTCACCTCGTCCTCGGCGCCGCCGCCGGTGTCATGCTCGGCGTGGTGGCGTTCGACCTGCTGCCGGAGGCGCTTTCCCGCGACCCGGCTCAGCTTGGCGGGGTGCCGGTGCCGATGCTGATGTTCGCGCTGGCGTTCCTGGGCATCCACAGCGTCGAACGCTCCATGGGCATGCACGACGCCCACGAAGGCGACTACGCCTCACACCGCCACTCGCACGCGGGCGTCGGCCTCGTCGCGGGCGCCGCGCTCGTCGTCCACAGCTTCCTCGACGGCGCCGCGATCGGCGCCGCCTTCCAGACCGACACCACGCTCGCGGTCGCGGTCGCGATCGGGGTCATCGCGCACGACTTCACGGACGGGTTCAACACGTACACGATCACTTCCCTGTACGGGAACGCGCGCCGCCGGGCGCTGATCCTGCTGGGTCTGGATGCTCTGGCGCCGGTGACGGGGGCTACGTTGACGTCGCTGATCGCGATACCGGCGGGGGTGCTGGGGGCGTATCTGGGGATGTTCGCCGGGTTTCTGCTGTACTTGGCGACGTCGGACATCCTGCCGGAGGCCCACACCACCAGCCGCGCGGCGGGTTCGACGCTGCTGGCCACGGTGGCGGGGGCGGCGTTCATGTGGCTGGTGATCGCCCTGACGGACTGACTGACGTGCTGCTGTTCATGGTCCGCCACAGGCAGTCGGCACCGAGGTTCAGTGGCGTCCGGCGGCGCTGAGGTTCAGTGGCGCTCGGCGGAGGCGCTGAGGTATCGGCGTACCATCTCCACGCTCTTCCACCCGGTGATCCGCATCAGATCGAGCGGATCGCCGCCCTTCTCCAGATAATCGTCGGCCATCGTCTGCCGGAACCGGTGCGGATGCAGCCGCCCCGGGATTCCAGCCTCCCGACCCCGCCGTTCCAGCATCTGCTGTATGCCCGTCGCGGTCAGCCGCCGATCCCCACCCTCGGCCGTGATGCCGCGTACCGGAAGCCAGAGCCAGGGCGAGGCCGCGTGCGGATGCCGCGTACGGGCCCGCAGATACCGATCGATCGCCGCGGCGGCCTTCGGCCCGATCGGCACCAGATGCGCGTCGTCACCCTTACGGACGATCCGCAGCAGCCGCCGATCCAACCACACATCCCCGGTTTGAGCACTGCCCCGCTGATCACCGGCAGGACCGTGCCGGAGCCCGGCCAGCCAGGACAGCCGCATCCCGTTGTCCATGAGCACCCGCACGATCGCGGTATCCCGACGATCCACCCAAGACCCCCCGGAACACACCTCCAGCAGCGCCTCAAGCTCCCGATCGGCCAGCAACTCGACCGTCCGCCCGGCCCCCTTCGGCGGATCGATCCCGTCCATGGGCGTCCCCGAGATCCGCTCCTCTTCCGCGATCAGCCAGTTGAAGAACACCCGCAGGTTGCGAAAATGCTTGCGCGCGTTCCCGGAACTGGTCGCGGCAGTACTGGCATCGAGAAACGCGCGTACGTTCGCGGCGTCGACCGCCTCCACCTCCACGGGCAACCCGCGCTCGGAGAGAAACCGGGCCAGGACGCGTACGCTGTCGAGGTAGCTGCGGATCGTTCCGGGTGACTTGTCAGCCGCCTGAAGGGACAATTCCCAGGAGGGCACCATGTCGAGCAGGGGAGGCGAAGGGGGCATCTGTCTTCGGGATCGCGCCATGGCCCCTCCAAATCCGATACTGTTCGATCGGCGTATGATTATGCTACCGTCTCTCCTGGTCGGCTGACATGCTGGTCAGAGGCCGAATTCGAGCGCCCTTAGCTCAGCTGGATAGAGCATCGGACTTCTAATCCGACGGTCGCAGGTTCGAATCCTGCAGGGCGCGCTTTGTTCATGGCGCTGAGCTGCGGAAACATGCAATCGCACCCCTGGCTAGAACATAGTTCTGGCCTATCCGTGCTCTCACCGTGCTCGCCCGTACCAACCCTGTACACACCATGATCATCATGCTGTCCATCGCCGCGCTCGTCGCTTTCGTCACATGACGAACGGCTCCGTCCCGCCGCGATCCCAGCGGAACGAAGCCGCCCTCTCCCCGACCGTGTGCCGCTCGAATATTAAGTTACGTACGTTGAGCTGCAGTTAAGCAGCGTGGTGGTATTCGCTGATCATGCCTGCGACGATGGGTCTTCGGCGAATAGACCGCAGGTCGTTGAGGTGGGTCGCGTCGCGGGCGGGCTGCGTTGCGGTGTCCGGGGGTCGTTGGTGCCGGGACTGGTGCGGCCGGTGCCCGTTGTAATGGATCAGGTATTCGCGAAGCACCAGGCCAGACGGCATTCACTGAGGATCAGGATCCGGTCCAACAGTTCGCGGCGCAGTGTGCTGATGACCCGCTCGCAGATTGCGTTCATCCTCGGCGTCCGCGGCAGAGTGGTGATGATCCGAAGCCCTTCGGTTGTGAAGATCTCCCGAAAGGCGACAGTGAAGAGCGGGTCCCGATCGTGGATCAAGAACCGAAGCCCCGCGATGCGCTCCCGCAGGTCCATCGCCAGGTTGCGGGCCTGCTGCACCGTCCACGCCCCGGTCGGATACGCGGTCACCCCCCTGTGCAGGATCTCCCACACCGTGGAGGCCGCGATCGTGTACCCCAGGCAGGGCCAGCTCACCCTGGATTCGGCGATGCCCCCAGGTCGGATTCTCCCGCGCCATCCGCACAATCAGCGCCTTGACCGGCCGGCGGGTGCAAGGCCGACCCGGGCGCCGCCTGTCGGTGAAGGTCCACTTCCGCGCCACGAGGTTGCGGTGCCAGCGCAAGATCGTCAGGGGTTACCGGGAACACCTCGGCCCACCGGCGGCGCTGGATCAGTCGAGACAATGCCGCGAACCAGAGCCGGTCGGCACGACCCCATCGCGGCCGGACTTCGAGTTGACGCCGGAGCACCTGGTTCTCGTGTCGGAGCACCAGCAGCTCAGCCTCTCTGGACGCATCAGAGCGGACCAGCACCGCTACCAGCCCGCATAAGCACCGAACCACCCGGTAGATCAGCGACAACAGCACTCCGCGATGGTGGCAGCCGCCGAACTGATCGCGCAGCAGAATCCCAGTTCAGCGCCCGAAAGCGTGTTTTCGAGCGGGACACGGCGAGCCGGGCGCCTTCGGCGAGGGTGACGTCCACCCGTCAAACACCGCGGACGAGGTGCTGCGCGCGTGGTCGTCTCGTCAGGCATCGCCACACGGTGAGTCGTTGAAGTCACCGGCCCCGGCGGCATAGGGCCGATATACCTCGGACATACCGGCCCGACCTACAGTCGACCACGCGCGATGTCACATTCCGTTAGGCGAAAGGGGTATCGATGCCGCCCGACCAAACGCTCGACTTCGATGTGCACGACCTTCCGATGGACGTGTTCGACCTCACGGTCAGCGGGTTGGAGGTGCAAACCCTGACGCTGGGCCGCGGCATGGATGTGGTCGCGTCCTGTTGCGGCCCAACCCGCTGCATCGTCGGCTGCGGCGGCTGCTCGTGTTTGGACAAGCCGGAACCGATCGTCGGTCCCGACGAGGAAGAAGAAGAGTAGCGGATTGGCCTGCGGGCCGTCTCGCTTTGAAGACGGCCCGCAGGCATGGGCCCGATGTTCGTAAGTGAGGTGACAGTGATCGCTCCTCCGCTGATCCGGCTGGCCGGAATACCGTCGACCGTCCTTCAAGAGCTGCGCTTTCACAGGGTGGGACAGGCCGTGGAGGATCGGCTCGTGCTCCGGCGATGGGTCGAAACCGAAGGCGGAGCACTGAGTGACGCGCTTTACAAGGTGATCGCAGGCATGGCAGATGAGCCCGCGAAGCCACTCCTTGTCGGCCTGCGGCGGGCCCTCTACCAAGGGCGCAATCCCACGGCGCGCGAGTGGAACCCGCAGACGCGGGAGTTACTCGGCCGCGAACTCACCGACCGAGTGCACCACTGGCTGGCGGCCTGCGATCAGTGGCGCGAAGGTAGCCACGATCTTGAGGAGCTGATCAGATCGGAGACGGTTGCCAGAGAGTCCCGACTGCGGGACCTCGCGTCCGCCCCGTCCTTCCAGCGAGCGCTCGCGCAGGCCAGCCCAGCACTCTCCGCAGACCTGGACAAATGGCTGGCTGATCCGAGCCGCAGCACAAGGCGGCTCGCAACGGCCCTGGCCAAGTACCTGACTCGGGCCGCAGCGAAAACCAGCCCCTTCAGCACGTTCATGGTGGCGGGACGCGGCACGTGGGCGGAGGACGACATCGTGGTCCGCCAGTGTGCCGGGGGGTTACGAAGTGCTTGGGGCGTGCTCGAGCTCGGCCATGTCGCTCGATCAGACCTGCACGCCGCGCTTCTGGCGAGCGAACGGACACGGCGCGGCATGATCGTCCGCGTCAACCCCAGTGTGGTCGCCATCGATGATCGGCTGCGCTTTCTGGGGCATCTGCCGCAGGAGCCGATCGTCACGACCCATGAGACACCGACGATTCGTGCCTGTCTCAAACTGATCCCCGACGACGCCACAATGACCTTCGGTCATCTCGCGAACAAACTGGCGGCGACGGGCAATGCACAGGAGGCAGAGGTCAATGCCTTCCTCGAGCGCCTCGTCGAGATCGGCTTGCTGCAGATCGTGCCCCAGCCCAATGGACAGATCACGACGCCGGGCGAGGCAGGGCGCTGGCTGCGATCGCTTGGTGAGGAGTTCGCGGCGGCGAGTTCACTCCTTCAGGCAGTCAGCGAGCCCGTGCGCGCCACCGTACCGATCGAGGATGTTGATCGGCATCGGCTGCGACTGGGGACGGCCCGGCGCGCTCTGGCAAGGCTGTCCGACCACCTGGGGCAGCCGATCGCGCTGGACGAGAGGCTGACTTTCGACGCGGCCGTGAGCGCGCACCCCTTGGCCGAGTGCGGCCGCCGCGCATGGAGTCCGGTGCTGGCCGACCTACAGGTCATTCGCCGCTGGCTCGCATTGTTCAGCCCCGGCCAAGACTTGAAAATCGCGCTGGACACCTGGTGGGGCCAGCACCCCGGCGCCAGTCGCCGGGTTTCCTTCCTGGACTTCTACCACGAGGTCCTGCAGGAAGTCGGCGGCGGTTCTCCGGCAGGGAAGGAGATCGGCCGATTGTGGCACTCGACGGGAAGCCGGACGGAAAGTGTGTTCGGCCGCATCCCCGAGCTGCATGCCCTTCGCGATGCCGCGGCAAGCGTGCTGTGGCGGGACACCGATGCCCATGGGGTCGTCAGCATAGATCCGGGCGAGTTGACCGACGCAGTGGCAAGGTTCCCCCGATGGCTGGACGATCTGCACTCGCTGGGAGTGTATGGGCAACCGCTGGTGGAAGACGCGCAGCCTGTGTTCGTGGTCAACAACGTCTTCACTGGATACGGCAAGGGTCACCGTCGCCTGGACCATCTGGTGGGAGAGTCCACAGAGCCGTGGGCACAGCCCTCCGGCGACTATCCGGTGTTCGCCGCTCTCGGGGGGTCGCTGGGGACCTCCTTGAATGTCCGGGAGCCCTGCGTGCCGCACGAGATTGCCTATCCGTGGCACGGGGACGTGCGACCGGGTGTCCGCCGGATCGATCTGCGTGACCTGTGGGTGGAGCGAGACCATGGCCGCGAGCTGCTACGACTGCGGTCAGAAAGCCTCGACCAGCAGGTCTTGCCTCTACATCTCGGCATGAGCGCCCCATGGACCCTGCCACGTGCGGCGCAGTTACTCGTCAGAGCGTTCGGGGAAGAACCTCCCGTGCCGATCATGAACATCGCGCCGCGAGGGCACTGGGCAGCTCTGCCTGAGGTGTATGTGGTTCCGCGAGCGCGGGTGGGGCGCGTTGTGGTCCGCAGGGCGAGCCAGCAGATGGCGCCGGCGAGCATTCCCACGCAGCGGGTGGGCGAGCGAATGGCCGACTACCTCGTACGGCTGACCGCGTGGCGGAGGGAGTCGGAAGTTCCGGAAACGAGCTTCGTGAAAGGTTTCTCGAGAAGGCGTTCCTTCGCTCGGCCGAACGACCACAAGCCGCTCTACATGGATTTCGCGAACCCGTTTCACCTGCAGGTCTTCGCCGAGTTTCTGCGACTGTCGCACGATGTGGTCGTTTTCGAGGAGGCGCTGCCCGATCCGATGCTGGCTCAAGAGAATTACGGCCGCCCCCACGTCATGGAAATGGTGATCGATGTCGCGGCATGGGGCGATTGATATGGGCCACGGCGAGTGGATGAGCGCACACATTTTCTACCACGGCGATCATGATCGCGTCATCGTCGACCTGATAAGCCTCATCGTGGAGGAACTGGCGGGCGGTGGAGCACCTCCGGACTTCTTCTTTCTCCGCTACTGGGAGGGTGGACCTCATGTGCGCCTGCGCATACGGGCAGAGCCGCCCGACCACGACCGAGTCCGCCGCGTCATTGAGGCGAGGTGCCGTGCCTTCTTCCGTGCCCGTCCGTCCGCCGACGCAATTTGTCAGGGGGACTACGACAAGACCTCCGCCCGGCTGGCCCGCGCGGAGGGGATGACGGACTTCACGCGTGAATTGGCCGCGAACAACTCTGTCTCGTTCATCCCCTACCGCAGGGAGTACCGGCGCTATGGGCGAGCCGCGATGGCCGCGGTGGAAGAGCACTTTGTGGATTCCAGCAGGATCATCCTGTCCATGCTTTCACAAGGGGCCACTCCCAAGCAGCGGGTCACTGCCGCTGTGGCTATGTATCTCATCGTCTGGCTGCGGCTAGGCGGAGCGGCTGGGAGTGCACCGCCGGAAGCCGATTATGCCGACCACTTCGCGCGACAACGCGACGTCCTGCTTCCGCTTGGCCGGCGCATGCGCGCGCTCGTCGATAACGCGCATCGAATCTCGCGTGACGACAGCCTGGCGGGTTGGTCACGGACGACGGCGAGGCTGCAGGAGGCGCTGGAGGCAGACCGCCAGCGACTACCCAAGGTGATGACGCTGTGTGCGCACCTCGCGGCGAACCGGCTAGGCGTTGATCTGCTCTCCGAGCGGTATGCCTCTTCCTTGGCCTTGAGGACCGTCCTAGAACTGTGCGAGGAAGAGCAGCCGGCATGACGTTACAGATCGAGGAAAGCGTTCGGCTGCGACCGGGTGTGGCCGGGGCCGTGGCTCCCGACAACTCCTACCACCTGCTCAGCTGGCCATACAGCACGTCGCTTGGCCCCTTGAGCACGATGCAGCAGAATCTGCTGCAGAGGCTGAGTCAAGCGTCGATCCCCGTAGCCGAGCTGGCGGAGCAGGACTTCGAAACCCACCTGGGCCTGCTGCGGGTCGGCGGATGGCTGCACGTCACTGTGGCCGTCGATGGGCAGAGACTTTACACTGTGGAGCCAGAGGGGCCCGAGGACTACCGTGACGGCGAGACGCCTGAGGACTTGGCGTTGTCGCGTTTCGCGATCGCATGCAGGGACGGAGCCGAGGTAGTCCTGGAGTCGCCCCGCTCTTGGTGTCGAGTGCGGTTGCATGACTCCCGTGCCCTGGCCTGGCTTGGACCGTCGCGGGTGGCCGATGATGACGTTGTGCCCCTGCGCCGACTCCGTCGCGACCTGTGGGCATGCGGCTTGGCGGTCTCTCCGACCGACGACGAGAACGACCGCCTCTCGACATGCCAGTGGCAGCCACACGAGCTGTGGTTTCATCACCGCAGCCGCATCCACCAGCCCGGGGCCACACACGGCAAGAGCACGTGGGCGGCGGGGAGATTCGACCCGCCAGCCGCGCATCATGAGCCGTTCGGTGGCGAGGTCGTCGACCTCATCCAGCCCGACCTGAGCCGCCTGCGTGCCAGCGACCCGAGCCTGACCGCAGTGCTGGAGCAGCGGAGTTCGATCCGCGGGCACGACGACGCGCGCCCGCTGACCGCGGATGAACTCGGGGAGTTCCTCTACCGCTGTGCGCGTAACCGGGATGTCTATCGTGGCTACGGCGTCGACTACGTGAGCCGGCCCTATCCCGCCGGCGGAGCCATGCATGAACTGGAGATCTACCCGGTGATCCGGAAGGTCTCTGGCCTCGAGCAGGGGCTCTATCACTACGATCCGCAGCACCATCGACTGGAACGGGTCTGCGGGGCGACGCCACAGGTGCGGCGGCTCCTGCGCGCCGCGGCCGCGTCGGCGGCGACCGATCGGGATCCGCAGGTGCTCCTGGTGATCGCGGCGCGGTTCGGACGAGTCATGTGGAGCTACCAGTCGATGGCCTATTCGCTGATCTCAAAGCATGTCGGGGTCCTCTTCCAGACGATGTACCTGGTGGCCACCGCGATGGGGCTGGCGCCCTGTGCGCTTGGAGGAGGGGATGCCGCCGCATTCGCTGCGGCCACCGGTCTGGACGCAATGGAAGAAGGCACGGTGGGCGAATTCATGCTCGGCTCCGTCCCCGGAAAGGCGGGAAGATGAGGCTGCGGTTACGCGACGACGTCTACGTGGCCGCGACCGACGACGGCGTTCGCATTCTCACGCATCGGGGGCTAGCGCGAGTCGACGGGACATCCATCGCGGATTGGATTGATCGGCTCGCGCCGTTTCTCAATGGGGCGCACACCATCGAGGAACTGACCGCTCGGTTGCCGAGCGATCGTGTTGAAGCGGTAAAGCGGGTCGTCGACCTTTTGCGGGCATGCGACGCCGTGCAGGAGTTGCCGCAGCAGGATGACGATCGTGAAGTCCACTACCTTGAACGCGCCTCGGTAATCGCGGGCGTCGAGCCGATGCTGGAGCCTCTGGTACGGGCCGCGTTGGCTTCCGGCTTGCGAAACATCACGGTGATGGATCTGGATGCCACCCCGGGAATAGCCGAAGTGCCCGAGAGAACCGAAATGGTGTTCTACGCCGGCGACGGGCCATCGGCCCTGCCGCTGCAGCGTGCGTGCGCACAGGCCGCGATTCCTGTCGCCTTGATGGTGGACACCGGGGAGGCCACCTGGCTCCTTCCACCAGGGACGCCTGGGTGGGACGACGTCAGGCGCCGCATGGGCACGACAACCGCTCACGTCGGCACACCGGTGTTGGGAGCAGCCGCACGCCTGGTCCGCGCCGCCTCCCGTGCCCTGACGGGTGCCATGCCGCCCGCCGAACGTGGACGCCTCGTTCGAATCGAGCAAGGCACGTGGACTCACACGTGGCACTCATGCATTCCCCATCCCTTCGCCCGAACGGCGTCCGTAAGTTCGCGCGAGGAGTTCATTCAGCGGGTGCGGGACCTCTTAGCGGGCGAGCCGCTCGACCAGGAGTCGTTCCTGCGCAGGATCGCACCCTGTAACGACGAACACCTGGGAGTCTTCACCCTCAAGGAGGTCGCGGGTCCGCAGATCCCGCTGAACCTCTGCCGCTCCGTGCTGGCGGATGGGGATTCCGAGATCGGCGCCGGGTTCGGTTATGACGCGGCGCGCCGCGACGCCGCGCGTAAGGCGCTAGCCGCCTACGGAGCGCGTATGGTAGATCCCCGGCGGCTGACCGGAGCCGACGGGCGTCCACTGATGGATTCCCGGGCCGATCCCGACGTCCATCCGGAGCGGTCGCGGGCGGTCCTCCGGCACGGTTACGTCTGGGCATACGAGATCGACGATCCCGAGAAAGTGCGGCTGCTGCCGGCCGCCGACGTGTTCGTGAAGCGAGGCGCCGGGCTCGCGGCCGGTGATGACTGGGAGCGGGCGGTCGGCCGAGGGCTGGCCGATCAGTGCCTGCGAACCGCCATGGCCAGCCTCTCCTCTCAATCTGAGCCGTTTCCGCAGATCGACATCACAACGGTCGATCTGCACGAGGAGGGCCGGAGATGCCGAGACATCCTCACCCGGCTCGATGAGCTACCCCAGGTCTATGACCTCACCGGTCCACTCGGTGTCCCGATCTTCGCGTGCTGCTCCGGAGAGGCCACGATTGGCTACTTCGCCGACCTGGACCCGGCTGCGGCCCTGGGAGAGGGACTGAGGTGCGCTCTACAACGCCTGCAGTCCACAGGTTACGGCGAAGCAGAACCTCTCCCCTATCGGCTCCGTGGTCCATGGCAACAGACCTCCGCCCCGCCCGGTGACATGACAGCAGTGGCGTCGCGCCTGCACGCCCAGGGACGTGTGGCGTTAGCCGTACCGCTCGATCATGATCCGGAGGTGGCCGCGATCATGCCATATCTGACACGGGTTGTGATGTGTGATGCGTGAGGTGGCACTGATCGGGCGCGGGCTGATCCGCGACGCCATCGCCCAGGAACTCTCGAACGGCTGGCAGGTCAGCTGTCACGAAACGGCGTTGCCTTTACTCGGAAACCCGTGTCTGCTGATCGCGGCCGACGATGGTTGGAACACCGCTCGCACCGCGGAGATGCGAGCCGCCGCCACCACGCTGGCGGTGCCCTGGGTACGCGTCCGAGTGGAGCTGAATCACGTGGTGATCGGTCCAACGGAAACCCCGGGACAGGCGGGATGCGTGTCCTGCGCCGAGCGGCGGCGGCACCGCCTCCGTGCCGACCAGGAGGGACATCGGGCCATCTGGCGGCGGCACCGCCAGATCCTGCGTGAGCGCCCGTCCTCATGGCTCACTCGGCCGGGCGCCGCGCTGGTGGCGGAACTCCTCGCGGCGGAGGCGGCGGCCCTGCTGACCGAAGGCAGCTCTCCCCACTCCCACCGAGCCTTCTTCCGGGTGAACCTGGAACGACTCGACGTCCGCCTGCACCCGTTCCTGCCCGATTCATTCTGCAGCACCTGCGGCGACGCGCCGGCAGACACCGCCGAGTTGGCCGACCTGACTCTGGAGCCCAGGCCAATGCATCGCGAGGGCAGCTTTCGAACGCGAAACGTCGACGAAGACCTGGAAAAGCTGTACGTCGACCCCGAGTGCGGACTGATCGGCTCGATCTCGGAGTGGACGACGGGCGGATTGGCCGTAGCGTCGGCCACGGTGGGTGCGCGCGGCCTGGGCGAGGTGGTCGGCTATGGGCGGACTGGGACTCGCGCCGCCAGCAGGCGTATCGCCGTACTCGAGGGACTCGAGCGGTACGGCGGCGCCCCGGGCGCTCGGAGGCCGGCGGTGCGCGCAAGCTTCGCCGAGGTCGCCGATCACGCACTCGATCCGCGAACACTCGGCCTCTACCCGCCGGAACGCTACCGCTTGCCTGGCTTCCGGTTTCGGCCATTCGACGTGAACGAGACCCATACCTGGGTGTGGGGATACTCCTTCGCCCGGGAAGAGCCGATCCTAGTGCCGGAGACATGCGCCTACTACCAGCACAGACAAGGGCATGGGCACGAACAGGAGCTGATCTACGAGATCTCCAACGGCTGCGCGCTCGGCGGCTCACTTGAAGAGGCGATCTTGCACGGTGTTCTGGAGGTTGCGGAGCGAGATGCCTTCCTGCTGACCTGGTACTGTCGGCTGCCCGCTCCGCGCATTGAGCTGACCGCGGCCGCCGACCATCGGCTGCACCTGCTGCACGCGGCGCTGGAGGTGGAGACCGGATATCACATCTCGTTCCACGACATCAGTGTCGAGCAGCGGATCCCCTGTGTATGGGCCATGGCCGTAAACCCTCACGACGACGGCCGACCGGCAGCGATCTCCACAGCCGGATCCAGCCCCGACCCTGAACGTGCCATGGTTAACGCTCTGGCGGAGGTCGCCTCCAGCATCGCTCCCCTAGCAGACGTATACGCCCAGAATATGGATCGGGCGCGGCGGATGGTCACCGATCCCGGGCTCGTCAAGGATATGGACGACCATGCCTTGCTCTACGCGGATCCAGTTGCGGCGCGGCGGCTCAGTTTCCTGACTGAATCGTCCGGTGTACGCAAGCCGGCTGACATCGGAGCCCCAGAGGCCTTCACCGGCAACGATGTGACGGGTGTCCTCACCGAGACGGTCAGGCGTTACCTGGATACCGGGCTCGATGTGATCGTGATCGACCAGAGCGGCTCAGAGCACCGGGCGGGCGGGTTCGCCTGCGTGAAGGTGCTGATTCCCGGCACGCTGTCGATGACCTTCGGGCACGACAACCGTCGGGTGGACGGCCTGCCGCGGCTGCTGACTGTGCCGCGGCTGCTGGGCTACCGGGGCCGGGACCTGAGGCCCGGAGAGCTCAATCCCTACCCTCACCCCTTCCCGTGACCGCCGCATCGGTCGTCCGGCGCATGCTGGCATGGTTTCGTCCCCATCGGTGGCGTGTCGTGATCTCTCTGGCCATCGTGGTGATCTCCGTACCGTTGGGAGTCGTCAGTCCACTGCTGACACGCACGGTAATCGATCAAGGCCTGCTCCGTGGCGACGTTACGCTGCTGACGCTGCTGTGCGGGCTCATGGTCGTGCTGGGCGTCGCGAACAGCGCTTTGACCGTCGGCAATGTGGCTCTCACCAACAGCATCGGCCAGCGGGTCACGACCACCCTGCGCGCAACCGTGTACGGCAGGGCCCAAGCGCAGGAGCTGGCCTTCTACACCGAGGAAAGCACCTCCGAGGTGCAGGCTCGGCTCGTCAGCGACATCGACGGCGTGGACCGGTTCGTCACCAACACCGTGCAGCAGGCGCTGGCCGCGGCGACCGCACTGGCCGCCTCAGGCATCGCGATGCTGGTGCTGAGCTGGCCGCTGGCCCTCCTCTCCTTCGCCATGGCGTACGTGCTGGCGTTGTTCAACCACCGCTTCGCCAAGAAGCGCCAGGACCTGGCCCGGCAGCGACAGCGGCACATCACCTCGGTGCTGCGCTTCTCCGCTGAGGACCTCAGCCTGGGCGGTGTCATCCTGGGCCGGACGCTACACCGGACGAGGTGGCAGCTCGAACGGTTCGTCGATGTGTGCAGGCAGCTGAGCGAGATCACGGTTCGCCAGCGGGTGGTAGGCGCCACCGCCTACGTGATCATCGGGGCATCGTTCGCCTGCGTGCCACCCCTAGTGTTCTGGCTGTCCGGCACGGCGGTCACCGGGCTGAGCGTGGGAACGGTGATCGTCATGGTGATGCTGCAGATGCAGCTGTCCGATCCCATCCAGTCACTTCTGCAACTGTCCAGCAGTCTCCATGTCTCGCTGGCCAAGTTCGAGCGCGTCATCGAATATCTGGACATGCCGACGACCGTGGCAGTCGACGAAGATCCGGCCCCGGTTCCGAGGACCGAGATCAGCGTGACCCTGCGCGATGTGAGCCACCGGTACGGCGAGGGTGGGCGGACCGTGCTCAGCGGAATCGATCTGGACTTGCCCCCGGGGTCGGTAACGATCGTGCGCGGACGCACGGGGTCGGGCAAGAGCACGCTGGGGTTGATCCTGGCGGGCCTCCTGCGCCCGGCCGTGGGGACAGTCCATGTCTCAGGCGCCAGCGGTGCGACCCTGCGTGAGGTAGCCACGATCGTTCCGCAGCACACCACCCTGTTCGATGCGTCGATCCGGGAGAATTTGATGTTCGCCCGCGACGACGTGACCGAGGAGGACATCGTCCGGGCGATCGCCGCCGTTCGGCTGGACGATCTGGTGGCGAAGCTGCCACGAGGCCTCGACACTCCCATCGGCCAGGAGGGGCATCAGTTGTCGGGCGGAGAGCGTCAACGCCTGGCAGTGGCAAGGGCATTGCTTGCCGAATGGCAGGTGCTCATCGTCGATGAGGTCACCAGCGCCCTCGACGGCATAACCTCGGACGAGGTCTACGACAGCCTTCGCCTGTACTGCCAGGGAAGAACTCTGGTGATCATCGCGCACCGGCTTCCGCGTATCCAGCCCACGGACTGCGTGGTGGTGATGGCACACGGACGCATCGTGGAGAGCTGCCAGGCATGCTGATCAGCACCCAACGGCTATTGCGGGCGTCCGCTGCAGCAGACCTGCCCGCATCCCAACGCGTGCCTGACGTGCGACGACTTTCTGACCGACGGTCAATTCCTGGACCAGCACCGCGACCAGCTGAACCGCACCCGCAACCTCATCGCCACCGGCCAGGCTTGCGGCAACCAGCGCCTGGTCGAGATGAATCAGCGTGTCGAGATCAGCCTCACCCGCGTGATCGACACCATCGAGAAGCTGGAGTCGCCGTGATGCCCGATAACATCCGCTACCTTCGAGCCGCCGAACAGCAGCGCCGGGCACAGCTCGTGGATCAGGCCCGCGCGGCGATCCGCCACCTCGACGCTGCCGGAGAAGTCATCACCGTCGCCGCGGTTGTCCGGGCCTCGGGTACCTCTCGCGCGTTCCTTTACCGCGTCCCCGAGTTGATCGAGGACATTCAACGGTTGCGGTCCCGACAACAGCAGACCGGGCAACGTCAGCCCGTCCGCCAGCGGATGACCGATCCCTCCAAGGAAGCCCGCATTCGTCAACTCACCAGCGCCAACCGTGAGCTTCGCTCGGAGGTCTCCCGGCTGCGTGAGCAGAACGCTCTCCTGCTCGGCCGACTTCGTGAGACCGCCGCCACAACACCTATTGACTGAGACCGTCCCCCCCGGTGCAGGAGAGCTGAGATGCCTTCCCTCCGGCGCGGGCGCCGATATCCGTCGAGGCCTGCGCCGGAGGGCGTGACACCGACCCGAGCGCCGGGCCCTGGACCGGGTGGAGATCAGTGACCGCAAGGCCGGAGCGATCAAGCTGACGCCGACCGAGGCCGCCCCTCGTTCTTAATCCGGCGCAGGTTGCGCGGCCATGCGGCGATCGTCGGGACCGCGGGACTGACGTTGTCGATCGTCGGCGCCGGCGGCGCTTCCGCCTCTGCGTCGGCTGACAAGACTCTCAGCGGCAGTTGCTCGTCGGACCCCAAGGGTTACAGCGGCTCGGCGCGCTACTACTACAACAGCGCAGGGAGTGACGTCTTCACCAAGTTCACGTACACGATTGGCGGTCGCGCTGGATCGAAGACCGACGTGGCCATCGATGTCTATTCGGACAAGAACAACGCGGTCGACAAGTGGCACGGCGGTTGGGGCACCGACAGCGCCAAGGTGGGCACGAAGAGCACGACCGTCCACATCATCAGCCCGGCGAAGGACAAGGTCTACGTGAAATTCTGGGTGCGCTGGGACCTTCCGGGCCTCGACCCCACGTGCAGCTTCCAGACCAAGCGGATCTAGCGGCCGATGATCCGCCGCGCACTTGTCGCGTCCCTGCTGGCGCTGGTGGCGGTCACGTCGTGTTCCACCGGCGGTGAGCAGGAAATTCCGCCGGTCTTCGTCGCCGCCTCCTCGACGGGGGCGATCGTGTACGACCCGCAAACCGAATCGCACCTCGGGTACGCCTCGGACGGGCGGCACGTGTGGACGGACAAGCAGGCTGCCGTCTGCGCGGCCCGGTGCCCTGAAGCGGCCTTCTCCACCGCTACCCGGAAGGCGCTGAGCCGGCGGGGCGATGCGGACACGGTCGTCGCCGAGGGAGGCACGCTCCAGATCCAGCGTTCGGACGGCAAGAAGGAGAGCTATCAGGTCGTCGACATGGAGAGCGTCCTCTGGCGGGAGAGCCCCGACCGGACGACGGCTCTGCTGCTCTACGCCGACCCCACGCTGCCCGGCGGTGAGATCCTGCGCTTCCAGCGCGACGCTCACGGATGGCGGGCTACAGGGGAGCGCGTGCCCGCTGGGGGGTTCTGGGGTGGCTGCGTCGGCGGAGACTGGGCGGTCCTGACCGGCGAGCGTGGAGGGATACTCAAGGACGGGACCGTCGTTCCCCTTCAGGTCAATCTCGACCAGCCCGGGGAATGCGTGGCCGGTACGCGAGGGGGCGCGGTGGTGTCCCGCTACGTCGACCAGCGCGGAACCCATCACACCGAGGTTCGCGGCATCGACCCGAGCGGGCGGCAGACGTGGTCGCGCGATGTCGCCGCTCGGGCCGGTGTGATCGCCGATCCGTCCGGTACGGCGGTCGGCCTGGTCCACGATGGTGAGCTGGAGTTGCTCGACGTCAAGGGCGCGAGCGGCGCGAGGGCGGCCTCATCGAGACCGCCTCCGGCCAGGCGTCCCCATTCGGGGGCGCGTCTTTCGGCATTACCGCTCCTCAGTCCTTCTCGAAACCGCTGCCGCCCTTCGCCATGTGACCGGCTCTCCCGGACCCGGACTACTACGGCGGCTCCGCCCCACTCGGCCCGTTCAGCGGCCGGTGCGCCTATCCACGCCCACAGACCGGACGTCTGCCGGCGGGGAGCCGTTACCGAGTGGTTCCCATGTTCACTGTGTGTCGCTCGACGAAGGAGGAGCCCGACTGTGTCCCAGCAGCATTGCCACGAGTACGCCGCAGCCCTTCCCCGTGGCCGTCCCGTTCGCCGGGCCCGCAGCATCTGGCAGTGCTGACACGTCCCGGCTTTGTCAGGGCTGCTCCCACCGGCACCACCCGGATCAGGGTGCCCTCAACTTCATCGACCTGCTGCGACAGGCCGAAGGCAGAGGTCTCTCACCTCCACTCGAAGCACAGCGCCTCATGGCGCAACCGCGCAACTTCGAAGACCCGACATACCGGCGCCATACCAGCAGTAAACCGGCTCAACGTAGCGTAGTCCGCGCCAGTCTTGCGGCACCGGCGGCCGGGTGTACATGTATCCCGCGTTCCTGGCCACTTACGCGTCGACCAGGTACGGCTGCGCCGTCCCTTACTTGCTCGAAACGCTTGGAGGCGAATGGATGTTCTCGTTGCTGGGGCCGTTGCGGGTGGTGGACTCCGCGAGAGAGATCCCTGTTCAGGCTGCCAAGCAGCGGGCCATCTTGGCCATGCTCCTGCTGAGATCGAACCAGGTGGTCACCTTCGACCTTCTCACCTCGGAATTGTGGCCAGCCGGTCCACCGGCCACGGCGAAGACGAGCCTGCAGACATATGTCTATCGCCTACGGCGGGCGATCGCCCCGCTCGCCGCGCGAGGCGTCGGGCTCCGAACCCAAGGTTCCGGATACCTGTTGGCCGTGCCGGACGGCATCGTTGACCTTGGGATATTCGAGAAACTGACCACCACCGGCACCGAAGCCTTGAACACGGGAGACCCCTGCCGAGCAGCCGAGTGCCTGCGAGATGCGCTCGGGATGTGGCGCGGGCCGTTGCTGGCCGATGTGGATGTCGAGGTCGTCCGCCAGGAACGCCGCCGAATGGAAGAAATTCGCCTGAACGCCTATGAGATGCGCCTTGAGGCGGAGCTGCGGCTCGGCCTCAACATCCACGTCGTCCCCGAACTGGAGCATTTCATCGCCGCCCAGCCGTTCAGGGAGACGTTGTGGGCCACGTTGATGCGGGCCCTGAACGCCGGAGGCCGTCGTATGGAAGCCCTCGCCGCGTATCGGAGGCTTTACCGGGTCCTCGACCAGGAACTCGGCATTCAGCCGAACGCCGAAGTGCAGCGACTTTACCAGGACATCCTTCACGGGCACCCTGACAGCCTGATCCTCTCGGGTGGCCGGCGTTAGAGCTGATCCGCTGTTTGAGAAGATGCACATGCCGCAGTTGCGCAGACTGGTTGGCCGTTCCGGCAGCTGCCGTCTCAGGCCTGGCCGGCGCAGGGGTCGGGCATTTCCCGCGCTGCGGCGAATTGCCCGACCCGTTGCTGGCCGCTACGCGGCTAGCAACACCGGCGGTCGAGAATTTGCAACGTGCCATAGGTGCTTCCCGGCCCCCAGTTGCACGCGTACTTCGTCTGCTGTGACTTGCTGCTGCAACCGGGGTTGTAATAGCACCGTCCCCACCAATAGCCGCCGATGGGTCTGTTGTAGCACTTGGTGACGGCATCGGCAGAGTCCTCGGGAAGGATCCATGCCACGGTGCGGTCTGCGAGTCTGGTTATGATCTTCACGATCCAAAGCCATTTCTTCGTTGCGGTCTCAGCCTGAATCCACGGCTTGACATCTTGTGATCATTTCTTGGGTCAATGTCTCGACGAGGACTGCTTCTCCTGGTGGAGCGCTGCTGTCGGGGTGTGGGAGGGGCGCCGTGCGCGGCCCGCCGCCCCTCCCACATTCAGAGCATTCGCGTCCAATATCGACCCGTGGATCGCGGCCTAGTTTCTGATTAGCACGAGGTAGCCCTTGGAGCGGGCGAATGGAAGGCGCGCACGTCGCCAGGTGCTCCAAGAGCCCAGCCGGCGGCGATCAGATGTAGCAGCAATAAATTGTATTCCGCCACGGCTGTGTACCGGACACCCGGCAGACAGTTCTGACCTGCTTCCTGACCTTGTGATCCATGTTTTTGGTACAGGCGTACGGGCCGCAGCGATATTGGGTTTCGCACTCGTCCGCCGCGGCGCGGTGTTCTGGAACGACCAGCGCGAGAAGACGATCGCCGATATTTTCGATGAGCCGTATCATTTCGTTTGTTCCATTTCCTTGTTGCCGATTCGATTTCTGGGCCCAAATTCTCTTACTGGCTCGCTCTCCGTTCTGCTGGGGTCTCTGGCAGAGGTTAGCTTTCGAATGGTGATGGCATGAATATCGGCGATAGGAAAATAACCGTGATCGCGAGAGTCGAAGCTGGCGTCGGTGTTGTCGCCGATCAGAATGAGTTGTCCGTCGGGTACACGGGCATCGGGGACGAGTGGCCGCACCGGTTGGGGGATAGGCTCGCCGGGTAGCGCGGCGATGCGCTTGATGAGGAACGGGCCGCCCATCGGCAGCGGGCTGCGCACCACGGCGATATGGCCGCTTCGCAGGGCCGCCGGGGCCACTCGCCGGGCCAGGAGTCGGTCGCCGTCGATCAGTGTGGGGGCCATGCTGTCGCCGTCGACACGGATCACGGAATACGTCGCGCGCAGCCGCAAGATCAACAAGACCGAAGTCGCGATCGCGCAGATCACGACGAGGAGCACCCACATCACAGGGCCACCGCCTCCTCCGGCTCCCGGTATCCGCTCGCCTGGAGGTTGAAGAGCCGCGCGTAGGGGCCGCGGGCAGACATGAGGGCGTCGTGCGTTCCGGCTTCCCGGATGGTGCCGTGCTCCAGAACGATGATGAGGTCGGCGTCGCGCACGGTGTTGAGCCGGTGAGAAATGAGCAGGCTGGTAGCGCCGTGGCGCCGACGTCGGGTCCGAGCGTGCACGTCGGCCTCGGCCTCCGGGTCCAGCCCGGCGGAGGGCTCGTCGAGAATCACGAGGTCGCGGTGGCCGCGGAACATGGCGCGGGCCAGGGCCGTGCGCTGCCACTGCCCGCCGCTGAGCACGACGCCCGTGTCGGGGTCGTCCTTGTCCTCCTCACTGAAGAACGTCCGCGTGAGCAGGGTGTCGTACCCGCGAGGAAGGGAGGAGAGCTTGTCGTCGATCCCAGCCTCGCGAGCAGCCACACGGATTCGGGTTTCGTCCTCACGGGCGGGGACGAAGCCGATGGAGACGTTGTCGGCTGCGGACATGTCGTAGGCCATATGGTCCTGGAACACCCCGGTGATGCGGTGCCGCAGATCATCGGGGTGCACGTCACGGATGTCGACGCCATCCCACGTGATGCTTCCGTGCTGCGGGTCGTAGAACCGGCACAGGAGCTTGACGAGCGTGGACTTGCCGGCACCGTTCAGACCGACGACGGCGACTGCCGCGGCGGCCGGGATGAACAGGTTCAGGCCACGCAAGATCCACGGGTGATCCTCGCTGTAGCGGAACCACACGTTGGTCAGCTGGATACCGTGCCTCAGCCGGGGCAGTGGCGCAGGCTCGGCGGGAATGGGGAGGTCCGGCTCGGCCGAGGTCACAGCCACGTAATGGCCGAACATGAGCAGATCCTGGTGGAGAGCGGCGATGCCGACGATCAGGCCGGTGAGGGCGGCCTGGACCGCGCCGATGGCGGCGATCAGCAGGGACACGTCGCCGACGCTCAACGCACCGGAGCCGGCGGAGCTAACGGCCCAGATCAGCCCACCGCCCGCGACCACCGCGCCCAGCAGCGTCAGCAGGCTCTCGACGGACAGTTCCTTGATGTCCATCCGGCGGCGTGCGGCGTTGGACGTGCGCAACTCGGTCATCATGCGGCCTCGCAGGAAACGGCCGCTGTTGAACAGACGGATCTCCTTCGCCGCCGCAACCGTGGTGAGCAGATCGCCGTAGAACATCTGGCGTCGTTCGGCCGGGCCGATGTCCCACATCATCGCGGCGCGACGATGCGACAGGCGCAACTGCGCCACCAGCGCAGGAACCCCGGTTGCCAGGACGATCCCGGTGAGAACTGGACTGATCACCAGAAGGGAGCCGACCATCCCGGTCAGCGTGATCACCGCACTCGCCGCTCCAAGGGATCCGGTGACGACTTCCTGCCCCGTCGACAGGCTGTTCTTCGCCATGCGCAGCCGGTCGTGGAAGTTGGGGTCCTCGAACCGTCGTAACCCGGCGAACCGCAGGGTCGCGGAGAACAGTTGTGCGGTGGTCTGAGCGGTGAACAACCTGCCCATCTCGCTGTTGAGGTACTGCACGAGCTGGGGCAGTGTCGTCATCAGGACGCCCGCGGCGGCCAGACCCACCGCGAGGGTACTCAGCTCGGCCGCCGATCCCTGTTCCGCCAGGGAGTCGACCACCAGTTTGGTCAGCCACGCCACCGCAATCGGCGCGATCGCCTCAGCGAGTATCACCAGGACGTAGACCGCCATCAATCCCGGGGCCGCGCGAAGGGCGACCCCCGCGGCCACCTTTGCCGTTCGGATCATGCGCTGACCGTGGCGGGCAACGTGGGATCGTTGTCGGTGACCCTGCCGTCCGCACCGATCACGAAGAGGGTCGGATAGCCGGCGACCTTGAAGGCGCTCTGAATGGCGTCCTGAGGCGCCTCGACCACTACACGTGCCACCTCAGCGAGGCGTTCGACGTCGTCGGCGGCCTCCTCGCCGCTGCCGGCGACGACGACGGCGAGCACCGCGGCCGAGGATTGGCGGGCATGGTCGATAAAGCGCGGCATCAGTTCCCTGCAGGGCTGGCAGGACGGAGAGAAGAAACCGATGAGAGCGGGCCCATCGAGCAGCTCATCGGAAATCGGCTCGCCATCGGTCGTGGTGGCGGCGAACTCCGGCAGCTTCTCCCCGATGGCGAGCCCTTCCGCCATGGGCGGCAAGAATGCCGCTGACGCGGCCTGCTTCCGCAGTCGGCGGATCACTCCCACCGTCAGCAAGAGATTCAGCATGCACAGCATGCCGACCACGACGACGGCCACGATCAGATACGGCATCATGAACTCCCCGAGACTTCCATGAACAGATCGGCGATATCGTCGAAGACGATCAAGAGGATGGCGCCGACCAGCCCGACCGGCACTGCCAGGGCGAGACCGGCCACGGTGATCGGGCCGCCGGGGAACATCAGCGTCACCCAACCCAGCGCGACAACGAGCAGCAGAAGCCCGTTGCGGATCAGATGCACTGGACCGAGCGGGGTCGCGGACACGCCGAAGCACCGGCATGGCTCGCGCTGCCCCCAGCGAAGGGAAACGGCGATCCACATGGAGAACGCGATCAACAGCATCCCGCTGGCGGCCAGCCCCGTGTGTGGAAGCACGATCAAGGTGGCCGCAGCAACAACTTCCATAGCCACCGTTGCCATGGCAGCCGCGAACCGGGCCGGGCCGGGCAGCAATCGCAGGGTGGCGGCGAAAGACTGTAGTGCGGTACGGCTGCGCAGCTTCGAGTACGCGGAGACAACGAAGACCGTGGTGAGCAGGACTTGACTCGCCACCAGCACGTGCGACATGACCTAAATGCTCTTTCGGCCCGCTAGCCCGGTGCTAGCGCGCCGATAGCGCGGTTGGTGGCGTCTGGCGATGAGACGAGCGCTGGGCACAGGTCCCAGGTCCACGGGCGTGCCGAGAACCGGTGCAACCCCCGGCACGCCCCGAGGTCAGTCAGCGAGGCGGAACTGCAGGTCGGTGTCCCAGTTGTTCATGTCGGGCTCTTCGACGGGGTTGGTGTTGTAGAGCTCCAGGCGAGAGCCCCAACGTTGTGGGCCGTCATCGACGAAACTGTTCTGTGGCGGCCGGTCGGCGGCGACCTCGACATCGGTGAAAGCGGTCGAGGGTCTTCCCCCACGGAAGTGGACACGCGTTGGGGTGTGTCATGCAGCCAGTGTCAGGCTACTCGATCTTTGCTGGTGTAGGTGCTCGTAGGCGACGGGGCTGAGGTGCTCGTTGGCTGAATGCCTTGTGCGGGTGTTGTAGCGGGTCAGCCATCGAAAGACCGTGCGTCGGCAGGTGGCGGCGTCGCCGTAGTGGGGTGCGCCTTGGAGCGTCTCGCGTTTGAGGGAGGCGTGGAAACTTTCGCAGGCGGCGTTGTCGGCGCTGGTCCCGACGGCTCCCATGGATTGGGTGACGCCCAGCTCGCGGCACAGGGCGGCGTAGTCCTTGGAGGTGTATTGCGCCCCGTGATCGCTGTGAAAGACGGAGCCGGCCAGGCCGCCCCGGGTCGCCGCGGCCATCGTCAGCGCGTCGGCGACCAGGGCGGTGCGCATGTGGCCGGCGATCGACCAGCCCACCAGCCGGCGGCTGAAACAGTCCAGCACGGTCGCAGGTAGAGGAAGTTCCCGTCGCCGAGCGGGAGATAGGTGATGTCGCCCATGTACTTCCTGCCCGGTTCTCCGGCGGTGAAGTCCCGCGCGAACAGGTCCGGCACCGGTGTGACGGCCGGCTCGGGGACGGTGGTGCGGACGCGTCGGCGCAGGCGGCTGCCGGTGATGGAGAACTTGCGCATCACGCGGGCCACCCGCTTGGCGTTGATCTTTCGGCCGTCGGCACGCAGCTCGGCGGTCACCCGAGGCGAGCCGTAGGCGCCGTCGGAGTCGGCGTGGACGGTACGGATCTCCTCGGCCAGCGCCTGGTCGGCTGCCTCACCCTGGATCCGCTCGGCAGCCGCGCCGCCCCCGGTCGGCAACGGGTCCCGCGCAGCAGACCGAGAAGCCGCCCGGGCCGCCGTCGGCGGGACGTCGTTGCGCTCACGCGCCCGCAGCACCCACGCGCGCAGGCTGCCCCGGCTCACCAGGTCGGCGGCGATGCCCTTGTAAGTCGCCCCTTCAGTGGACTCGTACAAGGCCACAGCATCGGCCCTGAACTCATCCGAGTAGTCCTTCAACGCCATCGGCGGTATCTCGCTTCCTCTGGATCAAGCAAGATCCAGTATCAGCGTGTCCACCAAGCGGGGGGAGGCACCCTTCCCGGCCTGCGCGGCAAGAGCAGCGGCCCCGTCTCACCGCGAACAGGCGGCGAGCGCAGACGAACCAGTCCCGAAGTCCTCGCCAGCCTTGATCTCCAATCCCATTGCACCACCCTCCGTGGGCAGGGATTGGAGCTCATCGGTGATGACCATTCGCACTGGAAGACCTGCGGATGACGAACATCCCCCTCACGTCATTTCAGGCCGTCGAGGAAGGACTTGGCCACCTTCGTCAGGGCAGGTTGCGCGACTGCCGACTCGAAGAACGGTGCCCGGTAGCCGGCGGCGTCGGCGAGACCGCCTCCAGTCGTTGTCCCCCGGAACGTGACCTCGACCGTCCGGTCGCCCACCAGGACTTTGATGAGGATCTCCGTCGTGGGGGGCGCGCTCTTGTCGTAAAGCTTGGTGGTGCTGGAGACCACGACGAATGCCTTCTCGCCGAGCCCGGAGAGCTCCTGGCGGGGTTCGTAGTTTGTGTGGAGGCGATCACTGGTGAGGCCGCCCCTGTCGTGGTACCGGTCGTACTTCTTGGCATCGCGATCGAACTGGAACGTCGATCCGGTGTCGCCGCCACCCCAGTCGACCACGTGAATGTCGAGTTCACCGCCGCGAGCGGTGAACTCCTGCCCAGGCTGGTGCTTGATGACCTCCTTGACCGACCAGGTGCAGGTGGTCTGCTTGATCCTGCTGTCATTGGTGCTGACGGACGGTCCGCCGACAGCGGGGAAGAACACTGCCTCGATCTGTTCGGCGGTGACGATGCCGCAGGGCCCGGCGAGTTTCACCTTGTCGGCACTCTTGGCCATTTCCGCGGCGATGAGCTTGGCGACTTTTCCGGCCGAGCCCCGCGTCTCGTCGCCGGAGGGGTACTTGGCGCCGGTCCGGTTGTCACCGCCGTAGGTGACCTTGACCAGCCAGGGTCCCTGCCGGACGAACACCTCCGCTTTGAGGCCGCTCCTCCCTATCGAGGTCTGGCTGTAGGAGGCGTCGCCATACTCCAGTGTCTTGAGCTCGCCGAATGCCGAGCCTGAGGTCCTGCCATCGATCCGCTTGCCGTTCCGGACGTTGACTCGCCGCGCGTGCGTTTGCTTGTCCTGGTCGAAGCGGTCCGTGGCGTATTCGACAGCGCTGCGTGTCTCTGCGCTCTTGGCTTCCACGGAGATGCTCAGCGCGCGATATCCGAGGACGCCGTTGCCGACGTCCATCTTGCTGTTCGTCCAGCTGCAGGCCGCCCGCTTCTCGGTGTCGGTGGCGGCCCCAGTGGATGCGTCCTTCCCGCCGTATTCGGCGTCGGCTACCAGGCTCTTACGGAGATCGCCCGGTACGGCGGCGCAGAGCTGGTCGCCGGTGATCGCCCGGAGTTTCACCGGATCGGTGGCCTTCGCCTCCTCGGCCGTGGGCGACCGGGTCGGATTGCCCCGGCCGGAGGTCGGGCTCGCGGGCGGGCCGGCTTCGTCACGGCTCAGGAGCAGCCAGCCCCCTGCCAGACCGCCGAGCACGACGACGCCGAGCACGACGACGACGGCGATCAGCGGCCCCTTCCCTCCCTTTCCGTTGCCGTTTGGTAGGGGAGGAGGCCACTGCCCTCCGGATCCGCCTTGCGGGTGGCGCGGCTGCCCGCCGGGACCGGGAGGCCACCGTACGCCCGGTCCCGGCCGTTCGCCCTGTGCGGGGGGTGGAAAGCTGCCCGGAGGCCAGGCCTGCCCGCGGTGCTGGCCGCCCGGATATCCGGGCGCGCTGGATCCGTGGGATGGCGGGTAAGGGGTGGACATCGGCGAACCTCCAGAGCGGGCCAGCCTGCCGCCCCTGATGTGGCAGGCATACGGGAGGAAGGCGTGCTTCGCCCCTTACGCCCGGGATGCGAGCCTACGGATGGCGGGAACGCAGGTGTGTCAGGTATACGCCCCTCACCGTGATTACGGTTCGGTCAATCGTTAGGCTTTCGTCCGAACGAAATCGGCGGGAGCGAGGTGGCGAGATGGCGCAGGAGGCGGCGCGGCTGCTGGTCCGCTTCGGTCGCCGGTACGCGGCCGTCGTGCGCCTGGTGACGCTGCTTCCGATCTGCATGATCGCGCTGTTCCGCTCCGCTCCCGAGAATCTGGCGCCCACTGTCGTCGTCGTCGCCGTCGCGGCGGTTTGGATCTGCGGCTATGCGTGGTGGCTCGACAAAGGCAAGGGGAACGTCCCGGTCGTCCTTGACGTCCTCGTCCTGCTGGGGCTGTCCGCGTGCGTCGGGTGGACAAGCGCGGTTGAGGACACCAACACCGGCTGGCTGCGCCTGCTGGTCCTCTTCATGTGCGTCACCTGCCAGTGGCATACGCCGGTGCTGGTGGGTGCCGCCGCGGCGCTGACAGCCGGGGGTGGATTGGTGGTCGCCGTCGCCGAGGCAGGCGCGGACGCCAGCGTGATCCGAGGGCTGCTGTGGGCGCCGGTGGCGGCCGCGCTTTCCCGGGTGGCCTGGATACTCCTGCGTCGGGCCGCCCACCAGGCTGATCTGACGGCCGCCGAGGCCGCGCGGGCGCGCGGCCAATCGCTCCTGGCCGCTGCCGCCCGCGCCGAGGAACGCGAGTTCGCCAACGCCCTGCACGACACAGCGGCGACGACCCTGCTGATGGTCGGCATCGGACAGGTGCGCTCCGACGCCGGCTGGCTGGCCGCTCAGGCCCGCCGGGATCTCGACAGACTCGGCTCGGGCCACAGCCCGGCCCTCCCGCACGCCGATGTCGTGGGCCTGCTGCGCGCCGACCTCGACGCGGTGCCGCTGACCGTGGAGTTCGACGCCCCCAAGGAGTTGCGCCTGCCGTACGACGTCGCGCGCGCGATCGCCGATGCGGCTGGAGAGGCGCTCACCAACGTGCGCCGGCACGCGGATACGACCCGGGCGACCATACGACTGTGTGGCGACTCGCGAGCGCTGCGACTCGACATCGCCGACCAGGGAAGGGGATTCTCCCCGGCGGAGGTGCCGGCCACCAGGTACGGCTTGCGCGAGTCCGTACATGGCAGGATGACCCGCATCGGTGGCACGGCCACGATCACCTCCGCTTCCGGCAAGGGTGCCCTGGTACGGCTGGAATGGCGGGCCGGTGATGGCTGACATATTCGAGGCCGCGTTACGGCACAGCCTGCGGATCGCGACACTGCTCGCCGCCTCGGTGATCGTGTTCGGGCTCGGGATGGCGAACCTGCTGCGCCACCTGGACCGCTACGAGCCCGCGCTCGCACAGTTCGGCGCCATGGCCGCCCTCGGGGCCGTACTCGCGGGTGAGGCGGCCCTGCTCGTCCGGGGAAGATCGTGGCACCGGCTCCGTTGGGTCGCTATCGCCGTCGTGCTCGGCGCGTCGGCCCTGTCATACGTGGCTCTGCCGGACAGACGCACCTCGACCGAGGTCGACTGGGTGTTCGGCGCCGCCAACTGGGTGGGCGTCGTCGTCCTGCTCGATCGGCCGCTGCGCGCCTGCGTGGCGTTCCTGCTGGCCCACGAGCTCACTGCCGTGCTGCATCTGCTCGTGTTCGATCAGCCCACCCAGCGGGCGCTGGCTCGGTTCGCCACCGGTTCGGTGAGCGTGGTGGGCTTCCCGTTGTGCGTGGCGGTGATGGCGGCGATCCTGCACCGTCTCGGGGCGATAGCGGCGGCCGCGCACCTGGAGATCGAGCGGGTACGGGTCTCCGAGGCCGGTACGGCAGAGGCGCACCGGCGCAGGCTGCAGCGGTACGGCGAGCTGTCGGTGGCCACGATTCCGCTGCTGGAAGGGCTCGCCGACGGATCGCTCGGGCCCGAGGATCCGCAGGTTCAGCGGCGCTGCGCGATTGAGGCGGCCCGGATGCGGCGGCTGTTCGCCGAGGCCGACTCCGTCGCCGACCCCCTGCTGCACGAGCTGCGTCACTGCGCCGACGTGGCCGACCGCAAGGGTGTCGTGGTGGAACTGGACGCCCGAGGCCAGTGGCCGGTGCCGCCCGTGGCCGTACGGCGCGATCTGACCGATGCGGTCCTGACCGTGCTCGCCACAGCCGCCTCACGGGCACGGGTCACCGTCGTGGGCGACGTGGACCTGGTGTCGGTGAGCGTCGTCGCAGACTGCGACGAGGTGACAGCGCCGAATCCGGTCTCAACCGGTGTCCGGGTTGAGGCGTTGCACCACGACGACATGGTCTGGATGGAGGCCCGATGGCAGCCGACGAACTGATCACTGCCGTGATCGTCGACGATCACGCGGCCATCGCCGCCGGAGTCGGAAGCTGGTGTGCCCGCGCCGTACCGCCCATCGACCTCATCGACGCCGGAGACCGGCTCGCCAACGTCTGGACCGGGCCGGGCGCCGACGCCGACGTTGTGATCTTCGATCTGGAGCTGGTGCCCGGCCTGCCGAACTTCGGGGAGCTGCGCAGACTGGTCGACAGCGGCAGGCGCGTGATCGTGTATTCCCAGCACACAGAAGACGCCATCGCCATCAAGTGCGTCGATATCGGCGCGCTCGCCTACCTGACCAAGCGGGAGGGGCCGGAGCACTTGGTCCCCGCCATCCAGGCGGCCGCGCAGGGCGAGCCGTACACCACGCCGTCACTGTCCGGGGCGTTCATCGCGGACACCGCCGCCGACCGGCCGCGGCTGTCCCGGCGCGAGGTCGAGGTGCTGCGGGCATGGTTCGTCTCCTCCTCGAAGGAGCTTGTCGCGGCCAAGCTCAACATCGCCGTCAAGACCGTCGACACCTACATCGCACGTGTACGGGTCAAGTACGCCAATGTGGGACGGGCTGCCCGTACCAAGAGCGAGCTCGTCGGCCGCGCCCTCGACGACGGACTCATCACGCTCGCCGAGCTCAACCAGACGGAAACCTCGTTGTAGGGCATTCGCCGGACATCGCTATGCCCGATGTCTCCCTAATGTGGTGATCGGCCGCGCCAAGCCGCGGATACCCACTGCACAGGCAGCGGGTATCCCCTTGTGCTCGGGGACGAACGTGAGAGCCATGGGGAAGGTTGTGGTGTCGGTCTGTACGACGGGTGCGTTCTCGATTGCTCGTGGATTCGGTGAGGACCCGTGCGTGAGGTGATCGACTGGTTCTGGCCCATGTAGCTCAGGCCGATGCCGCGGAGTCGCCGCCGGGCGGTGACGACGCTTGAGGCGTACGCGCTCCGCGCCGGCTCACCATCGAAACGGCTGTCCGGGCTGGCTGCCCCAACGAGCGGACGTCTCCTTTCCCGCTCCCGGCACAGAGATTCGCGTCAGCCATCCGAAATGACAGGGGGAGCTCTGATGGGACTGGAGATCAAAATCCTGGGGCCGTGGGAGATCACGGCGAACGGAGAGCCGGCCGTGCTGGCCGGTCAGCGACGAGTGGGGGTCCTGACCAGGTTGGCATTGAGCGCCGGGCAGCCGGTTCCCGCGGAACAACTGCTCGCCCAGGTATGGGGCGAGAGCACGGCGACGACGGCGGCTAAGCAGCTGCACATCGTGGTGTCGAAACTTCGCGGCTTGCTCTCACGGCACCAGGACGACGAAATCATCGCGACCGTCTCCGGCGGGTACCAGTTGAATCTCCCCCGCGAGCGCATCGACGCCCACCTGTTCTCGCTCCTGGCCCGACGGGCACGTACCGCGAGGGCACAGGGCCAGATCGCGACGGCGGACGGGCTGTTCCACCAGGCTCTGGACCTGTGGCGGGGCGACGCGCTGGCCGGCATGACCGCCTCGTGGGCCCAGGTCGAGTCCGATCGCCTGGAAGAGGAGCGCCTCACCACACTGGAGGACCACGTTGACCTGCGCCTGGCAGCCGGTGACCATCACGGGGTCGTTCCGGTGCTCACCGCCCACGTCAAGGCCAATCCGCTGCGAGAACGTCCGCGCGCCCAGCTGATGCTGGCGCTGTACCGGGCCTCGCGCCCCTCGGAAGCGCTCGAGGTGTACCGGGAGACGCGCCGCATCATGGCCGATGAGCTGGGTATCGAACCAGGAGCGGCACTGCGCCGGCTGCAGCAGGCGGTGCTCCGGCGAGATCCCGCACTCGACCTCGGCCCTCCGGCACAGCGTGCCACGCTCACCAAGCCCGTCATTCCCACCGAACTCCCCGCCGATATCCAGGCGTTCACCGCGCGTACCACGGAGATCGCTTGGCTGCACAGGACGCTCACCGATACCCGGCCTGGGCTGCCCGCCGTCGCCGCGGTGCACGGTCCCGGCGGGGTGGGCAAATCCGCACTTGCCATACATGTCGCGCACACCGTCGCCGATCGCTTCGCCGACGGCGTCCTCTACGTCGACCTGCGCGCCGCCACCGCCGGGCGCCAGCCACTCCCGCCGTTCGAGGCCCTCGCCCGGCTGTTGCGCTCACTCGGGCTTGACGGCGCCGCCATACCGCCCACCCTGGACGAGGCCGCTGCCCGCTACCGCTCGCTGACCTCGACGCGCAACCTGCTGATCGTCCTCGACGACGCGCTCGACGCTGGCCAGGTCCGGCCACTCATCCCCGCCGGGCCGTCATGCGCGGTCATCATCACCAGCCGCCGGATCATGGCCTCGCTCGACAGCACGAGCCATCTGCGACTGACCGGGCTTGACCGCGCCGACGCCACCGCACTGTTCCTCCGCATCGCGGATTCCGGCCGGGTCCATGGCGAGCCGGAAGCGGTGCGGCAAATCGTCCAGCAGTGCGGCGCGCTCCCCCTGGCGCTCCGCATCTCGGCGGCACGCCTGGCCGCCCGGCCCGATCGGGCGCTGTCCTTTCTGGCCGACCAGCTCACCGACCCCGACTATCGCCTCGACGCCCTCGAACACGCCGATCTGGCCATCCGCGACAGCATCGCGGTCAGCCTCCAGCACCTCCTGAGCGAACCCGCGGGTCATGACGCCTGCCACGCGTTTCTCATGCTCGGAATGCTGGAAACCTCCATCCACACGGTGGCCGGCACGTCCGCTCTGACCGGCTGGCCGGAACACAGGGCGGAAGTCGCACTCAATCACCTCCTGGATGCTGGCCTCCTCGAGCCCGCCGGGCCCGACCGCTATCGGATGCACGACCTCATCCGCCTCCACGCCCGCGAGCAGGCCGCCCGCCATTTACCTGGACCCGTGCACGCCGCCACGGCGTGTTCCACCACTACCTGGAGCGGGTGACTTGGCTGAATACCGGCCGGCGCTCGTTGCTACGCTGGTCCGCGGTCCGCCCCTGGCAGCGCGGCCCAGCTGCGGGGTGGTGGTCGGCGGCCAGTGTCGTGCCGTCCGTCTCGCCCAGCACGGTGGACGCCACGGCGGGCGGCCCCATGCTGGTCCTACAGCATGTTCCTGATCGGCCGCGGCATGTCGGGAACGGGTTGCTCGAGCAGTTCGTCGACCTCCGCGCGGGTCAGGAGGCGTGTCTCCAGCAGGGTCGTGAAGCATTCGGCCCAGTTTCTCCGCGCTTCGCCGTGCCGTCCCAGAGTGTGCAGGGTTTGGCCGGACCACCAGGCGGTCACGGCGTAGCCGATGCGGTATCCAGCCTCGCGCAGGAGCGCCAGCGCCACCTGGTAGGTGTCGGCCGCCTCGGTGAGACGTCCGGCATGCAGGTAGGCGCGGCTCAGGGTCGCGCGGGACAACCCCTCCCCGTACAAGCTGCCGGTCCACTCCACGACGGCCGTCCTCGCCTGTGCGATGGCCTCCTCGAATAGACCCTGCCGGTAGAGCACATGCACGCGATTGTTGAGGATGGCGCCCCGCGCGTAGCGGTCGTCGATCTCCTCGGCGATGTTCAGGGCCTGTGCCAGGTTGGTGCGGGCGAGGTCGAGCTGCCCCAGCATGGTGTAGATGATGCCGAGGTTGTTGAAGGAGCCAATTCTCCGGTGCGGCAGGGCGGCCTTGTCCCAGCACGCCACTGCCCGTTCCAGGTGGTCGATCGCCTGCTCGTAGCGCCCCTGGTCGCGGTAGACCCAGCCCAGGTAGCTCTCCGCCTGAGCTTGGCCGGCCCAATCTCCGCGCCGCGCGGCCACCTCGACCGCGTTCCGGTGGACGTCGGCCAGGTGCGTGACCCAACCGCGGTAGTTGAACGGCATGTGCAGCCCCAATGCCAGTCCGATGGCGGTGTCCGGGTCGGCGGACTCGGCCGCCTGATGGGCCACGGCGAGCAGGTTGTCACGCTCGGTCTCGGTCCATTCGCTGACCTCCCGCGTGCTGGCAAACACGACACCAAGCTGCTCGGCCTGGTATGAGGGCTCCTGGACCTGGGGGTGCACGCGCTGTGTGGCGGTGTTGACCGTGGCCAGGTAATGGTGAAGGCCGCGGCGGAGCGCGGCCGCGCGTTCCGGCTCGGACAGCTCGCGGGTGGCCTGCTCCCTGGCATACAGGCGGATGAGGTCGTGGAAGCGGTACCGGCCGCGCCCCGCGGCCTCCAGGAGCCGGGCACCGCGGAGCCGTTCGAGGGCCGCCTCCGCCTGTGCCTCGGGCCAGTGGGCCAGGGCGGCCGTGGCGGCCGGGGTGTGGGTCGGCGTGTCGAGCAGGCCGAGGAGTAGCAGGGCGTGGGCGGCGTCGTGGCCGTTGGGCTCCTCGCGCAGGTGCCGGTGGCTCACGGCGATGCTGGTGCGTACGGCCAGATCGGCGTACTGCAGGGTGTCCAGGCGCCGGGCGGCGTCGGCCAGGCGGTCGGCGAGGTCGGCCAGCCGCCAGTCGGGCCGCGCCGCCAGCCGGGCGCCGGCTACCCGGATGGCCAGGGGGAAGCCACCGCACAGCTCGGCGATCTTCGCGGCCGACTCCGGCTCGCGCTGGACACGCTCGGGGGCGGCGATCCTGGCCAGCAGCGTGACGGCATCGCGGTCGCCGAGCCCGGCCAGGTGCAGGCGATGGGCGTCGTCGAGGGAGGTCAGAGCCTTGCGGCTCGTGATGACGGCGCGGCAGCCCGCGCCCGCCGGAATGAGCGGCCGCACCTGGTGGGCGTCGAGCGCGTTGTCGAGGATGACGAGCAGCTCGCTCGCCGCGGTGAGCGACCGGTAGCGGGCGATCGCGCTCTCCAGGTCGGCCGGTACGGCGGAGCCATCCAGACCCAGCGAACGCAGCAGGTGGCCCAGGGCGTCGACCACGGGCAGGGGCGGCAGTCCAGGGGTAGCACCGTTCAAGTTGACGTAGATGACGCCGTCGCGGAACCGCCCGGCCATCGCGTGCGCGACATGGACGGCGAGCGCCGACTTGCCCACGCCGCCGGGCCCGTCGACGACGGCCACGCCCGCACGCAGCAACGCCTCCCTCAACCAGTCCACCTCCTCATGCCGGGCGGTGAACGAGCGGGTGTCGGCCGGCAGTTCGGCGGGGACGAGCGTGCTGGACTGCGCCGGTGTGGCGCGCTCGAGCACGGGGTCCCTGGTGAGGATGTCGTGCTGCAGCCGGCGCAGTCGCGGGCCTGGCTCGAGGCCGAGCTCCTCCACCATGGCGGTGTGGCCATCCTGGTAGACCGCGAGCGCTTCGGACGGCCGGCCCGCCCGGTATAGCGCCAGCATCAGCTGAGCGCGCGGCTCCTCTCGCAGCGGGTGGGCCTGGACGTATGGGGCGAGGTCGGCCACCACCGCGTGGTGGTCCCCTGCGGCCAGCCGCAGGTCGATGTGGTCCTCGAAGACGGCCAGGCGCTCCTCCTCCAGGCGCCGGGACTCGATCTGCGCCCACGGGTCGTCCAGCTCGGCCAAGGCGCGACCCCGCCACAAGGCCAGTGCCCGCCGGAACAACCCGTCGGCCGTGTCCGGCTCGCGCCGGCCGCGCGCCAGCCGCGCCTGGCCGGCCAGCAGCGTGAAGTTGTGCGCGTCGACCTGGTCGCGGGGCAGGTCCAGCAGGTAGCCGCCGGGCACGGTCGCGATGATCTCGGGAGTGAGCACCTCACGCAACTTCGACACCACGATGTGGAGCTGCTTGCCGGCCGTAGTCGTCGAGGTCTGCCCCCAGACGTCGGCGAGGAGTTGCCGCGAGGTGACCGGCTGCCCGGCGGCCAGCGCCAGCCGCGTCAGGACCGTGACGCGGCGACGGCCCGCCAGCCGTACCGGTTGCCCGCCCACCTTGATCTCCCAGGGTCCGAGGAACCTTATTTCCGGTGCCGCCAGGGAGAGGAATGTACGGCCATGATGCGGCTCCAGCATGTCTGCATCACCTCGCTTGCGACCGCCTTTTGTCCGTCCCGCAGCCCTCGCAGAGCACAAAAGACGAACCTGTTGCCGCCCTTGCCGTTCCAGATGGTCAGCGTCCCGGTAGCGGCCGAGAAGAGGTCCGCCACGCCGTCGGCGTTGAAGTTCGGCCCGGCCGATCCGGTCATCGCGGCGTGGTGCGACCGGAGCTCCGCCCCGGAGAGCGCGCGGTCGTAGATCGCGAACTTTCCGACCGCCCCCTTGAAATACGACTTCCCGTCACGGGTGCCGACCCGGACCGGCGCGGATCCCGGCCTGGGCTTGACGATGACCTCAACCGCCGTACCGGGGCGGTAGGCCAGGTTGTCCGTGCCCGCCGGCACGCCGTTGCGATAGATGCGCACCTTCCCGTACGTGCCTTCGCTGGTGTCGAACGTGACCGCGTAGTGGATCCACTCGCTGACCTTCACCGGCATCTGGAAGTACCTGGAAGTACGCCCCGGCGCCGTAGCCGCCGTCGAGGTTCCAGGCGTATCCGGAGATGCGGTTGGGGCGGTCCTCGTCGTTGTCCTTGGAGTACATCCGCCCCGCCCACTCGCGGTCGCCGCCGCTGCCCGACTTCGTGCCCTTGTCCATGAAGTAGACGTAGCCGGTCTGTTCCTCGTCGGGGAACTGGAGGGTGTGCGGCCTGATCCACGCTTCCACGGTGAGCTTGCCCGTGGTGGAGATGTGGAACTGCTTGGCGGTGAAAATTTCCCGATGAGCTGTTGAAGACGGATGCACCGTCCTGGTTGGGCAGCCGGACTGTGCTGGTGACACCGTGGAAGGTCCCCGTGTGGTTGTTGCCGGTGCGGTCGACCTCCCTGTGCCGAATCGCATCCGCCTCATGAATTCATCACTTTTCCTCCCATCCAGGGGCTCTGCACGGCGGAACACTAGGGGACGGCGGTATATCGCCGGTATGTCGCCACAGGCGCTGGTGATTCGCCGCGCCCAGCATCGCGAAGGCATTCCCCGGTCAGGCCCGGCCGTGCCAGTGATCAGTATCCCCTTGCCCAGGATGGGGCCTGGAGTGTTCGGGCCCCAGCGGTTGAGGACCGCGGTCGTGGAGAACCGGACCTCCCGCCCCAGGAGTAACCACTTGATGTCAAGCCAGGCAATCACGGGTCGGCCGCGTGCGTCGACGGTGAGCTCGATTGCGCCGGAGTCGTGCTCGACTGTCCGACGGCACTGGCCGAGCAGGTGCTTTCCACGCAGGTGACGAGCAGTAGTCGCCGATTCTGCATGTCCCAGACAGCCAGGCGGGCGGGTCCCGCCGGGTCCACCGCGAGCGCCGGCGCCGGGTGGCGCTCGTGGTGTCCACGTGGTGGAACGCCGGGCCGGGTGCGCTCATGACAGTTCTGCGAGAACTTCGCGTTGCGGGCCACCCAGTCCTGGTACGCACTCTCGGTGGCGGGGTAGGTGAGCGGCACCCGCTCCACCACGTTCAGGCCACACTGGAACGCGTTGCTCCGGGCGATGCCCTGCGGATCCACGCTGACCAGGTCAAAGTACTGGCACAGCACGCCATCTGCGGGGGCGGGATGTTCGACGCCTGACCGCCGACCGCGAGCGGCAGGTCGGCTGGTTCGTTCCCCGGAGTGGACGAGGCGGACGTCTACAGTACTCCTATTTGAGCGGTACGCGACGACCCGATGAACATACCCGCGTCATACCGTCGCCTCCTATGGTCGATCCCGCGTACGAGAAGTCAGCGGGAAGGCGAGCAACGCCTTAACAAGCGTTACGGAAAATCGCCTTCCCTGTTCATTTCCCATCCAGCCGGAATCCTCCTGGAGGAATCTCATGCCTCGATCCGCTTTATTACGCGGATTCATCGCCACGCTGTTCGCCGCCGCGCTCGGGATCGTCGGGCTGGCGAGCCCCGCGCTGGCCGTACCAGACTTCCAGCTTCCCTTCCTGTGTGGTCAGAAGTGGCAGCTGAACAGCTGGGGGCACGCGCCCGCTCTCGACATGGTGAAGGAGCCCGACCAGCAGGGGACCGAAGGCGCCACCCTGCTCGCAGCCGCCGGCGGGACCGTGGACAGGTCCTTCTGGCACGACAACGGTGGCAACGTCGTGCAGATCGATCACGGTGGCGGCTACTTCACCACCTACATCCACCTGCAGTCCCGTGCCGTCTCAGCCGGGGACAGGGTGGAGCGCGGCACGGTGATCGGCAAGGTCGGCAAGACCGGGGCGTTGTCCAACGACCACCCCCACCTGCACTTCGAGCTCGCCTACGACTCCAACGGCGACGGCCACGCCTCGTGGGGTTACGCCGGCTCCGAGCGGATCAAGCCGACCTTCAACGGCGTTACCTACGGCCAGGCCAACGGCATGGAGTGGAACAACGTCGAAAGCCACAACTGCGGCACGGTTTCCCCCAAGGGCACGGCCTCGGTGTACGGCGTGCTGTCCGACGGCCGGTTGACGTATACGGGGATCGATGCGGCGACTGGGAAGCGGACGGCGGGTGCTGAGTTGTCGACGGTATCGCTGGGGTTCAAGGCCAAGGCGTTGGCGGCGTTGAATTACAACACGTTGCTGGTGACCGAGGATGGTAGGGATGGTCGCCTGTATCGGG